>NZ_RWKS01000017.1:0-90458 GCF_003985085.1 Sphingomonas sp. TF3 | reverse complement strand
TCTGATGCAGATTACGGCCTACGAGAATTGAGTTGTCTTAGCGTTCGATTCTGATCCCCGGAGAGACCGATATGCTTTTCTTCGCCCTGCTTCTTCAGGCCAGCACACCACCGCCTGCGCCCTTGGTGTCAAATCAGGGCCAGGAAGTGGTCGACCTATTTGGGAGCATGTGTGTGGAAACCGCACTCAAGCCAACAAAGGCGCACATTTTCGATGGTCAACCGGAAACGGCGCGCTCGATGACTCCCGATGAGTTGAACAGAGTTGCGCCGGGTGCGGCCGCGACCGAAGGCTGGATTGTCAGGAGCCCTCACGACGCATGGGCGGCACTGTGGTTTGCTCCGGGGAAGCAGACCTGCGGCGTCACCGTTCGTGCAGCCGATCCGACGGGCATGGAAGCAGCTCTCAACGCTCGGCTAAAGACCTTCTATGACTCGATGGGAATGCAATTATCCCAGCGACCGGACGAAATATCTAACGAAGGCGGCGTCACCGTTCACCGCGCTAGCTGGACGATCGACATCGGCACACACCAACTTGCCGTGATCGCGTCCTTTGCTGAGAAGCCGATCGGGGCTCAACAGCATCTAATGACGATCACCATGTTGCGATGAAACCATAGGACCAGCGATGTATCGCGAGGTTTGAAAGGCGTATCGTATGGCCGTGGCTGGTCAGCGCGCGCGGCGGGGCCAATTATACTGGCTGCTCTCGAAGGAAATGACGGCACCGGCATTGTCGCCGAGCGGGATCGAGGCGGTGCCGTAGACGCCGCGCGTGCCGTTCGAGCCGATCATCGCGCCGATTTCGCCGTGAATGCCGGGACCGGTGCCCGGCAGGCGCTCGCCGCGAGCGGCGGCGGCGCTTTCCACGGTGTTGCTGTTGAGGATGGCGTCGCGTTCACGATCCGACAGGCGGATCGTGTCGCCTGTGGGCTGCGTGGTCGCTGGGGCCGTGGTGGTCGGTGCGGTCGAGGCCTGCTGGGCAAAGCCCGCCGTCGGCAAGCACGCGGCGCTGGCCGCAACGGCGGAAAGGAGCAGCAGGGCGGGGCGCATCGGACGAGTCATGGCATCACTGTAGCGCAGATGTGCGCGCTCGCCAACGTGCGCCGAAAACCCGCTTAGCTGGTGACCGCCTCGATCACCGCCGCGCGCAGTTCGGGGATGCCGAGGCCGGTTTCGCTCGACGTCACCAGAATCTCGGGGTGTGCCGCCGGGCGCTTGCGCGCTTCGTCGGCGGTGGCCTGGGTGACCTCGGCCAGTTCGCTCGCCTTGATCTTGTCGGCCTTGGTGATGACCATGCGGTAGCTCACCGCCGCCTTGTCGAGCATCTCCAGAATGTCGCGGTCGACGTCCTTGATGCCGTGGCGCGCGTCGATCAGCACCAGCGCCCGCTTGAGCACGTCGCGCCCGCGCAGGAAATCATTGACCATGAAGCGCCACTTCTTGACCATGTCCTTGGGCGCTTTGGCAAAGCCGTAGCCGGGCATGTCGACGAGGCGGAACGCCAGCGGGTTGCCCACGTCGAAGAAGTTCAATTCCTGCGTGCGGCCCGGCGTGTTCGACGTGCGCGCGAGCGAATTGCGGCCGGTGAGCGCGTTGAGCAGCGACGATTTGCCGACGTTGGAGCGCCCGGCAAACGCCACCTCGGGCACCACCGCATCGGGCAGGAACTCGATCGTCGGTGCCGATTTGAGGAACGCGATCGGCCCGGCGAAGAGCTTGCGCGCGGCTTCGACGTCTTCGGGTTCGAAACTCACTTCTTCACCGCCGGTTCTTTCAGCCCAGGATGGCGGGCGTAGAGCAGGCGCTGCTGTGCGACGGTCCACAGGTTGGAGGTGATCCAGTAGACCTGCAGGCCGACCGCGAACGGGGCCATCACGAACATCAGCATCCACGGCATGATCGCGAAGACCTGCTTTTGCGCTTCGTCCATCGGCGCCGGGTTCAGCTTGAACTGGAAGAACATCGACACGCCGAGCAGCACCGGCACCACGCCGATCGCGAGGAAGGACGGCAGGTGGTAGGGCAGATAGCCGAACAGGTTGAGGATCGTCGCCGGATCGGGTGCCGACAGATCGTGGATCCAGCCGACGAACGGCTGATGGCGCATTTCGATCGTCAGCAGCAGCACCTTGTACAGCGAATACATGATCGGGATCTGGATCAGGGTCGGCAGGCAGCCCGCGAGCGGGTTGACCTTCTCGGCCTTGTACAGCGCCATCACTTCCTGCTGCGCGCGGGCCTTGTCGTCCTTATACTTTTCCTGGATCGCCTTCATCTTCGGCTGGATCGCCTTCATGGCGGCCATCGAGGCGAACTGACGCTGCGCGACGGGGAAGATCAACGTGCGGATCGTGACGGTGAGCAGGATGATCGCGACACCGAAATTGCCGATCATGCGGAACAACCAGTCGAGATATTTGAAGATCGGCTTTTCGACGATCTCGAACCAGCCCCAATCGATCGCCTTGCCGAAATGCTGGATGCCGAGGCGATCCTCATAACGGTCGAGCGTGTTGGTTTCCTTGGCGCCGGCGAAAAATTTGGCGGTCGAGACGAGCGCCTTGCCCGGTGCGACGACGCGCGGGGCGAGCGTGAAATCGCCCTGGAACACGTCGCCGGTGGCGGCATGGAAGCCTGCACGGACCGGCGCACCGTGATCGGGGATGACGGCGGCGAGGAAGTATTTGTCGCCGAAGCCGAGCCAGCCCCCGGTGGAATTGAAGAAATTCTCGCCAGCCTTGGCCGAATTGCCCCAGATCTTGCCGAGGAAGCTGGCGTCCTTGCCCTTCAGATTGTCGAAGGTGATGTCATAGGTGGCGCCTTTGTCGAACACGCCGATCGGGCCGATATGGTTGGTCCAGGTATCGGCCTCGGTGCCGACGCCCGAGCGCGAGACGAGCGCATAGGGGCGCAGCGAGATCGGCGCGGGACCGGCATTGGCGACGGTCTGGCGCACCGTGAACATATATTTGGCATCGACCGCGAAGGTCAGCGTGAAGCGTTGGCCCTGCTTGTTGTCCCAATACAGCGTGACCGGGGTGTTGGGGGTCAGCGTCGTGCCATTGGCGGTGAAGACGGTATCGCCATTGGGAACGGTGACGCCGTCGCCATTCCAGCCGAAGCCCGCGAAATAGGCGTCCTTGGTGCCGCGTGGCGACAGCAGGCGGATCGGCGGGGAATTCTTGTCGATCGTCTGCTTGTATTTGGTCAGCGTCAGATCATCGATCCGCGCGCCCTTCAAGTTGATCGAGCCTTGCAGATCGGCGGTCTGGATTGCCACGCGCGGAGTTTCGCGGCGGACGATTTCCAGATCGCGAACCTGCGCCGGGGTCGTCGCGGCCGGGCTTCCGCTGGGCGGAGGGACAACCTGGCTCTTGCCATCGACCAGCTTGGTCGCGGGCGGGTTGGCGACATGCGGGAAATAGCGAGCCGACAGGAAATTGCCGCCCAGCAGAATGATCGCGGCCAGCACCGCGAACAGGATGAAATTCCGGGTATCTTCTTTCACGCGGGTGTCTTCCGTTCGATCAGGGCACTGGATCGGGTCCGAACCCGCCCCAGGGATGGCACCGCGCGATTCGCTTGGTTGCCAACCACCCGCCTTTCACTGCGCCATAGCGGCGAAGCGCGGTGATTGCATAGGCGGAACAGCTTGGGGTGTAGCGGCACGATGGCGGCAATACGGCCGAAGGGCCGATTTGCCAGCCGCGCACCAGCAGGATGAGGAAGCGGGTCAGCACGTTAGGACACACTCGTGACCGTTCGCCCTGAGCCTGTCGAAGGGCCCCAGCCGCACGAGCGTCGATGCGTGTTGCGAGGTGTGCTTCGACACGCTCAGCTCGAACGGAGTGGAGTGGTCGCTCACCGCGCCGCCTTCGCCAGTGCTTTGGTGAGTTCGGCGCGCAAGGCGGTAAAATCGCGCTCGATTCCGCCGTTGCGGCCAATCAGTACATGGTCAGCACCGGGCACGCCCTTTTCGGGCAACAGCTCGCGCGCAAGGGCACGCAACCGCCGTTTCATGCGATTACGAACCACGGCGTTGCCGATTTTCTTGGTGACGGTGTAGCCGACCCGCATGGCGGGATCGCCATCACCGCGAGCGCGCACTTGCAGGACGAAGCCCGGCATGGGTGCGCGCTTGCCTGCATTCGCCGCAAGGAAATCCGCGCGGCGCGTGAGCGTGCGTAGGTCGGGAGGCCCGACGGGTACGGTTACGCCGAGAGCTTCTTGCGGCCGCGGTTGCGGCGCGCGCGAATCACGTTGCGACCGCCCGGGGTCGCCATGCGCGAGCGGAACCCGTGGCGGCGTGCGCGCACCAGATTGCTCGGCTGAAAGGTCCGCTTCATCGTTCATTCCCTAAAATTCTGCACGGGGCACGTCGAAATAGAAAATGGCCGCCACGAGGACGGCCTTGAAGGTGCGCGCTTACCGAGGACGTGCCGGAAAGTCAACGTGTGCGATCGTTGGTTGGTGGTGCGAGGATCTCGGCGAGCCGCGCGCGAAAGCTGGCGGGCGGGCCGTCTTCCCGCGCTTCCCGGTCGCGCGCGCGGCGGCGTGCGGCGCTTTGGCGGCGCAATCCCATATCGGCATAATGGCCGAGCCTGGGCCAGCGGCGCTTGGCGGTGACGAAATGCTTTTTGGCGCGGTGTGAGTTTT
Source organism: Sphingomonas sp. TF3 (assembly GCF_003985085.1). Lineage (NCBI taxonomy): Bacteria > Pseudomonadati > Pseudomonadota > Alphaproteobacteria > Sphingomonadales > Sphingomonadaceae > Sphingomonas > Sphingomonas sp. TF3. The sequence continues at coordinate 85,797 of NZ_RWKS01000017.1, read as the reverse complement.
GCAGAACCAGCGCGAGGCCGGCGGCAAACACAAAGATGCCGCCGGGCCCCGGAATCGCGCCAACGATCGGCGAGAGAATCACCAGGACGACGCCACCGGAAACAAGGCCCGTGCGGACCAGCGGATTACGGGACGTCATCATCGACAGGCATGTGGGGCCGGTGTCTTGTTTGCGCAAGACGCCGCCCGGCGCTGTTCCCTCCGCCGGAAAACGCGGTATGCTTCAACCGCGTCCGGGGGGAACACAGATGGCAGCGAGCGTTTCGACGGTGGCGTATCTCGGGCTCGAGGCGCGCGCGGTCGAGGTGCAGGTGCAGTTGATCCCGGGCTTACCCGCCTTCAACGTCGTTGGACTGGGCGACAAAGCGGTGGCGGAAAGCCGCGAGCGGGTGCGCGGGGCGATTGCGGCGATGGGGCTGGCGCTGCCGCCCAAGCGGATCGTGGTCAACCTGTCCCCGGCGGATTTGCCCAAGGAAGGATCGCATTTCGATTTGCCGATCGCGCTGGCGCTGCTGGGCGCAATGGGCGTGGTCGATGCGGAGACGCTGAGCGATTATGTCGTGGTGGGCGAACTCGGGCTCGACGCGCGAATCGCGCCGTCGCCGGGGGTGTTGCTGGCGGCGCTGCATGCGTCGGAACGCGGGATGGGGCTGGTGTGCCCGGCGGCGCAGGGCTCGGAAGCGGCCTGGGCGGGGCAGGGGGTGCTGGCGGCACCCGACATCCTGTCGCTGATCAACCATTTCAAGGGGCATGGCCTGCTGAGCGAGCCGTTGCCCGGCGACGCGGACGATGTCGGCCACGGGCCCGATCTGCGCCAGGTTAAAGGGCAGGAGACGGCCAAGCGTGCGCTCGAAATCGCGGCGGCGGGCGGGCACAATCTGCTGATGGTGGGGCCGCCGGGGGCGGGCAAATCGCTGATGGCGTCGTGCTTGCCGGGCATTTTGCCACCGCTCGATGCGAGCGAGGCGCTCGAGGTGTCGATGGTGGCGAGCGTCGCGGGGACGCTGACCGGCGGCCGTCTGACTCGCCAACGGCCCTATCGCGCGCCGCATCATTCGGCCTCGATGGCGGCGCTGGTCGGCGGCGGGTTGAAGGTCAAGCCGGGCGAGGTCAGCCTCGCGCATCTGGGCGTGCTGTTTCTGGATGAACTACCGGAATTTCAGCGCGCCGTGCTCGATTCGCTGCGCCAGCCGCTGGAAGCCGGGACCGTCAGCGTCGCACGTGCCAATGCCCACGTCACTTTCCCGGCGCGGGTGCAATTGATCGCGGCGATGAACCCGTGTCGTTGCGGTCATCTGGGCGACGCGGCCCTTGCCTGTTCGCGCGCGCCGCGCTGTGCAGCCGACTATCAGGCGAAGGTCTCGGGGCCGCTGCTCGACCGCATCGATCTGCATATCGAGGTGCAGGCCGTGAGCGCCGCCGATCTGGTGTTGCCGCCGCCAAGCGAAGGCTCGGCCGAGGTCGCGGCGCGTGTCGCGGCGGCGCGGGCGGTGCAGCGAGCGCGCTATGCTGACCATGCGGCGCGCACCAACGCCGATGCGGACGGCGCTTTGCTCGACGCCGTCGCCACTCCCGATGCGGCAGGATGCACGCTGCTGGCGCAAGCGTCGGAAGCGATGCGTTTGTCGGCAAGGGGCTATACGCGCATCCTGCGGGTTGCGCGGACGATTGCCGACTTGGCCGGTGCCGAGACGGTCGGGCGCATTCATGTTGCCGAGGCGCTAAGCTATCGCCGTCAGGCACCTCGCAATTAGTCGGGCTCAGTCGAAGGTGAGGAACGCCGGCTTGCCGTCGAGATAGCAGTGCGTCGGGTTATCGAAGCGAAATCCGCCTGGACCCAGCCTCCGCAAGACGTGTGCGCAGTGCGCGGTGGCACGCGCTCCGGCCTGGACGATCGCGGCCGACCTCAGATATGCGTCGGTGGCCAGGACGCCGTGTCCGGCACGCGTCAGCTTTCCCGATGCGACCGCACTTTCGACCTCCCGCCGGACCGTCGAATAGCTCATGCGCAAGGTACGGGCGAGTACGGTGATGGCGATGGGCTCGCGCAAATCCTCGGGCGGAGCGGTATCGGCTTCCCCATAGCGGCGGCTCAGTTCCGGGTCGCGCGTGATCTTGCGCGCACCGGCGGTTGCCACGGTGTGCACGACCACAAGCTCGAGCCAGCTTGCATGCGCTTCCCGAATATAATCGAACGGCGCAAGCACCAGGTCGATCGCCGCTGCAATGGTAGCGTTCGGATCATAGAAACGATCGACATGATTTGGCGGCAGGGGAACGCCCATCTGTGACAGATCTTCGATGACACTGACCATGTGGTCGTGCAGCGAACGCAGCAAGGTCGCAAAGGCGGGCAGGGCCAGCGTCTCGCTCCGAACGCTCACGCCGTGATCGACGCGCTGGCAAATCCCGTCGTCGATCAAGGCGTGGACGTGCCGTCGTACCGTCTCGAACGGTCGATTGAGCGACATTGCGACCGCATTGATACTGATGCCGTCCACGACCGAAGGCGCGGTCGACGCTAGACCGTTACAGAAAGCGCGAAGGCCGCTACTGCCGCGCAAGATCATCAGCAGGAAAATCGCTCGATCGAACGGGATTTTTCGCTGGAGATGCTCTTCCAAAACGCGGACCACATCCAGTCCAGACGCCAATTGCATCTGGCTGACAATGCGACCGATCATGCGGCTCCCCGGCCGCGCCGCAACTTCCCATTGCAAATGTTGCACCGATCCGATCGCTCCCCACCGCCCTGTGCGAACGACTCTTACCCGATTTGCTCAAATGACGCATGTGATGTTTATCAAACTGGGTAACCATAGGGTGTAATATTTCAAATGGGGCCGTAACGATTCCATTGGGCGGGGGAATCGTATGGCGGGACACGGCGAAGCGTACGGGGGAGCGGACCTTGTCTCAATCGACGTCGCGCCGCCTGTCAGGCGCGAGTCGTTTCCAGGTGCCGCGTTGCAGAGCGCGCGCGAGGCGATGGGCGAGTCGCTCCGTGATGTGTCCCGCCATACGCGAATTCCCGAGCGCCACCTCGAGGCGATCGAGCGCGCCGATTATCGCGTTTTTCACGCGGCGCTTTACGCCGTCGGTTTTGCCCGCACCTATGCACGCCATGTCGGCTTGACCGAGCCCTGGATCGCCGAGGCGGTTCGCGCGCACTATCTCGCTGAGCGATTGCCGGAACGCGATGCGGCCCCCGGTCTGGAGAGCCGTGCAATACAGAGCGCCGTCCCGGCGATTCTGGCGGCGGTGCTGTCAATCTGCGCGGTATTGATCTTGGTGGGCTGGCTTCTGCGCATGTGGGGTTGATGTCCGGCGCGGTCGCGGCTAACAGCACCGTCCACGCTGCGGGTGTGGTGAAATTGGTAGACGCGCGGGACTCAAAATCCCGTTCCGCAAGGAGTGTCGGTTCGACCCCGACCACCCGCACCATCTACGTTACGCTGCGGCCAGCTCCAGCGTTTCACTGATCTCGAACCACACGGCCTCGGCGGCCTCCAGCTTCTTCGAAATCTGCGCGTGCTGCTTGGTCAAGTCGGCCGGGCTTAGCCGGGCGAGCCACGCCTCGGAGGTGCTTGGATCGAGCATCGCGCGGTCGATCGCACCCAGCTGCTTGGTGAGCTTGGCGACCAAAGCCTCAGCCTCATGCGCGCGCTTTTGCAGGGCGACCGCAGCGGCGCTCAGTTGTGGCTTGTCGTCCTTCTTCGCCGCCTTGGCCTTGGCACCTTCGCCACCGCCATCGCCTGCCAGCACGAAGGCGATATAGTCCTCCATGCTGCCGGCATATTCCTTCGCGGTGCCGCCATCGACCAGCACGAGCCGGTCGGCGGTGAGTTCGACCATGTGGCGATCATGGCTGACCAGGATGACCGCGCCGTCATAGGCGTTGAGCGCCTGAACCAGCGCCTCGCGCGCATCGACGTCCAAGTGGTTGGTGGGTTCGTCGAGGATCAGCATGTGCGGCGCGTCGCGCGTGATCAGCGCTAGCGCGAGGCGCGCGCGTTCGCCGCCTGAGAGTTTGCCGACCTTTTGCGTCGCCTTGACGCCCGAGAAGCCGAAGCGGCCGAGCTGCGCGCGCACCGCGCCCGGCGTCTTGCCCGACATCATGCGGGTCATATGTTCGAGCGGGGTATCGTCGCCGTCGAGTTCCTCGACCTGATATTGGGTGAAATAGCCGACGCGCATCTTGCCGCTGGCGTTCATCGCGCCGTCCATCGCGGGCAATTGCGCCGCGAGCAAGCGCGCGAGCGTGGTCTTGCCGTTGCCGTTGCGGCCCAGCAGCGCGACGCGGTCATCGGGATCGATCCGCAAATTGAGGCGCTGCAGGATCGGCTTGTCGGCATAGCCGACGGCCGCCATGTCGAGCGTGATCAGCGGTGGGCGCAATTCTTCAGGGCTCGGGAATTCGAACGACAGCGTCGGATCTTCGACCATCGACGCGATCGGCTGCATCTTCGCCAGCATCTTCTGGCGGCTCTGCGCTTGCTTGGCGGTCGAGGCGCGGGCGCTGTTCTTGGCGATATATTCGCTCAATTTTGCGCGTTGCGAATCCTGCGCGGCCTTGGCGGCGGCGAGCTGGGCGACGCGCTCGGCGCGCTGACGCTCGAAGCTGTCATAGCCGCCGGTGTAAAGATGGACCTTGCCGCCTTCGAGATGCAGGATCGTGTCGACGACATTGTTGAGCAGATCGCGCTCGTGGCTGATGACGACCATCATCGCCGGATAGCTCTTCAGGAAATTCTCGAGCCACAGGGTCGCTTCGAGATCGAGATGGTTCGAGGGCTCGTCGAGCAACAGCAGATCGGGTTCGGAAAACAGCAGGGAAGCGAGCGCGACGCGCATCTTCCAGCCGCCCGAATAGCTGTCGAGCGGGCGACCCTGCATTTCCTCGTCAAAGCCGAGGCCGACCAGAATGCGCGCGGCGCGCGCGGGGGCGGTATAGGCGTCGATCGCGGTCAGCCGATCATAGACGGCACCCAGACGATCCGGGTCCTGGCAGGTTTCGGCCTCGGTCAGCAGCGCGGCGCGCTCGGTATCGGCGGCGAGCACGGCTTCGATCGGGGTGGTGGTGCCGCTCGGCGCTTCCTGCGCGATATAGCCGATACGGGTGCCGCGCGGCATCTCGATCTCGCCGAGATCGGGTTCGAGCTGGCCGATCATCACCTTCATCAGCGTGGACTTACCCGCGCCATTGCGCCCGATCAGGCCGACCCGGCTCTTGGGGGGCAGTGCGGCGCTCGCGCCGTCGAGGATCGCGCGCCCACCGAGGCGCACCGTGATACCATTGATATTCAGCATCGGCAGCGCCTAGCAGATTGTTGCGTTGCACCCAAGTGTCCGGCAGCGCGTTATACAACAAACACGAGAGGAAGCGGAATGAGCGTCGCCTTCCGTCGCGAAAGCGACGAGGAACATCTGGAACCCAAGTTCGAACGGCCGATCGCGCCGGGGCCGAATCTGGTCACGCCGCGCGGGCTGGCGCTGATCGGTGCCAAGGTGATCGAACTGGAAGCGGCATTGGCCGATGCGGCGGCGGTCGATCGCGACGCGGTGCTGCGCGAACTGCGCTATTGGCATACCCGCCAGACCACCGCTGAAGTCGTACCCGCGCCGCCTGCTGGCGTGATCGGTATTGGCAGTCGCGTGACGTACCACCTGGCGGGTGCCGACCGCACGGTCGAAATCGTCGGCGGCGACGAGGCCGATCCGGCGGAGGGCCGTATCGGCTTCCAGGCACCGCTGGCGCGCGCGCTGATCGGTGGGGAGGTTGGCGAGCGCGTGGATTTTGCGGGTAAGGTCGATGCGGTCGAAATTATCGGGGTGGCGTGAACCGGGCTTTCCCGGCACCGTCCTGACGCGCACCGAATCCTCGGCCCAAGCGTTGGCGATGGAGACTGTCTCCGCCAAACCCGATCAAGGACCGCGACCATGGCCCGCAAAAGCAAGCTCGGCGCGATCGCCAATCCATGGCCGACAATCGGTATCGAAGCGTGGACGCTCGGGCTCGAAGCGTCGGCGGTGATCGGGTTGCGGACGTGGCAGCGCGTGATGGCCGGTCCCAATGGCAACGCTGCCAGCGATGCCGAGGCGCATCGCATGATCGATGAGAAGATGACTGCGGCGCTGCAGTTGCAGATGGCGATGCTGACGGGTCGCCTGGGTACCACGCCTGCAACCGCGACGAAGAAGATCATCCGGCACTATTCTCGCACGGTGCGCGCCAACCGGAAGCGGCTGGCGGGGTAACGCGGGCTTGGCGAGGTTTGCTCGCGCACCCGCCGTTAGGGTCGCGCCAATGTAATCCGCGCGATCAGGCCGCCGCCGTCGCGGTTTTCCAGCGTAATGTCGCCGCCCGCCTCGCGTACGATCGCGCGGGCAAGCGCGAGCCCCAGCCCGATGCCGCCGGTTTCCTTGTTGCGCGACGTCTCCAGCCGGGTGAACGCCTCGAACACATCGCCCAGCCGATCGGCGGGGATGCCGGGGCCACGATCGCACACGGCGATCACCACTTCGCGCGGTGTCGCGGTGAGCGTGACTTCGGCGGACCCGCCATATTTCAGCGCATTCTCGATCAGATTGCGCAGCGCGCGCCGCATCGGCGAGGGGCGTAGCCGGACCTTCAGGCGATCGGCTTCTTCGAAACCGACGGAGTGGCCAAGATCGCGGAAATCCTCGACGACCGCATCGACCAATGCCGCGAGATCGACCTCGGTCGGCGGTTCGCTCGGGCGACCCAGCCTAGCGAGCGACAGAATGTCGTCGAGCGTGCGGTTCATTTCGGCGATGGTATCGGCCATTTTTGCGCGATCGGTGTCGTCCTCAACCGATTCGATCCGCACGCGCAGGGCCGCCAGCGGGGTACGCAGATCGTGCCCGATCGCACCGAGCATGCGATCTTTTTCCTCCAGCATGGCGGTCACGCGCAGCCGCAGTGCGTTGAACGCCACGATCACGTCGCGCACGTCCTGCGGACCGCTCTCGACGATCGGTTCGGTCGCGGTACTAGGGTGGAAGTCGCGTGCGGCGGTGGCCAGGCGGCGAAGCGGGCGCGATATGCGGCGTCCCGCCCAGAGCAACGGCACCAGCACTACGCCGTAGAGAATCGCCGTCTGCGCGAACAGCCGCCACAGGATCGTCGAATCGCTGCGCGTCCAGCCGATGTTGAGCGCAATCCACTGTCCGTCGGGCCGCTGGACCGCGACGACGAGCTCCGCCCCCGCACGGAGCAGGCGTTCGATGCGGGACTGGCTGACATAGCGCAGACGCGGATCGTTCGGCGAGATCGGCAACACTTGCGTTTCGATCCGGTTTACCTTGACGCCAGCGTCAGTGAGCGCGGCACGCAACGCTTGCTCGATATCGCCCAGCCGCTCCGCCCCGGCCGGGATCGGGGAGGCGGCCAGCACGCGGGTGCGGCTCCACGAGCCGCCGCCGCCGATCTTCTTGCCCGCCGCAATGCGTTCGTCGGCATCGACGATGCGGGTGACGGCGGGCCCGGTTGCCTGATCGAGCCGTGCCTGACGCCGTTCCTGCAGCAATAAGCCGAAATTGATCGCCTGCGCGACGAACAGCGCCACCGCGATCAGCAGCGCCATCTGGCCGGAGAGATTGCGCGGGAGGAGCTTCAAGGGCGCGCCGTCGTCACAGCCGGGTCACTTCGGCGGCCAGCGTATAGCCACCGCCCCATACGGTCTTGATCAGGTCGGGTGCCTTAGGGTCGGCTTCGATCTTGCGGCGCAAACGGCTGACCTGATTGTCGATCGCGCGGTCGAACGCGGCGGCTTCGCGGCCTTGCGTGAGATCGAGCAACTGGTCGCGCGTCAGCACCTGACGCGGGCGCGTGACCAGCGCGTGCAGCAAGTTGTACTCGCCGGTCGACAGTGGCACCGAGACGCCGTCGCGATCGACCAAAGTGCGCTCGCCCGATTTCAGCACCCATCCGGCAAAGGCGAACGATCCGCTTTCGGGCGCGTGTTGGCGCACGCCGCCCGCGGCGGCACGGCGCAGGATCACCTTGACCCGCGCCGCCAGTTCACGCGGCGAAAACGGCTTTACCACATAATCGTCCGCGCCCATTTCGAGCCCGACGATACGGTCGGTCTCCTCGGTGCGGGCGGTGAGCAGGATGACGGGGATCTCGCCGCTCTCGCGAATGTGGCGGGTGAGCGACAGGCCGTCTTCGCCCGGCATCATGATATCGAGAATGACGAGGTCGATCGCATAAGCCGTCATCCGCGCGCGCGCGCCCTCGGCGTCGCCCGCTTGCGTCACGCGGAACCCTTGCCGCGTCAGGAACTGCGCAAGCGGCTCGCGGATCGAGCGTTCGTCGTCAACCAGCAACAGATGCGGCGTTTCCCCCATGGTGTCGGTGTTTAGCATGACGCGATCCACTTGGAAAAAGGTGCCGGGCGAGCGGGGGGCATGCTCGCCCGGCGGCCGGGCCTGGGGATTATTGGCCCGGATTGGGGGAAGGGGTTGGCGCGGGGGCAATCGCGTCCGCAGGGTCGCGGCGCTGCATTACTGCCTTGCGCGCGCGGTCGGTCCAGGCGGTCAATTCGTCCTTGGTGATTTGGCCATCGCCATTGGCGTCGATGCGCGCGAAACGCTTGTCGGCTTGCGCAAGATATTCGGTGCGCGAGATCTTGCCGTCGCCATCGGTATCGGCGCGTGTCAGCAGGCGCGCCGCCGGGCCGGTCTGCTCGTCGGCCGAGAGGAAGCCGTCTTTGTTGGTATCCATCGCGTCGAAACGCGCATTCGCTTGCGCCGTGGCTTCGGCCTTGGAGATCATGCCATCGCCATTGGTGTCCGCCTGCGTCATGCCACCGCCCTGTGCAACGGCCGCAGCGGTCGCAAGCGCGGCAATTGCGGCTGCAGTAAGAATGCGGGTGAACCTCATCGGCTGGTCTCCTGATGCTGCTTTGGCGATGGCGTGTCGGTTGCGCGGTTATGCCGTGGCATCTGTCGCGCCACTATCCCGGGGATGGGGGCAAAGTGTCGCAAAATGTCGCAAGGCGTGGCAACCACGCCCGGCGGTCACGCGAAGATGGCGACGCTTTGCATCCCCTGGGCAATGGGGGTGCCGTCGGCATTCCACAGCATCATCGTCTGGCTCGATCCGCCATTGACCGCGTGGGCCGATTCGGCCGCGAGCAACCACCAGCCATCGCGGGTGGCGGGGGCGGGCGTCAGCAGGTTGACGATCCACGTCAGGGAACTGAGCGGCGCGGGCTGCTTGCCGAGCAGTTTGAACGCGGCGGGCGGTAGCGCGTCGGCCAGCGCCAGCACCTCGACCATCGGGTCGATCCCCGACGCATCGCGCAACCGCGCCCAGCGCAGCCATTCGGCTTCGCCCGGTGCCTGATCCTTCAGGTCGAGGAAGTTGAAATTGCCGGTGAAAAAGCCGTCGGGGCCCGTGTAGAGGGTGGCGTCGGGAGCAGGCGGGGTGACCGCACGCTGCAATCCGCCGCTGAGCGCAATGCGCGAGGGCTGTTCGGCCATGAAGACGAAGATTGCGCGATAGCCGAGCCCCGCCTCCGACACGATATCGGCCTGAATGAAGGCGGCGGTACGGCCGCGGCGCAATTTGGTCGCGGTGACCGTGACCGCGCCCGCCAGCGGCCCGATGAAGGAGACTTGCGCCGACCGCAGCGGTGGCAAATCGGGTTCGATACCTTGCGCGGCGTGCAGCGCCAGCGCGCTCGACAGGCCGCCATAAGCGGTGCGCCCTTGCAGCCAGTCGGAGGGAATTTCGGTGCGGAAGCCGCCTTCGACCGGCTGCGCGGTGGAGAGAATCTGGTGGATCGGGGTCACAGCGCGTGCTCCGCCAAGCGATCGCGCAACTCGCGTTTGAGCACCTTGCCGATCGCGCTGCGCGGGAGTTCGGCAATCGCGTGGAGTGCCGCCAGACGCTGCGTCTTGCCAAGCTGCGCATTGGTCCAGTCGAGGATCTCGGCGATGGTGGCGTCGACCCCCGTATGCGGCACGTAGAAGCCGACCGGGCTTTCCCCCCACGCCTCGTTCGGTACGCCGATGACGCTGCAGTCCGCAACGGCGGGATGACGCGCCAGCACGGCCTCGAGATCGGTCGGATAGATGTTGAAGCCGCCCGAGATGATCAGGTCCTTCTTGCGGTCGAGCAACGTCAGGAACCCGTCGGCATCGAAGCGCCCGACATCGCCGTGGCGGATGAAGCGGTTGCCCACGGCATCGAACCATTCGGCGGCGGCGGTGGCGTCCTTGCGGCCGTGATAGGCGGTCATCATCGCCGGGCTGCGGCCGACCACTTCGCCCATTTCGCCCTGCGGCACCTCGCGACCGTCATCGTCGATCAGGCGGATGTCGTGGCCCTCGACCGGGCGGCCGACGGTGTGGAGCTTGTCGGGAAAGGCGTTGGCGATCAGCAGGCAGGTGCCGCCGCCCTCGGTCATGCCGTAATATTCGACCAGCAGCCCCGGCCAGCGCGCGACGACATCGGCCTTCAGCGCCGCCGGGAACGGGGCGGAGGTGCAGGTCTTGAAGCGGAAGCTCGACAAGTCGAAGCGATCGAAATCGGGCAGCGCCATGATCCGCTGATATTGCACCGGCACCAGCATGGTGTGCGTGGCGCGGTGGCGTTCGGCGAGCGTCAGATAACCGCGCGCATCGAACTTCTTCAGCAACACCACCGTGCCGCCCCAGCCGAGCGTGGGCAGCACGCTGACCAAAGTGGTGTTGGAATATAGCGGCGTCGCGATCATCGTCACCGCGTCGGCGAACCCGGCGGCCTCGTTGCGGTTGATATGCGCCCAGCGCATCGCGTGGCTTTGTACGATCCCCTTGGGGACGCCGGTGGTGCCCGACGAGTAGATGATGTTGAAGCCATTCTCGGGCGCGATCGTGACCGGTGTCGGCCGCGCGCCGACCGGGGCGAGCCACGATCCCAGCGATTTCAGATGGACGAGCTTGCCGGGAATATGGTGTCCGCCCAATGCGCTTGCCGCCTCGGCGTCGACGAAGGTGATGGGGGCAGCACAGTCGGCGATCATCGCAACGATGCTATCGGGCGTCCCCGATGGCGCGAGCGGGGTCGCCACGCACCCGGCCCGGAGCGCGCCGAGGAAGATCGCGACATAATCGATGCTGGCGGCGGCGACGATCGCGACGGCGTCGCCCTGCCGCACGCCATCACGCTGAAGCGCGGCGGCGACGCGGTCGACCAGCGCGTCGAGACTGGCATAATCCAGCTCGCCGTCGGCTTCGGCCAGGGCGACCTTGTCCCCCTGCTCCGCGGCGTGCGCACGGATCAGGTCGGGCAAGGTCGCAAAGTCACTCGCGAGCATTTCGGCAGCGGTCATCATGTCCCTTCTCAGCAAATCCCGATCTTCGATTCGCTAGAACAAGAGAGAGGGAAACACCATACGCGATGTTCGAACGATCGATCCTCCCCGGAACGGGGAGGGGGGGCTTCGTCAGTCGGGTGGTGGAGGGGGCTCCACGGGAGTTCCGCCCGCGGCACGCCCCCTCCACCACTCGCTCAATGCTCATGGTCCCCCTCTCCCCGACGCGGGGAGGAGTCGTTACCCCAGTACCTTTGCCGTCTGCCCAAACAGGATCTTCTTCGCCTCCTCGGTCATCGGCTTGTTGTCGCTGATCGCGGCCCCCTTGGCATAAGCGGCGATCGTGTGCGGACGTGCGGCGATCGCCTCGAACCAGCGCTTCACGTTCGGGAAATTGCCGAGATTTTGGCCCTGGCGTTCATACGGCACGATCCAGGGGTAGCAGGCCATGTCGGCGATCGAATATTCGCCGGTGATGAAATCCCGGTCGGCCAGGCGGCGATCGAGAACGCCGTATAAGCGATTGGTTTCCTTGACATAACGATCGATCGCATAAGGGATTTTTTCAGGGGCATAGCCGCTGAAGTGATGGTTCTGCCCGAGCATCGGCCCCAATCCACCCATCTGCCACATCAGCCACTGAATCGTCTCGGTGCGGCTGCGCAAGTCCGCGCCGATGAACGCGCCATATTTGTCGGCCAGATAGAGCAGGATCGCCCCCGATTCGAAGATCGCGATCGGCTCGCCACCATCGGCGGGGTCGTGATCGATGATTGCGGGCATACGGTTGTTGGGCGCGATCTTCAGGAAATCCGGCTGGAATTGGTCGCCTGCGCCGATGTTGACCGGAATGATGCGATACTCGACCCCGGCCTCCTCCAGAAATAGCGTGATTTTGTGGCCGTTCGGCGTGGGCCAGTAATGCAGGTCGATCATGCGCCAAGCTCCTCTTGCGTCACGCGGGAGATGGGGAGCCGCTACGCGTCCGCAACTGCGCCGGGCAACAATGCCGGTGCCGATTGCGGCCTGAAGCGTCGCGGCCCGGTGCCGCCTTACCGAACGGGCGATCGCTGCAACGCGCCCAATAACGCTTTTCACGACGCCCATTCTGTGGCATCGCTTCGCCATACCCAATCTTCAGATTTTATCAGCAAGGACAGGTTTTATGGCGACTGCGCCCGAACTCGACGCTCCAGCGACCGCGCTTGACGAGTTCCGCCAGACGGCCCGCGCCTGGCTTGCCGCCAACTTCCCGCCTGCGCTCAAGGGCAAGGACAATGCCCTGTCCGCGCTCGAAGGCCCAACCGAACTGTCCGCAGATGAAATCGCCTGGAAGGCCGCAATGGGCGAAAAGGGCTGGGGTGTTCCCGGCTGGCCCAAGGCTTATGGCGGCGGTGGGCTCGACAAGGCCGAAATCCGCGTCCTGCAGGAGGAAATGGCGCGGATTGGCGCGTGGAACCCGATTGGCGGCATGGGCGTGATGATGTTCGGCCCGACGCTGCTCGAATATGGCAGCGAGGCGCAGAAGCACGAACATATCCCGGCTATCGCCAAGGGTGAGGTGCGCTGGTGCCAGGGCTATTCCGAGCCCAATGCCGGGTCGGACCTCGCCAATGTGCAGACCTTCGCCGAGGACGCGGGCGACCATTATATCGTCAACGGGCAAAAGACCTGGACGTCGGGCGGGCAGTGGGCCGACAAATGCTTCGCGCTGGTGCGCACCGACAAATCGCAAAAGCACGGCGGCATCAGCTTCCTGCTGCTCGACATGACTTCGCCCGGCGTCGAGGTGAAGCCGATTCGCATGATTTCGGGCCAGTCGCCGTTTTGCGAAACCTTCTTCACCAATGTGAAGGTGCCCAAGGAAAATCTCGTGGGGCGCGAGGGGCAGGGCTGGGAGATCGGCACGCGGCTGCTCCAGCATGAGCGTAACAGCCTGTCGGGCGGCGGCGGTGCCTCGCGGCTGTTCGCGGGCAAGGCGATGGGGGCGCTGGCCAAAGACTATCGCGGCGCGGATGAGCAGGGTCGCGTGCCCGACAGCGATTTGCGGATGCGCATCGTGCGGCATGAGATGGACAGCCGCGCCTTCGCGCTGACGCTGCGCCGTGCCGCGCTGGAAGCCAAGTCGAACCAGGGGCCGTCGGCGGCGACCTCGATCATGAAGAATGTCGGCGCGCGCATCACGCAGGAACGCGCGGAGCTGTCGATCGAGATCATGGGCATGGCCGGGCTGGGCTGGGAGGGCGAGGGCTTCAGTGAGGACGAACTGACCCAGACGCGCACCTGGCTGTGGGGCAAGGCGGTGTCGATCTATGGCGGGTCGACCGAGATCCAGAACAACGTGATTTCGAAGCGCATCCTCGGGATGCTCGATCACCAGTAATTCCAGATAGGCTGCCGCAACTGCGGCGGGCCGGAGAGGGGCGGGGTGAAGGACGGCAGAAGCCATCCTCCCCCGTTTCACCCATCACAAAACGGGGACCGCGAGATGGCCGTACTCAACGACGAACAAACGATGCTCCGCGACATGGTGCGCGAGTGGTCCGACAATGAATCGCCCGTGACCGCCTTCCGCGAGATGCGCGCGGCCGCACCGAGCGCGGGTTATGATGCGGCGGCGTGGCAAGCGCTGTCCGAAATGGGGGTGGCCGGTATCGTCATTCCCGAGGCTTTTGGCGGGACTGCCTTTGGCTATCTGTCGCTTGGCCTCGTGCTGGAACAGCTTGGTCGCAATCTGGCGGCGTCGCCACTGGCAGCGACGTCGGCGGCGGCGAGCGCAATCGTCTTGGGCGAATCCGAGACGGCGAAGGCCGAATGGTTGCCGCGCATTGCCAGCGGCGCGGTGGTCGCCACGCTCGCGGTCGATGAGGGGCCGGTGCATGATCCGGCCAAGGTCGCGACCAAGGTGGTCGACGGAAGGCTGAGCGGGACCAAGGCGTTCGTCGCCGAAGGCGATAGCGCGGGCGTCTTTGTCGTTGCCGCCGATGATGGGCTGTATCTGGTCTCCGGCGATGTCGGCGTGACCCGCTCTCCACGCCATATGACGGATTCGCGCAGCCACGCGCAGATCACCTTCACCGACGCGCCCGCCGAACGGCTCGGCGATACCGCGCTCACCGCACGCGTGGTCGATCGCGCGACTGCGGCGGTGTGCGCGGAAATGCTGGGCCTCGCGGTGCAGGCCTTCAACACCACCAACGATTATTTGAAGACGCGCGTGCAATTCGGGCAGGTGCTCTCGACCTTCCAGGCGCTGCAGCACCGCATGGCAAAGATGTTTACCGAGCTCGAATTGATGCGGTCGGCAGTCGAAGGGGCGTTGGAGGCGATCGATGCGGGGCGGTCGGATGTCGACCAGGCGGTCAGCCTGGCCAAGGCGGTGGCGGGCGATACGCTCCACCTCGTCAGCCGGGAGATGATTCAACTGCACGGCGGCATCGGCATGACCGATGAGCATGATGCAGGCTTCTACATCAAGCGCGCGCGTATCTTGGAGACGATGTGGGGCAATGCCGCTTTTCACCGGGAGCGCTTTGCCCGGTTGAACGGATACTGATCGGGATCCGCTCCCCTTTCGCAATTGCACCATGAGCGACCCATTTTCGAAGCTGCGTTCTGGCCGTTTCGGTCGTGTCATTTTTGTCGCAAGTCCGTAAAACTCCTATACGTTGCCGGTCATTTGCGACGTATCCGCGCTTGACGCGGCCCCGTTCTCGGGTAAATTCGATGATAGGGTACGGAACCGATTAGTGTTCTGGTCCTTCGGGGAGAGAGATATGACGAACGCCTTGTTGTCTGCATGTGCCATGTCCGCGCTTGCGCTTGGGATTGCCATGCCAGCATCGGCGCAGACCGCGCCTGCAACCGGGGTGCCGTCGTCGTCGCCGGAGGCCGCCAAGGCTCCGGCGGCGGCCGATACGGCGGACGAACCCACCCGCGATATCATCGTGACGGCGACGCGCCGCAATTCGCTGCTGTCGGACGTGCCGCTGGCGGTGTCGGCGGTTTCGTCGGCGTCGCTGTCCAATTCAGGCGCGAACGACATCCGCCAGCTTAACCAGCTCGCACCATCCTTGCTCGTGTCTTCGACCGGATCGGAAGCGAACGGTTCTGCGCGCATCCGCGGCATCGGCACGGTGGGCGACAATCCCGGCCTGGAAAGCTCGGTCGCGACTTTCATCGACGGCGTCTATCGCAGCCGCACCGGGGCTGGCCTCAACGATCTCGGTGAAATCGACCGGATCGAAGTGCTGCGCGGTCCGCAGGGAACGCTGTTCGGGCGCAATGCCAGCGCGGGCTTGCTCAACATCATCACCAAGGCTCCGAGCTTCACCTTTGGGGCCAATGGCGAGCTGACCTATGGCAATTACAATGCGGTTCGCGCCTCGGGCAGCATCACGGGCCCGATCACCGAAACGATCGCCGCGCGGCTCGATGGCGTGTATTCGAAGCGCGACGGCTTCTACACCGATGCGGTGACGGGCCAGCGGCTCAACAATCGCGATCGCTATTTCGTACGCGGCCAGTTGCTGTATCAACCCACCGCAGACCTGTCGGTGCGTTTGATCGGGGATTATACGCACCGCGTCGAATCCTGCTGCGCCGCCGTCTATGTTTCGACGGTGGAAACCTATGATCCGACGCCGGGTGCGGCGGGGACCAACCCCGAACATGATTATGCCAGCCGGACCAACCGCATCACCGACGTGATGACCAGCATGGGCGCGGTGTTTCCGGGCGGCGTTTATCCGGCGAACATGACGCCCTATAACCGCCTGACCTCCGATACGCCGGGCCGCAGCTTCCGTGGCAAGACCACCGATGGCGGCATCTCCGGCGAAATCAACTGGAAGATCGGTGATGTCGCGTTGACGTCGATCACCGCCTATCGCGAGTATAAGGCAGAGGCCCCCGGCGACGTCGATTACAGCAACATCGATTTGCTGTATCGCGCTGCGGACGGCAATTCCTTCCGCCAGTTCAAGACGTTTTCGCAAGAGCTTCGACTGCAGGGATCGCTGTTCAAGGATCGGCTCGACTGGCTCGTTGGCGGCTATTTCTCCAATGAAGATCTAACGGTTCGCGACAACCTCAAATTCGGCTCGCAATATGGGGCGTTTGCCGCGTGCCGTCTGGTCGCGACGATCAACGCCGCTGCAGTTCTGCGTAACCCCAGCGCACCGGGCTGTCTCAGCCCGACCGGTATCGCCACGTTGACCGGGGCGTTCGGGGCGGCTGCACCGATCTTCATCAACGGGCTCAACACGCTCAGCACGGTCAACAATGTCGGCGACAACAACGCCAATTACTATCAGCGCAGCCGCAACTTCGCCTTTTTCACGCACAATATCGTGCACATCACCCCGACGCTCGATCTGACGTTGGGCCTGCGCTACACGCATGAAGAGAAGACGTTCCGCGCCGATTTCAACAACACCAACACCGTCTGCCCGGCCCAGCAGGCGTTCTTCGCCCCGTTCCTGACCGGAGGTGCGGCAGCGTTGCCGGCCTCGCTGCAATCGCTGGCAGCGGGCGTTGTCAATTTGACGTGCCAAGGCAATTCCAGTTCGGCGCTCAATGCCTTGAAGCTCAGCGACAAGCGCAAGGAAGGCGAGTTCACGGGCACGGCGGTGCTGTCGTGGAAGCCGACTACGGGCGTGCTGACCTATGCCAGCTATTCGCGCGGCTATAAGGCGGGCGGCTTCAACCTCGACCGTTCGGCGCTGGGCCAGCCGATCTTCTCGCCGACCGATCCGCGCCAGTTTGGCGGGCGCGGCGCTGGCTTTGGTACGGCGAACCTCCAGTTCGATGCCGAGAAGGTAAACGCCTATGAAGTCGGCGTGAAATATACCAGCCGCCGCTTCAACCTGAACGTCGCGGCGTTCCAGCAGGACTTTAAGGACTTCCAGCTCAACACCTTCAACGGTTCGGTGTTCCTGGTGCAGAATATCGACTCCTGCTCGACCGATCTGGCGGGCGCGGACCGCGATGCATCGGCGTCGACCGGGGCGTGCGATCCCAACAATGTCCGGCCCGGCGTGCGGACGCGCGGTGTGGAAGTCGAGGCGGCGATCTACCCGACCCGCAACGTGGCGTTCACCGCCGGCTATACGCTGGCCGATACCAAGTTCCGCAACAATTTGGTCGGGCGCAATACCGGGGCACCCTTGGACCCAGCGTTGTTCCTGTTGCCGGGGCAGGCCTTGTCCAACGCGCCGCGCAATGTCGTGACCAGCAGCATCGCCTGGACGCCGCGTTTGGGCAGTTCGGGCCTGTCGGGGTTGATCTATGTCGATCAGCGCACCACCAGCGATTATAACACCGGCTCCGACCTGTTCCCGGAAAAGAAGCAGGATGGTTTCACCACGGTCAACGCGCGGGTCGGCATTCGTGGCCCCAAGGAGCAATGGGCGATCGAACTGTGGGCGCAGAACCTGACCAATACGCAATATGAGCAGGTCGCGTTCAGCACGCCCTTCCAGGGATCGAACAGCGTCGCCAACGTCCAGGCGTTTGGCGGCACGGCGAACCAGACAATTTCGGCATTTCTGGCCGAGCCGCGCACCTACGGCGTGACGCTGCGCGGCAAGTTCTGAACGACAGCGGTCGGGGGGCAAGGGCCCGTCATCCTGCGGGGTGGCGGGCCCTTTGCCGTTTGGCCGCGTGTGGCGTATCGCTAGGCCGATGCCCAAACCGATAAAGCGCACGCCCGGCCTGCCGACCCGCGAGCAGATCCTCGATTTCATCTCCGCCTCGCCGACCCCGGCGGGCAAGCGCGAGATTGCGCGCGCCTTCGGGCTGACCGCGCAGGACAAGATCCTGCTGAAGGCGCTGCTGAAGGACATGGCCGATGAGGGGTTGATCGACAGCGCCCCCGGCCGCGCGTTCCACAAGCTTGGTGGCTTGCCCAAGGTGACGGTGCTGCGCATCGCCGATGTCGACGATAGCGGCACCGCCTGGGCCGTGCCCGAACGCTGGGAGGCCGAAACGCCCGCCCCCAAGCTGCGCGTGCGCGAGCGCAAGCAGGGCGCGCTGGGCGTGGGCGACCGCATCCTCGCGCGCACCGAGGAAGCGGGCAAGGGCTGGATCGCGCACCCGATGAAGACTTTGCCCAAGGGCGAGGAACTCGTGCTCGGCGTGCTGCGGCAGGAGGGCGCGACGCTGTGGCTGCAGGGCGTGGAGAAGAAGGAACGCCGCGAATTCCAGGTGTCCGATGCGGGCGCAGCGCAGGTCGGCGATCTGGTGCTGGCCGAAAAAGCCGGGCACCCGCCGCGCATCACCGTGCGCGTGACGCAAGTGTTGGGCGACCCGTTCGCGCCGCGCAGCTTCTCGCTGATCGCGATCCACAAGCTGGGGATTCCCGACGTGTTTTCGGCGGAGACGCTGGAGGAAGCGGTGCGTGTGGCGGCGTTGCCTTTGGGGGACAAACGCGAAGACCTGCGCCACCTGCCGATCGTCGCGATCGATCCGGCCGATGCGCGCGACCATGACGATGCGGTGTGGGCCGCACCCGATGACGACCCATCCAATGACGGCGGCTGGAAGGCGATCGTCGCGATCGCCGACGTGTCGTTCTACGTCCGCCCCGGATCGAGCCTCGACCGCGAGGCGCGGCGGCGCGGCAATAGCGTCTATTTCCCTGACCGGGTGGTGCCGATGCTGCCCGAGAGCCTTTCGGCGGAGATGTGCTCGCTCAAGGAAGGCGTCGATCGCGCGGCGCTGGTCTGCCATTTGCAGGTGAGTAAAGGCGGCGCGCTGAAATCGTGGCGCTTCACCCGCGCGGTGGTGCGGATCGCGGCTAACCTCGCTTATGAGGATGCGCAAGCGATGGTGGATGCGGCAATGCTCCCCTCCCGCTCGCGGGAGGGGCTGGGGGAGGGGCCAGCGACGCCCACCGCCGATGCCGCACTTTCCCCTCCCCCAACCCCTCCCGCAGGCGGGAGGGGAGTGCTGCTGCAAGCGCTCCTCCCGCTCTGGGGTTGCTGGAAGGCGCTGTCCAAGGCCCGCGCCGCGCGCGCGCCGCTCGATCTGGACTTGCCCGAACGCCGCGTCGTGCTCGACGAGAAGGGCCGCATCCTGTCGGTCGCCCCGCGCGAGCGGCTCGATGCGCATAAGTTGATCGAGGATTATATGATCGCCGCCAACGTCGCCGCAGCCAAGGCGCTGGAGGCGAAGAAGGCGCCGGTCATGTACCGCGTCCACGAACAGCCGAGCCGCGAGAAGCTGGTCGCGCTGAAGGACTATCTCAAGACCTATGGCATCGAGTTCGCGCTCGGCCAGGTGGTGCGGCCCAAGACCTTCAACCAGATCCTCGACAAAGTGATCGACAGCGACGCGCGCCCGCAGATCATGGAGCAAGTGCTGCGCACCCAGACCCAGGCTTATTATGCGCCGGCCAATATGGGGCATTTCGGGCTGGCGCTGGGCAGTTACGGCCATTTCACCTCGCCGATCCGGCGCTATGCCGATCTGATCGTGCACCGCTCGCTGGTCGCCGCGTATGACCTCGGCCCGGGCGGGCTGACCGAAGGCGAAGCCGCGACGATGGAGCGGATCGGCGAGAGCATCTCGATGCTCGAACGCCGCGCGATGGAGGCCGAACGCGACACGATCGACCGCTATGTCGCGGCGTTCCTGAGCGAAAAGGTCGGCGAAGTGCTGGAGACGCGCATCACCGGCGTCACCAATTTCGGCTTCTTCGCGACCGTCGAGGGGATTGGCGGCGACGGGTTGATGCCGGTGCGCGATCTGGGTGCCAGTTTGGGGGGGGAATATTTCCGCTTCGACGAAGCGAGCCGCACGCTGGTGGGCGAACATAGCGGCACGGTCTTCGCCAGCGGGCAGAAGCTGCCGCTGCGCCTCGCCGAGGCCAACCCGGTGTCGGGCGCTTTGCGCTTCGAGATGGTCGAGGGGCCGGCTGGCGGCGCGGAGCGCGAAACGCGGGGCAAGGGGCCAGCGCGCGTAATCAAGCGGCGCGGGCGGCCGGCGAATATTCGGCATCAGGGGAAGAAGCGGTAGGGTGTTGAGGGAGCTTGGCTTTGTTGCCGAAGGCACGCGGAAGGTTGGGCGTAAAACACTTCGATCTCGGCGCTACCCCCTGGGCGGGGGAGGGGGACGACGGGTTCTGTCAAAGAGCGGTGGCAGGATAGTAAAGGGGGCGTTTGTAGGACAGGGTTGGGAAGATGGGATGCCCGAGATTGTCGAAACAGTCCGGGCAGATTGAAATGGTCCAGTTGCGGCTATTCAGCGCAAATGGCACCGATCTCGAAGTGTGCCTCCGCAGAAACTAACAAGTCGTAGGAAACCAATATGCCGCAACCCCTTTCTGAGGTCTCACCTGAAGGCAAGTTGACCTTCTCGGCAGGTGTTCTCAGAAACTCGCCTTTCGCAGTCGATGTCGCCTACGTCATTGCTCTCTGGGCGCACATCGATGGCGACCTCGCTTCCATTCTCAGTCGTATGTTGAAGACCGACATCGCGGTCGGAACCGCAATGTATCTGTCGTTGGTAAGTTCAGGAATCCAGAAGTCGGCTCTCAAGGCGGCTGCCAAAGCTGCCTTGCCCGAATGGCAAGAAATCCTACTGCGCGCGATCTTGGCCGTCACCGAACCGTTGCGAGCTGAACGTAATCGCTTTGCACACTGGGCTTGGGGCCATTGTTCGGAGGTTTCTGACGCAATCCTGCTTACGCACCCCAAAACGATCGTCGAGCACAACGCCAGTTTTCGCCAGCGTGTGCTCGAGCTACCGGACGGTAGAGGCGTGATCAGGCCAATGCCGATCGATGATACGAACATCATGGTCTACCGCGAGGTGGACTTCCAACGCGCGATAGAATCCGCCGAACGCGCGCGAGATCTCTACCGTCTGTTTTACGCGAACGTCGCCGATCCAAGTATCCCCGGCCCAAGGGAGCAGCTACTTGGCGACAAGGATGTGCGCGCCAAAGTGGATCGGCTCATCAATACTGCTGGCGACGACGCTCGGGAAAAGTTGCTCTTCTCCGTGAAGATAAGCCAGTAAATCTGGCTTATTGGACCTTGCGCAGAAAGCAATGCGATAGATTTATGGCGCAGGCGACCAAACCACAAGCCGCCCTCCACCAACAATCTGCCTCCCGCCCCAAATCACCCCTTGAAGTTGACCCAAGGTCAACCGGCATAAGGGCGGCATGGATGATTCGTTTGCCATTGATGAAGTGGTCCGCCGCACCGGCCTGACCGCGCGGGCGCTGCGCTTTTATGAGGCGCGCGGGCTGGTGTCGCCGCTGCGTACCCATTCGGGCCGACGCTGGTTCGGGCCGGCCGAGTTGGAGCGGGTGCATCGCATCGTCGCGCTCAAGAAGGCCGGGCTCAGCCTGGGCGACATCAAGCGGCTGTTCGACCGCAAACCGATCGACCTTGCCGCCTTGCTGAGCGCGCAACGCGAGCGGCTGGCCGTCCAGGCGCAGGAGATTGGCGACGCCATCACCCTGATCGATTCCGCATTGTCCCGCATCAACCGAGGCGAGCCGCTCGATGCCGCGACACTTTGCTCGCTGATCCGCGATGGAGATACAGTCATGAATGATCAGGCAAAAGCGTGGAAGGACGTGATCGACCGCTATTACACGCCCGAAGAACAGGCCGAGTGGCACGCGCAGATGGGGGCGGCTCCGCAAGTCTCGACCCCCGATTATCTGGCGCAGTGGCGCGTACTGAGCGACCGGATCGAGGCGGCCTTGCCGCTCGACCCGGCGAGCGATGCGGCGCTGGCGTTCGTGCGGGAGTGGTTCACCTTGCTCGAACCGTTCAGCCGCGTTGCCACACCGGCGATGTGGGAAGGCTCGGCGCGGCTCTATGCCGATATGGGCGCGTGGGAGGGCAAGGCCGACGCTGGCTTCAGCAAGCGGGTGTGGGACTTCATCAACCAGGCGGCAGCGGTTGCGCGCGCGGCGGGCAAGGATATCGGGCCGGTTCCCGCCTTTGTGCAGGCGCGGGGGTAAACCTTCCCCCGTTCGGGCTGAGCTTGTCGAAGCCCCCTCTCCTCGGGAGCGTGGCTCTTTGGGGAGAGGTGCCTTTCGACAGGCTCAGGGCGAACGGGAAGACGGGGAGCGAGGGCGCGCCATCACCCGCAGCGGAAGGTGAGCCCCGCCTTCGCCTGTAGCCGGTCCGCCAGCACGTTTCCCATCAGCGCGCCGGGCGTCCAGATGCCGCCGTCTCCGGCCACATCCTCGACCAGGCAGCGCGCGGTTTCGGCGATCATCTTGCTGGTCGAGCCGTAGCCCGGGTCCTTGTCGCCGGTGACGACGCAATCGATGCGCTCGCCCTTGGGCCCCTCGCCGATGAACAGCAGATCGTAGAAACCGGCGTCGCGCTCTTCCTTGGAAGGGCCTTCGCCGGGCTTGGGGCCCTTTTCACTCGAAAGCGGGTTGATCCGCGCGATCGCTTCGGCGGCAGCCTTGCCCATGTCGCCGAGGCCAGGGGCGACCATCATCTCGTCATAGACGAAATCGGCGCCGAAGCGTTCGCCCAGCAGGAAATTGGTGCGGTGAACGTTCTTGGTATTGATCGGCGCCATGATGAAGGGCGCGACCCACGCCTCGATCGTGCGGTCATATTCGGGGATCAGCCCGGTCGGCTGGTGCGGGCCGGTAAAGCCCGGCGTGAGCGCGAACGGGTTGGTGAGCAGGCCTAGGATCGAGGGATTCTTGGCGGCGGCGGCGAGCGTTGCCTTCAGGCTGGCGGCGGTGCCGCCGGAAAAGCCGCCCTGCATTTTGCGCACGCGGCCCTTCACGCGCGGCACGGGCGCGCCGAATTTGGCGCGGGCGGCCTCCTGCAGCGTCAGCACGCCGAGATCGAACGGGATTGAATCGAAGCCGCAGGAAAAGACGATGCGCGCGCCGCTGCGCTGCGCGGTTTCGTGGTGCGCGTCGATCATGTGGCGCATCCAGGCGGGCTCGCCGCAGAGGTCGACATAAGCGGTGCCGGTTTCGGCGCAGGCGGCGACGAGATCGCTGCCATAGAGCTGGTACGGGCCGACCGTGGTGAGCACGACCTGGGTGCGTTCGCACAGCGCGCGCAGGCTGGCGGGATTTTCGGAATCGGCGGTGAGGAGCGGCGTGTCGGCGGGCGCGCCGATCAGATCGCGCACTTCGGCCAGCTTGGCGGCGGAGCGCCCGGCCATCGCCCAGCGCGGCGCACCGCTGTGCGCGAGATATTCGGCGACCAGACGGCCGGTAAAGCCCGTCGCCCCGAAAACGATGATGTCGAAATCGCGCATGTTTCTCCCCTCCCGCTTGGCGGGAGCGGTCGGGCAGGGGCCGGTCGCTCCGTGCGGTTTGGCTGGATCATGCCCTCCCCCAGCCCCTCCCGCAAGCGGAAGGGGAAGCGCACGGTTCAGGCGGCTTCGCTGAATTGCAGGCTGGCGAGGCGGGCGTAGAGGCCGTTTTGTTCAACCAGCGTACCGTGCGAGCCTTGTTCGACGATGCGGCCGTCGCTCATCACGATGATGCGTTCGGCCGCGCGGACGGTGGCGAGGCGGTGCGCGATGACGAGCGTGGTGCGCTCCGCCATCAGCCGTTCGAGCGCTTCCTGGACCAGGCGTTCGCTCTCGGCGTCGAGCGCGCTGGTGGCTTCGTCGAGCAGCAGGATCGGGGCGTTGCGCAGCAGCGCGCGCGCGATCGCGACGCGCTGGCGCTGGCCGCCCGATAGGCGCGCGCCGCCTTCGCCGAGGAAAGTGTCGAGCCCCTCGGGCAATTTGCGCAGGAATTCGGCGGCATTGGCGGCCTCGGCGGCGGCCCAGAGTTCGTCGTCGCGCGCGTCCCAGCGGCCATAGCGCAGATTGTCGCGCGCCGAGGCACCGAAGATCACCGTCTCCTGCGGCACCATCGCGATGCGTGCGCGCACTTCGGCGGGGTCGGCGGTGCGCAAATCGACGCCGTCGATCTTCACCGCGCCGGTCGAAGGATCGTAGAAACGCTGGATCAACTGGAACAACGTGGTCTTGCCCGCGCCCGAAGGGCCGACGATGGCAACGGTTTCGCCCGGCGCGACCGACAGCGAGAAATCGTGCAGCGCCGCCACATCGGGCCGCGTCGGGTAGCGGAATTCGACATGGTCGAACTCGATCGTCCCGCGCGGCGGCTGCGGCAGCGTGATCGGCTTGGCCGGGGCGGCGATTTCGGGCTTTTCACCGAGCAATTCGGCCAGCCGCTCGGCCGCGCCCGAGGCGCGCAGCAAATCGCCATAGACTTCGCTCAGCGACCCGAACGCACCGCTGACCAGCACCGACGTCGCCAGAAATGCGGTGAGCGACCCCGCCGACAGCCGCCCCGCTGCGACATCGGCGACGGTGCTCCACAACAACAGCGTGATCGCGCCGAAGATCAGCGTGATGAACAAGGCGGTGAGCAGCGCGCGCAGGAAGATGCGGCGTTTGGCGGCGGTGAAGCTGCGCGTCACGGCATCGGCGAAGCGCGCCGCCTCGCGCCGCTCCTGGCCGAATGCCTGGACGATCTTCATCGCCGAGAACACTTCGACTGCCATTGCGCCAATGTCGGCGATGCGGTCCTGGCTGGTGCGCGAATGTGTGCGCAGGCGGCGGCCGAGCACGATGATCGGCACCAGCGTCAGCGGAATGCCGATCAGGATCATGCCGGCCAGTTTGGGCGCGAGGACGAACAGCGAAACGATTCCGCCAATCCCGGTGATGGCATTGCGCAGCGCGACCGACACGGTGGTGCCGACCGCCATTTCGATCTGGCCGGTATCGGCGGTGAGGCGCGAGGCGATTTCGGACGGGCGGTTCTCCTCGAACCAGCGCGGCGTCAGGTTGAGCAGATTGTTCTGCACCGCAATGCGCACGTCGGCGACGGTGCGTTCGCCCAGCCATGACACGAAATAGAAGCGGATCGCCGTGGCGATCCCCAGCACCAGCACCACCGCGAACAGCAGATAAAAAGTGCGGTCGACATGCGCCATGTCGCTGCCATGCGAGAAGCCGCGATCGATCACCGACTTGAACGTCCAGGGAATATAGATCGTCGTCGCCGAGGTGACGAGCAACGCACCGAGCGCGATCCCCAATTGCACCGGATAATGGCGGGCATAGCGCCACACCATGGCCAGACTGCTAAGCTTGCGTTGGGCGGGTTCGCTGGGGGAAGCGTTTTGGGGGTCTGCCATAGCCGTTGCGCCTAGCAGGGACCGGGCTTGCCCTCAACGTGGATCCTGACCGCCCGCGAAACGTTCACTTGAAAGCGAGGATTGCCGAATGCGGCGGTGCGGCATAAGCTTTGATGCTAAGATAAGATTTGTCTGCTAGAAAGTCCGGTATGTTGTACAACGCTTATGAAATGCAGAAATCGTTGTTGGCCGGTGCCAGCGCGATGGCCGACTTCAGCGCCGGGGTGCTCAGCAACCCCGCCAACCCCTTTTCCTATTTCGGCGGGGGGCAGATCCTCAGCTCCGCGCTGGAGGTGTTCGCGCATGCCGCGGCTCCACGCGGCAAGCCCGCCTTCGGGCTGGATTTCACCACGATCGACGGCCAGACGGTCGAGATCCATGAAGAGATCGCGCTGCGCAAACCCTTCGGGCAATTGCTGCATTTCAAGCGCAAGGGCGTCGAGGGTGGCCCCAAGCTGCTGATCGTTGCGCCGATGTCGGGCCATTACGCCACGCTGCTGCGCGGCACGGTGGAACGGATGCTGCCGGTGGCGGATGTGTACATCACCGACTGGCGCGACGCGAAGCTGGTGCCGCTGTCCGAGGGCAAGTTCGATCTCGACGATTATGTCGATTATCTGATCGAATTCCTGGAAACGATCGGCAGCAATGAAGGACAGGGCGGCACGCACATGCTCGCCGTGTGCCAGCCATCGGTGCCATGCTACGCCGCCGCCTGCGTGATGAGCGCCGACAAGAACCCGGCGCGCCCCAAGACGCTGACGATGATGGGTGGCCCGATCGACACGCGCGAAGCGCCGACCGCGGTCAACACGCTGGCGACCGAGCGGCCGCACAGCTGGTTCAGCCAGAATGTGATCGCGACCATCCCCGGCACCTATCCGGGCGCCGGGCGGCGCGTCTATCCGGGCTTCCTGCAGCTCGCCGGCTTCATGTCGATGAACCTCGGCAACCACATGATGTCGCATTATGAGATGTTCAAACATCTGGTGCAGGGCGAGGATCTGGAAGCCGAGGCGACCAAGGATTTCTACGAGGAATATCGCTCGGTCTGCGACATGACCGCCGAATTCTACCTGCAGACGATCGACGTGGTGTTCCAGGACCATTCGCTGCCCAAGGGCACGATGACGCACCGCGGCCGCCTGGTCGACCCCGCCGCG
This sequence comes from Sphingomonas sp. TF3, assembly GCF_003985085.1. Taxonomy (NCBI): domain Bacteria; kingdom Pseudomonadati; phylum Pseudomonadota; class Alphaproteobacteria; order Sphingomonadales; family Sphingomonadaceae; genus Sphingomonas; species Sphingomonas sp. TF3. The sequence goes on along the minus strand of NZ_RWKS01000017.1, from coordinate 59,142 downwards.
ATCACCGACATCGCGATCCTGGCGATCGAGGGCGAGAAGGACGATATTTCGGGGTTGGGTCAGACCAAGGCCGCGCTGAAGATCTCGACCAGCCTGCCCGAGGACAAGAAGCGCTATTACATGGCCGAGGGCGCCGGGCATTACGGCATCTTCAACGGTTCCAAATGGCGCACGAAGGTTGCCCCGGTGGTTGAGGAATGGATGAAGACGCACGGGTGAAGGGGGCGTAAGGTCACTTGAGGAGATGAACAGAACCGCCATCTTCCTTGGGTTGTGCTCGCTCGGCGTCGCCGTGAATGCTTATGCCCAGCAGTTGCAACAACAGCAGCCGCATCCCCTCGGAAATGATATTGTAGTAGAAGGGAAGCGGGCAGTATTGAAAGGCGGCGATTGGACTCTGACCCTGTCGCGTTCTTACACCTATGGCACCGCATTCAATCCAGAAGACCTTCGTCCGACCGGTTCGGATAAGACGTGGCACATGTGCCTCGCGGCGACAGACGTCGAGCCGCTGATGCGTATTCTTGTTGGCGAAGGGCAGACTCCGTCAGCAACGGCGCATTGCTCCCGTCTTCAAGTCCGCCTTGGGAGCGGAAAACTCAGCGCTATCCAATCCTGTTTCGGTACTACGATGATGGCACCCAGCACGGACACGGGTAGGATCGCTATCGAGCAGGACGCGAATGACCACGGTCTGGGGCCACCCAGATCAAGTGACCGTAACGCATCCCAGATCCCACCCGAGGCACCGACGCGAGCCCAAAACCGTCTGACCGTGACGGGGAACTATTCCAACACGCGCTTGCGCTTGGATTTTGTTGATGTCCAAGAGCCCGAAGCACCAAGACCCGGTGGTCCTCCGGTCAGAAACGAACGTCACTGGTCTATTAAGGGGCAGCGGCAGGGCGACTGCGCAAAGCCAGTGCCGAAGTAAGCATTTAGGGAGGAATGACTGACGCTGGCCGTTTGCGGTGGTTCGGTCGCGGAGGTCGCTTTGCCGATCGCGAACGGCGGGAAGTGGCCGCAAGACACCCGCCCCACAAAAAAGGCGGCACCGGTTTCCCGGCGCCGCCTCTTCTAACCCCGCCGAAGCGCGGCTCGTTTACAGCACCTCAAACAACCCCGCAGCCCCCTGGCCGCCGCCGATGCACATCGTCACTACGACGTACTTCGCGCCACGGCGCTTGCCTTCGATCAGCGCGTGGCCGGTGCCGCGCGCGCCGGTCATGCCATAAGGGTGGCCGATCGAGATCGCGCCGCCGCTGACGTTGAGCAGGTCGTTGGGGATGCCGAGCGTGTCGCGGCAATACAGCACCTGCACCGCAAACGCTTCGTTCAGCTCCCACAGGCCGATATCGTCCATCTTCAGGTTGAAGCGTTCGAGCAGCTTGGGAATGGCGAAGACCGGGCCTATGCCCATTTCGTCAGGCTCGGTGCCCGCCACCGCCATGCCGACATAGCGGCCGAGCGGTTGCAGTCCGCGCTTCTCGGCGACCTTTTCCTCCATCAGTACCGAAGCGGAGGAGCCGTCCGACAGCTGCGAGGCGTTGCCCGCCGTCACGTTCATGCCCGGGCCCATCACCGGCTGCAGCGCCTTCAGGCCCTCCAGCGTGGTCTCGGGGCGGTTGCCTTCGTCCTTGGTCAGCGTCACGTCCTTATAGGTGACCTCCTTGGTCTCCTTGTTGGTGATCGCCATGTTGGCGGTGACGGGGATGATCTCGGCGTCGAAATAACCGGCGGCCTGAGCGGCGGCGGTGCGCTGCTGCGACTGGAGCGCATATTCGTCGCAGGCATCGCGGCTGATATTGTAGCGCTTGGCGACGGTCTCGGCGGTGCCGAGCATCGTCATATAGACATCCTTGTGCATCGCGATCAGCTCAGGGTCGGCGGCGACGCGCATTTGCGGGGTCTGGACGAGGCTGATGCTCTCCACGCCGCCACCGACGGTGATGTCCATATTGTCGGTGATAATCTGCTTGGCGGCGGTGGCGATCGCCATCAGGCCGCTGGCGCACTGGCGATCGACCGACATGCCGGGCACGGTGACCGGAAGCCCCGCGCGCAGCAACGCGTTGCGCGCGATATTGCCACCCTGATGGCCCTGCTGCAGCGCGCAGCCGAAGACGAGGTCGTCGACCTGGCCGCCTTCGATGCCGGCGCGCTCGACCGCAGCGCGGATCGAATGTGCCGCGAGCGTCGGCGCGGGGGTGTTGTTGAAGGCACCGCGGTAAGCGCGGCCAATCGGGGTGCGGGCGGTGGAAACGATGACGGCGGAACGCATGGGGTTTCTTCCTTCTGCTTCTTCCTCCCCTCCCGCTTGCGGGAGGGGCTGGGGGAGGGCGTGGGGAGAGCGTAGGAATTGCCCTCCCCTAACCCCTCCCGCGAGCGGGAGGGGAAATGGGTTACATCAAACGAAAATCTGGCTGATCCATTCTGCGATCATCGCGGGCTTGTCCTCGCCTTCGATCTCGACCGTGAATTCATTGGTCTGCTGCCATTGGCCGGGGCGCTTCTCGTCGAAGCTCAACAGCTTGAAACGACCGCGCACGCGCTTGCCCGAGCGGACGGGCTGGAGGAAACGGACCTTGTTGCCCCCGTAATTGACGCCCATCTTGACGCCTTCGATCTCGACGCCGTCGATGATCTTGGACGACAGCAGCGGCATCAGCGACAGCGTGAGGAAGCCGTGCGCGATGGTGCCGCCGAACGGCGTCATCGCCGCCATTGCCGGGTTGACGTGGATGAACTGGTGGTCGCCAGTCGCATCGGCGAACTTGTCGATCATTTCCTGGCTGACCTCGACCCAGTCGGACACCTGTTCGGTGCCGATCCGGCCTGCCATTTCCTGGACTGTAACGGTCGTCACGGCATTCCCCTGAAGCTGATTTCGTCGCATAGGCGCGGCCAAGCAAATGGCATCCGCCGTGCCTGCGCGCAAGCCTCACACCGACCGGAAACCGGAACATGACCTTTGACGTAGCGTCCACCGCCCGCAAATCCATGGGCACTCTGCACCGGGCGAGCGAACCCGATGTTCTAAAGCCGCTCCTGGACCGTGCCGCGCTCACCCCCGAGTCGCGCGAACGGGTGATGGGCCATGCTTTGGGGCTGCTCGCCGACCTGCGCGCGGCGCAGGGGAAAGGCTGGGTCAACCAGTTCCTGCAGGAATATCGGCTGAATTCATCCGAGGGCGTGGCTTTGCTGTCGCTGGCCGAGGCGTTCCTGCGCGTGCCCGACCCCGAGACCGCCGATCTGCTGATCGCCGACAAGCTTGGCGATGCCGATTGGCGCGCGCACACCGGCAAATCCAATTCGACATTGGTCAATTCGGCGACCTGGGGGCTGGTGGTCGGCCGCGCTTTGGTGGGGGAGGGGCAGGCGCAAAGTTCGCTGCGCCGCCTGATTGCCCGTGCAGGCGAGCCGTTCGTGCGCCAGGCGGTGGGGGCTGCCATGCGGATGATGGGCGAGATTTTCGTGATGGGCCGCACCATCGACGAAGCGATGAAGCGGATGAAGAAGCCCGAGCATAAGGGCTTTACCGCCAGCTTCGACATGCTGGGCGAGGCGGCGCGCACGCATGACGATGCGCAGCGCTATTTCCGGGCTTATACCGATGCGGTGGATGCCGTCGGGCGCGATCCGGCGGCGGGGCATTCGATCTCTGTCAAGCTGTCGGCGCTGCACCCGCGCTATGAAGTCGCGCGCTGGGATGAATGCGTGCCCGCGCTCACCGAAATGCTCGAGGCGCTCAGCGTTCAGGCGGCGGGCAAGGGCATCGCGCTGACGGTCGATGCCGAGGAGAGCGAGCGGCTCGAAATGAGCCTCGACATCATCGGCAAGGTCGCCGCGCTGCCGAGCCTGAAGGGCTGGGACGGTTTCGGCATGGCGGTGCAGGCGTACGGCAAGCGCGCGCGGCCGGTGGTGGCGTGGGCGGGCGCGCTCGACCGTATCATGAACGTGCGGCTGGTGAAGGGCGCCTATTGGGACAGCGAGATCAAGCGCGCGCAAGTTGAGGGGCTGTCCGATTATCCGTTGTTCACGCGCAAGGCGGCGACCGACGTGTCGTATCTGGCGGTGGCGCGCGACATGCTCGACGCGCCCAACATCCGCCCGGCCTTTGCCAGCCACAATGCGCTGACGGTGGCGACGATCATGGAATGGGCGGGCAATTCGCGCGACTTTGAGTTCCAGCGGCTGCACGGCATGGGCGATGGCCTGTATGAGCGGCTGGTGCGCGAGCATGGCTATCACTGCCGCGTCTATGCGCCGGTTGGCGGGCATCGCGATCTGCTGGCTTATCTGGTGCGGCGTTTGCTGGAGAATGGCGCGAATTCGTCTTTCGTGCATCAACTCGCCGACGAACGGCTGACCGAGGCGGAGATTTTGGCCGACCCGGTGGCGAAGATCGCCGCTGTCGGTGGCGCGCGGCACCCGAGCATCCCGCTGCCCGTCGACCTGTTCGGCGCGGAGCGCAAAAACTCCGCCGGGGTAGATTTGGCGGATCGCGTGACGTTGGCGCAGACCGTGTCTGCTCTCCGCGGCTTCGCGTCTTCGCGTGAACAAAAAGAAGAGGATTTCACGCGAAGCCGCGAAGGCGCGAAGCAGGCTGTCTCCACTGCCGCTGCGGCCTTTCCCGCATGGGCCGGGCGGTCGATTGAGGATCGCTGCGCGATCGTGGAGCGGTTGGCTGATCTGTTGGAGGCGCATCGCGACGAATTGATGGCGCTTTGCGTGTCGGAAGCGTTCAAAACGATCCCGGATGCGCTGGGCGAGGTGCGCGAAGCGGTCGATTTCTGCCGGTATTACGCGCGGGCCGCGCGCGATGGGTTGCAGCCGGTCGAACTGCCGGGGCCAACGGGTGAGCGCAACGTGCTGCGCTATGCCGGGCGCGGGGTGTGGGCGACGATTGCGCCGTGGAACTTCCCGCTGGCGATTTTCCTCGGGCAGACCGTCGCCGCGTTGGTGACGGGCAATACCGTCGTCGCCAAGCCCGCCCCGCAGACGCCGCGCATCGCCGCGCGCGCGGTCGAACTGGCGCATCAAGCGGGCGTGCCGAGCGATGCGCTGATCCTGCTGCCGGGCGGGCCTGAGGTTGGTGCCGCGCTGACCGCCGATCCGCGCATTGCCGGGGTCGCCTTCACGGGTTCGACCGCCACTGCACGTAAGATCGCGCGCTCGCTATTGGAGGACGACACGCGCCCGATCGTGCCGCTGATCGCCGAGACTGGCGGGATCAACGCGATGATCGTCGATTCGACCGCTTTGCCCGAACAGGTCGTGGCGGACGTTGTCACCTCGGCCTTCCGCTCGGCCGGGCAGCGTTGCTCCGCGCTCAGGCTGTTGCTGCTGCAGGAGGAGATCGCCGAGACGACGATCTCCATGTTGAAAGGCGCGATGGACACGCTGCGCCTCGGCGATCCCGGCGATCCCGCGACCGATGTCGGCCCGGTGATCGACCAGGCGGCCTATGACAAGCTCATGGCGTATCGCGCCGGTGCCACTGTATTGAAGACGCTGGACGCGCCGGCCGATGGGCTGTTCGTGCCGCCGACGCTGATCCGGCTGGCGCGGATCGAAGACCTTACCGCCGAATGGTTCGGCCCGATCCTGCATGTCGTCACCTGGCCTTCGGGCAAGCTCGCAGAGACGATCCGCAGCGTGAACGCCAAGGGCTACGGGCTGACGATGGGGCTGCACAGCCGGATCGCGCGCGCTGCCGAGGAGACCGAGGCGTTGGCCCAAGTTGGCAACCTCTACGTCAACCGGTCGATGATCGGCGCGGTGGTCGGCTCGCAGCCGTTTGGTGGGGAAGGGCTGTCGGGTACTGGTCCCAAAGCGGGCGGACCCAACTATCTCCATCGCTTCGTGGTCGAGCGTGCGGTGTCGGTCGACACCACCAGCGCGGGCGGCAATGCGATGCTGCTAAGTCTTGACGAGGGCGGGATTTAACGGCCTTGTCGGTCGGCGCGATTCTCGCGCCGACCGGGGGGGTTAGCAGATGACATTCAAGGCTGTGGCCAGCGCGTGCGCGCTCGGCCTGGGACTGGTGCTGGCCACCGCAGCGGATGCGCAGAAGGACAGCGCACCGCAGAAACTGTCCGCCGAGGCGATCGCATTCGAAAAGGGCTTGCACAAGCAAAGCGGCGATGTTGCCATTCCCGCCGCGCACGCCGTGCTGCATCTGGGCGAGCGCTATTATTTCGTCCCCGCCGATGAGGCCAAGACGATCCTGACCAAGGTGTGGGGCAACCCGCCATCCTCGGGCGACGGCGTGCTGGGTATCGTGTTTGAAAAAGGGCGCACGATCTACGACAATGTCTGGGGCGCGATCGTCACCTATGAAGACACGGGCTATGTCCCCGATAAGGACGCCAAGACCGAGGATTATGACAAGGTCGTCGAGAGCATTCGCGCGGGCGAAGCCGATGCCAATGCCGAGCGCACGAAGGGCGGTTATCCGACGATCCACCTGGTCGGTTGGGCGCAGCAGCCGTCTTACGATCCGGCGGCGCATTCGCTGATCTGGGCGCGCGACATTAAATTTTCGGATTCGCCGGTCGATGCGCTGAATTACGATGTGCGCTTGCTCGGGCGGAAGGGTGTGCTGAGCCTCAACATGTTGTCCGACATGAAGCATTTGCCCGATGTGCGCGCGGCGGCGACCGATTTCGGCAAGGCGGCGGCGTTCACGCCCGGGGCGACCTATGCCGATTATGACAAGTCGGTCGACAAGACCGCCGAATTTGGTCTGGCCGGGCTGGTCGCGGCGGGCGCGGGCGTGGTCGTCGCCAAGAAGCTGGGCCTGCTCGCGATCGTGTTCGGCTTCTGGAAAGTGATCCTGGGTGGGCTTGCGGTGGCGGGCGCGGCGATTTCTCGCTTCTTCGGGAAGATCTTCGGGCGCAAGCGCGATACGCTGGAGGGCGACGAGGGCTCGCTATAGCGGTTCAGCCGGTGCCGACGTCGCCATCGACGGCGGAATCGCTTGGCGCGGCACCGGTGCCCGTACGACCGTTTACCGCCTTCGAGGCCGATTTGGCCGGGGCCGGTGCTGCATCGTCCGTGGGATACGGCAGCACCATCCGTCCGTCGGGCGCGGCGGTGAAGCTGGTCTGGGTCGGGTAGGCAAGCTGGATACCGGCGTCGTTCAGGCAACGGATGATCGCGAGGCCAACCGCGTGGCGCGCGTCGTAAAACTCCTGGAAGGCGGCGGTGGGGGAATCGAACTCGACGTCGAAATCATAGCTTTGCGCGCCGAAGGTGACGAAACCGGCGCGCACGAACTTCATGCCGCCTGCCTCGACCACGTCCTTGATCATCGATGGCAGCGCCTCCATCGTCTCGACCGGGGTCCATTGCACCAGCCCGAGCGTGAACACCACGCGACGGTATTCCCGCTGGGTGTTGTTGATGATTTCCTTTTCGAGCAATTGCTTGTTGGCGACGATGCGTTCCTCGCCGGTGACGCCGCGAATGCGCGTCGATTTCAGGCCGATCGCCTCCACCGTGCCCGCCGATTTGTCATAGCTGATCGCGTCGCCGCGCCGGAAGGGGCGATCGAGCAGGATGGCGAGCGCCGCGAACAGATCGGCGAAGATGCCCTGCGCCGCCAGGCCAACGGCGATGCCGCCGACGCCAAGGCCCGCGATCAGGCCAGTGACGTTGACGCCGAGATTGTCGAGCACGACGATCGCCGCGATCGCGAATACCGCAAAGCTGACCAGCAAGCGGATAATGTTCATCGCGCTGCCGATGGCTTCACCCGCATAATGGTCGCCACCGGTGCGGTGCTCGATCGTGCCGAGGATGATTTCGCGCGCCCAGATCGCCATCTGGAACACCGCGACGATCACCCACAGGACGTTGATGAGCGAAAGCACCTCGCGCGGCGTCCCCGCGAAAGTGTCGGCGGTGACGATCTTGGCGGCCGCCATCACCATGAAGAAATTGCCGGTCTGCAACGTCGCGCGTGCTGCGACGCCGAACCAGCCGCGCGGGCCGGACTCGCGCATGCAATATTTCCGCGCGAGCCGCCGCACGAAATGCAGCGCCATCACGATCACACTCGCCACCGCCAGCACGATCAGGATCTGCAGCCAGTGGGTGTGGACCCAGTGATAGAGGATGCCGATGAAGCCGCGGGCTTGATCGTCCAGGTCGCCCACCCGAATGGGCGGCAGGATCGCGGTCGTATTTTTGGTCGTCATGGAAACCTTCAGGCGGCTTGGGCGGTCGCCAGTTGCGTGGCGCTTTCGAGCAGGGCGATCAAGCCGCGTTCGACGCGCGAGAGATATTGCGTGCGGCGCGGCAGGCGAAGGCCAGCGCGAAACGCCGTTTGCCCGTCCTTGGCGAGCGCCAGCAAAGCGGGGTGGACATAGGATTTACGCGCAATCGCGGGCGTGTTGCCCAGCGTTTCGCTCACCGGCAGCAGCATCGTCTTCAGGCTGATATCGGCGCGCGCCTCGGCCAGCGCCTCGAAGGCGAGCACGCTGGCCGACCAGGTGCGGAAATGCTTTGCGGTGAAATCCTGCCCCATGGCGGCGCGGATATAGGCGTTGACGTCGGATGAGGTGACGGGATGGGTTTCCCCCGCTTCATCCACCCAGCGGAACAGATGTTGCCCCGGCAAATCCTGACATTTGCGGACGAAGCGGGTGAGCGAGCCGTCGGTGATCGTCAGCACGCGCAACTTGCCTGATTTCGCCTTGAACTGCAGTTTCAGCGCGCGGCCTTTCAGCGCGGCATGGCGTTTGCGCAGCGTGGTCGCGCCGAAGCTCTTATTCGCTTTCACATAGCCTTCATTGCCGATGCGGACCTTGCCGAGATCGAGCAGCCGCACGACCGCGGCGACGGCGGTATCCTTGCCCAGGGTGCGCTTGGCAAGGTCGGCGGCGACGCGCGCGCGGAGCTTGGGCAGAGCCCGGCCGAACGGCGCGCACAGATCATATTTCGCGGCTTCCTGCGTTTCGCGGAAACCGGTGTGATAGCGATATTGCTTGCGGCCTTTCTCATCCCAGCCGACCGCCTGAATGTGGCCGCTGGGCGACGGGCAGAACCAGGCATCGCGATAAGCGGGTGGTAGGCCGATCGCGTTCAGCCGGTCGATTTCGGCGCGATCGGTGATGCGTTTGCCATCCGCACCATAATAGCCCCAGCCGTGGCGCATCTTCTTGCGCGAAATGCCGGGCTCGCTGTCGTCGCAATAGGTGATGTCGCAAAGCGGTTCGCCGGTCATTGCCCATTCCAATGCACGGATCGTCGCATCGTTCCGGAACGGTGCGCGCGATCGCGGGTTGAGCGGCGTGAACCCCCAGCGGAGATTCCCCATGACCGATCTTTCCAACGCGCATGTCCTGATCCTGGCGACCGACGGTTTTGAGCAGGATGAGTTGTTCAAGCCGCGCCAGGCGCTGCTCGATGCCGGCGTCAAGGTGACGCTCGCTTCGATCAAGACCGACCCGATCCAGGGCATGCAGCATGACGTGAAGGGCGACACGATCGTGCCCGACCTGCGGCTGGAGGATGTCGATAGCGAGGATTACACCGCGCTGTTGCTGCCCGGCGGCGTCGCCAACCCCGATACGCTGCGGCTGAATGACCGTGCGATCGAGATCATCGAGGAATTCGCCGATGACGACAAGCTGATCGCGGCGATCTGCCACGCGCCGTGGCTGCTGATCGAGGCGGATGTCGTGGACGGCGTGCGTATGACGAGCTGGCCATCGGTCCGCACCGATCTCGCCAATGCTGGCGCGGATGTGGTGGATGAAGCGGTGGTGCGCGATGGGCCGTTCATTACCAGCCGCAACCCCGATGACATCCCGGCCTTCAACGCGGCGATTCTTGAGGCGCTTCAGGAAGAGCTGGAAGAGGCCTGAACGCGCGCGCCTGTCCGCTGCCAGCGGGCGGGCAGGCGGTTCATCCAATCCTGTGCGGGGCGCTCCACCAGATGGTGGAGCGCCACCGAACTGCCGAGCACCAGCGCCAGATACAGCGCGATCAGCAGCGGCGGAATGGCATGCGCATCTTCGACCAACGCCAGCTTGAACACCCCGAACAGCAGGAAGTGGCCGAGATAGGTGGCGTAGCTGATCTCGCCAAGATAATGCAGCGCCGGGGTTTCGAGCGGGTTGCCGCGCCGGTCTGCGGTGAGTGCGAGCGCGAGCAGGAAAGCGGCGAACGCGCCCGGTATGGTCAGCGTTTCGGGCGCACCCAAGGCCGCCGCAGCGACTCCGGCGACCCCGAGCATCGTCGCCAGCGTGGCGGGCAGGGCGGGGGTGCCGCGCCACCGCATCCACAGCGCGCAAATTGCGGAGCCTGTGGCAAATTCGATCAGGCAGCGGCGCAATCCGAAGGTCCAGATGTCAGTGCCGAGTGTCGGTGCCCCCGCCATCGCGCCGTGCAGCAGCACCAGCAGCGCCGCGATCGTCGCGAGCACCGCCCAGCTTGGCACGCGCCGCCAGTCTAGGCTCAGCGCCAGCAGCGGGAACAGCAGATACGCCGCCCATTCGGTGCTGATCGACCAGCTTGGGTCGTTCCACGCCAGATGATCGGTAAAGCCCCAATTTTGCAGCAGCAGGATGTGGAGCGGCAGATCGGCAAAGGGGTGATGCACGGCATCATGCTTGCCCAGTGCCAGCAGCAAGAGCGCCAGCGCGACCGCGCAGCCGAGCATGAACAGGTGCAGCGGCCAGATCCGCGCGAGCCGCCGCCACAGAAAACCCGGTACCGCGCCGATCCCGCCGCGGCGCAATCGCTCGCTCCAGCTCAGCCAGATGACGAAGCCTGAGAGCAGGAAGAAGAAATCTACCGCGAGATAGCCTTTGGCCAGCACCGCGACCACCCCCTGTGGCAACCCCGCCACCGACAGGCGGATGTGATAGAGCACCACCAGCCACGCCGCGATGCCGCGCATCCCCGTTAGCGCGCGCAGTTCATGCCGACCGCTCATGCCGCGACAGCCTCCGGGCGGGGTTTGCGGATCGGCCGCCATGCCGCCGCGCGGCGTTTGCGCGCGAGATAGGTGTCGAGCCCGATCTGCGCGCCGATCAGCATATAGACGAAGGGCTGGAATGCGATCGCGATGAACGCCGCGCCCAGCAGATAGACGATATGCGCCGATTGCAATGCGCCTGCGAGCGGGGTCACCCAGGCATAATCGGCCTGCTTGCGGTAGCGATGCCGCAGCACCTCCATGCGGAGGATGCCAGTGAGGTTGATCAGCACCCAGATGGCGAGCCCCGGAAAGCCCTGCTCGCCCAGCATTTCGAAATAGGCGCTGTGGAAGGCACGCGCCTGGTCGACGGTCAGCTTGCGGTCGACAGTGGCGTTGGTGGCGTCGCCTTCGACCTTTTCGGTGTCGTAGCGAATCTTGTTCTGGCGATACATTTCGAAGCCGCCGCCGAACGGATGGTCCTTGGCATAGTCCCACGTCCAGCCCCACACGGCGAGCCGGGTCGAAGCGGATTCATCGCCCTTATAAGTTTTGATCGTGCTCATGCGATTGGTGAAGGAGGAGGGCAGGAACGGCACCGCCAGCACGCCCATCGCGCCAAGCAGGCCGAGATAGAGCAGCTTGCGCTTGGCATCGCGCAGCATTAGCAACGCGACGAGGCCAATGCACAGCAGCCCGGTCCGCGTCGAAGTGCCGACCGGGATCAACAGGCATGAGAAGACCAGCGCGTAGCAAAAACCCTTCACCTTCCAATCTGGCGGAAAGATTGTGCCGTGGCGCGTGAACCACAGGATCAGCGGGATGATCGCGACCGCCACGGTCGAGATGGTCGAGCCTTCGTACAGCCCCGAATTGTTGGAGACCATCAGGTTGAGCGTACCGTAACCGCCCCCGCCGCTGGCGATGGTCTTGGCCCCGCCGACGATGATGATCGAGGAGGCCGACGCCACCATCACCAGCAACAGCGCCTCGATCCGCAGCTTGGTGCGCAGCGTGAAGGGCAGGAAGGCAGCGAAGGCCAGCGCCTTCCACACCCACCCCCATTTATCGAGCGCCTCGACCGGGAAATCGGCGTTCAGCGTCGTGGCGTAGCAATAGGCCAGCAGCAGCACGATCAGCACCTGGCGCGGCGCGACGCGCGTTTCGGCTTTGTCGTCTGCGAGCATCCAGCCGCCGACCGACAGCACCACCGCGATCAACGAGATCGGCACTGCGTTGAGCAGATAATAGGTCAGCCGCTGCGGGCTGACGATGTCGATATAGACATAGGCCAGCACGAAAATGAACGGACGGCGAAAGCCTGCCGCGAAGAACGCGCCGAGAAAGGCGACGAAGAAAAGGTCACGCACGCGGGCGACCCTTCCTGGGCGGCGGCGCGTCTTCGCGGTCGAGATCGGGGCGGCGCAGCAATCGCCACACCGCCAGCGCGATCAAGCCGTGGCTGATCGCGAGCGCGAGATTGTCGATCATGAGGCGGCCTGACTTTCCACAGGCGCGGTGTAGGGCGTGCGGGTTGAGGCTCCGTTAAGCAGTGCCACGCTATGGACCGCGCATGCGCATCCTCCACATCCTGGACCACGGCCTGCCGTTGCAAAGCGGCTACACCTTTCGCACGCGGGCGATCCTGAAGAGCCAGATGCGGCACGGCTGGCACGTGGCCGCCGTCACCGGCCCACGCAACGGCGCGCGCGACGCGGCGGCGGAAACCGTCGATGGCATCGATTTTTTCCGCACCCCGCCCGTTCCCGAGACGATCAGCCCATTTGGCGAGATGCGCGAAATCCGCGCCTTTGCCCGCCGCATCGATGAGGTGGTCGAAGAGTTTAAGCCCGACATTTTGCACGCGCATTCGCCGGTGCTGGATGCGGTCGCCGCGCTGCGGGTGGCGCGCACGCGCAAGCTGCCCCTGGTGTATGAGATTCGCGCCTTTTGGGAGGATGCCGCCGTTGGCAACGGCACCGGGCGCGAAGGATCGCTGCGCTACCGAGCGACGCGCGCGCTCGAAACCTGGGCGGTGCGGCGCGCCGACGCGGTGGCGGTGATTTGCGAAGGGCTGCGCGGCGATCTGGTCGCGCGGGGCATCGATCCGGCCAAGCTGCTGGTGTCGCCCAATGGCGTCGACATGGCGGTGTTCGGCGATCCGTTGGCCTATGATTCGGCGTTGGCCGAGTCGCTTGGCCTGAAGGACGCCGAAGTGATCGGCTTTATCGGCAGCTTCTACGATTATGAGGGCCTTGATGATCTGATCGCGGCGATGCCGACGCTGGTCGCGGCGCGGCCCAAGGCGCATCTGGTGCTGGTCGGCGGCGGCCCGATGGAGGACGCCTTGCGCGCGCAGGCTGCAGCCTCGCCGGTGGCGACGCAGATCCATTTCATCGGGCGGGTGCCGCATACCGAGGTCGATCGCTATTACAGCCTGATCGACGTGCTGGCCTATCCGCGCAAACGGATGCGGCTGACCGATCTGGTCACGCCGCTCAAACCGCTGGAGGCGATGGCGCAGCGTCGGTTGGTCGCCGCGTCGGACGTTGGCGGGCATCGCGAGCTGATTCGCCACAACGATACCGGCACGCTGTTCCCGCCCGACGACCCGGTGGCGATGGCGCAGGCGCTGTCGGCGCTGCTCGCGGATCGCGACGGCTGGGAAGGGCGGCGCGAACGCGGCCGCGCCTTTGTCGAGGCGGAGCGCAACTGGGCCGTTAATGTTGCGCGTTATGGCCCTGTTTACCAGAAACTTACCGGTGCGGTGGCATCGTCTGCGTCATGGCCGTGTTCTCCCGTTCCCAACCTCTGATTCTCCCCGTCGCGCCAGCGGTGGCTGGTGTTATCGGGGTGATGACCGCCGCGATGTTCGCGCTGGTGCCGACCGATCTGCTCGAATCGATGGTCGTGGATAGCGGGATCGCCTCGGTCCTGTCCGCAGCCGAGCCGCCGCTTGGGCTTACCGCGCGGTTGGTGTTGGTGCTGCTGTGCGGCGGCGGCATCGGCCTGATAGCATGGTTCGCCCTGTTCCTCGTTTTCGGCGCGCGCACTATGGTGATCCAGCGCTCGCGCGGGGAGCGCGGCAGCGCGCCGGTGTTGCGCCGCGCCGATGCGCATCCCGATGCGCCGGCGCGCCGCCCGTTGTTCGCCAATACCGATCTCGGCACGCCGTTTCTCGATGTGCGCGCGCCCGCCGTCCCCGTCACGGCACCGGCGGCGGTGGAGCCTCCGGTCGAACGACCATTGCCGGTCGATCTTGAAGAACCACTGGCCGCTTATGGTCGGGTCGCGGTGCCTGAAACCCCGCTTGGCGGGTCCTCGACCCCGACGCGGGAGGAGTCGGTTACCATCCTTCCCGCCGAACGCCCGCAGACGTTTGATCCCGGTGAACGCTTCGAAACCTTTCCGCTGACGCCGATGGTGCGATCGACCCCGCAGCCCGTGGTGGAAACGCCGGTGCCGCCGGTCGCGCCCGCACGGGCCGATCCATCCGATACGATTCACGCCTTGCTCGACCGGCTGGAGCGGGTGGTGGGACAACGCCCGCCCGTCGCTGCGCCGCCGCCGCAGGAGACGTTGGAGGACACGCTGGCGGTGCTGCGCCGGATGGCGACGGGCGCGCGCTGAGCGGTTATCCCCGGCTTTAATCGCGCCAGCCCCTTGAGTGGCGGCGGCTGGGGTGGGACAAGGGGGCATGGCCACCGCATTCGTATCCCCGACCGAACCCGAAACCGTAACCCTGCCGCAAAATGTCGAGGCCGAAGCCGCGATGCTCGGCGCGATGATGATCGACAACCGCCTGGCGGACGATCTGATCGACCGGCTCCAGCCCGAGCATTTCTTCGAGCCGCTGCATGGCCGCATCTTTTCCGCGATTCGCACGCTGCGCGGCAATGACATGCTGGCGAGTCCCGTCACGCTGCGCCCGATGTTCGAACAGGATGTCGGGATGCGCGAGCTGGGCGGCCCGGCCTATCTCGCACAGTTGACGGGCTCGGGTGCCGGGCTGCTCGGCGCGCGGGAGTTTGCCAAGCAGATCTATGACCTGGCCATGCTGCGCACGCTGGTCACGGTCGGGCGCTCGCTGGTCGAACGCGCGATGGACACGTCGGAAGAGGTCAACCCGCGTGCGCAGATCGAGGCGGCCGAGGAAGAACTGTACAAGGTCGCCGCCGATGGCGGCAGCGACAACCAGATCAAGACCTTCGTCCAGGCCTCCACCATCACGATCAAGATGGCCGAAGTCGCGCTCAATTCGGGCGGGCATATTTCGGGCATCACCACCGGGCTCGAAAGCCTCAACGCCAAGATCGGTGGTATGCACCGTTCCGACTTGATGATCCTTGCCGGGCGTCCGGGCATGGGCAAGACGTCGCTTGCCACCAACATCGCCTATAACGCCGCACAGCGCTGGATGCGCGACATGGCCGACGGGATTGACCCCGAACGCTCGCTCGGGGCCAAGGTCGCCTTTTTCAGCTTGGAAATGTCCGCCGATCAGCTTGCCGGGCGTATTCTGGCGGAGCAATCGGGCATCAATTCCGAAGTGCTGCGCTCGGGCAAGATCAAGCGCGAGGAATTTCACAAGCTTGCGGCGGCGGCGGCAAGCCTGGAAACGCTGCCCTTGTTCATTGACGACAGCGCCGGGCTTTCGATCGGCGCGCTGCACACCCGCGCGCGGCGCTTGCAGCGCAAGCTCAACAACCAGCTTGGCTTTATCGTGGTCGATTACTTGCAGCTGCTCTCGGGCACCGCCAAGAGTTCGGGCGACGGGCGCGTGCAGGAGATTTCCGAAATCAGCCGTGGCCTGAAGAACATTGCCAAGGATTTGAACGTGCCGGTGATGGCGCTGTCACAGCTCAGCCGCGCGGTCGAGCAGCGCGAGGACAAGCGCCCGATGCTGTCGGATCTGCGCGAATCGGGCTCGATCGAGCAGGACGCCGACATGGTCATGTTCGTGTTCCGCGAGGATTATTATCTCAACATGACCCAGCCCGAAATTCCGACGGCTGGCAGCCCGGCCGACGTGCAGGACAAGCACGCCAAATGGTCGGAGCATCTGTCGCGCGTCGATGGGCTTGCGGAGCTGATCGTCGCCAAGCAGCGCCACGGCTCGACCGGCAAGGTGACGCTGCGATTCGAGCCCAACATCACCAAATTCTCGGACTTCGGCGGCTTCGTTCCGGAGTATTGAGGGAATCGCGGTGCCGACTTCCTATATAGTATCGACTTCCCCGGCGAAGGCCGGGGCCCAGGTGCGAGCGTTGCGGTAACCGACCGCTGTGCCCATTACATCGGCCTCCGCTCCTGGGCCCCGGCCTTCGCCAGGGTGGTAATCAGCGCCGATCTGACGCAAGAGCCCGGCACGCGCCCGCGGCCTTCAGGCCGCGAGCGGGATGGCGTGGGCCACGTCCAGGTCGAGTTCCAGCTTCACGCACGGGACGTGATGCCCGCGTGCGCGACAATGCTGCGGCTCGACGCGACCGGTGGGGGTGAAACCGAGCTTGGTCAGCACGCGACCCGATGCGGGGTTGTCGAGGAAATGCCCCGCGCTCAATCGCTTCAGCCCTAGGGCGTAACGCGCGATCTGCACCATCTGCCGGCCCGCTTCGGTGGCATAGCCATGACCCCAGGCATCGGGGGTGAGCCAATAGCCGAGTTCGTAATGATCGCCCTCCGGGTGCACGCCGATGCCACCGATGATTTGCGGCGTGCCGCTTTCAAGGCTGGTGATGAGCATGAAGACATCGGTCGTAGCGCGCGGGCGCGTTAGGAAGTCGCGAGCGTCCTCCTCGCCATAGGGCCAAGGCGCGCGCGACAGCTTGGTGACCACGTCTTCATGGCCCATTGCCTGCGCAAGCGCAGGGGCATCCTCCGGCCAGCCTGGCCGTAGCGTCAGCCTCGGAGTCCGAGCGAACATTATTACTCTCCTCGTCGCCGTCGCTTGCCCGTCTCTCGTGACGATCAAGCGACAATGGGTGGGGAGGGAGCATGAAAAAAGGGAGACCGGGGCGACCCGTCTCCCTTTTTCGGTAGTCTGAACTACCCGGATCGCCCTGGTGGGCAACCCGGATGGTCACCCGATGTTATTCAGCGGCCAGCGCCAGCATTTCTACCGAGCAGAATTGGCGACCGAGCTTGCCTTTGTGGAAGGTCACGCGACCTTCGGTCAGAGCGAAGAGGGTGTGGTCCTTGCCGATGCCGACATTGGTGCCCGGGTAAAATTTGGTGCCGCGCTGACGCACGAGAATGTTGCCCGGAATGACGGCTTCGCCACCGAACTTCTTCACGCCAAGGCGACGACCGGCCGAATCACGACCGTTGCGCGAGGAACCGCCTGCTTTCTTATGTGCCATCTCGAATTACTCCTTACGCCTGAGCGGCCGGTGCGGCAGATTCGCCACCGATCGCGGTGATGCGCAGAATCGTGTGCTGCTGACGATGGCCGTTCTTGCGGCGATAGTTGTGGCGACGACGCTTCTTGAAGACGATGACCTTGTCGGCCTTCGCCTGCGCGATGATCTCTGCCGAGACCGTGAGGCCTTCGACCGACTTCAGCTCCGAGCCTTCGCCCGCCAGCAGGATATCGCCGAGCGTAATCGACGCCCCGGCCTCGCCCTCGAGCTTCTCGACGACGATCTTGTCTCCGGCGGCAACACGATACTGTTTGCCGCCCGTGCGCACGATTGCGAACATGGGCCTCATCACTTTCAAAAATACCTGTGCCCCACGCACGGCGAGCCGAGCGCGGGAAAGAAGCGCCGACTATGCGACACAGGCCGCGCTGTCAACCGCCGAGGCGCGCCGTATGCGTCGTAAAGTTGTTGCTCAAACGCAATAGTTGGTCCGGAACCGTCCTAATATTGGATGAACTATCCGCTCTGCGTGAACTTTATGTTGCATTGCCAAACGGTCTATGGCGTCATCCGATTCGGAACAGATGAGGCGAACTCGATTCCGGCAATAAAATGTCGCGTTAGAGCGTTCAGCATCACAAGGATTCCACATACATAGATACCGAATGCGGCGTGCTGCATTCGACTAAGTTGGTCGTGTCAAATTATCTGCAGGGTTATTTCAATGCCGTGCTGTGCGGCAGGGGGAACTGTGTCCGTCACTCAGTGGCGACGCAAATGAGGTGCGTATTCGAAAGAACATAAAGTGCTGGGGGCGGATGGACTGAAGGTCACCTGTTTTTTTGGGGGATCTCACAGCCATGTACAAATCTTCGATTTCGCTCTTCGCGCTGGCCGTCGCCAGCGTGGCCGCAATGCCCGCTTTTGCTGACACCAAACCCGATAGCAGTGTTGCGATGTCAGCGGCACCGGCCCCGGCAGATCCCGCGCCCGATACGAGCGCACCCGAGCAATCCGACATTATCGTCACCGGCACTCGGCGCACGGGCACGACTGCGGCCGAGAGCGCCACGCCGATCAAGGTGCTAAGCTCGGATGAATTGTCGCGAGTCGGCCAACCCAACCTCAACCAGGTGCTGACGCAATTGGTGCCGTCCTTCACCGCGCAGGCCTTTGGCGGCGACACCGCCAATTTGACGCTGTCGGCGCGGTTGCGCGGGCTCAGCCCCAACCACACGCTGGTGCTGATCAACGGCAAACGCCGCCATGGCACCGCCAACCTTGCCGTGCTTGGCGGCCCTTATCAGGGGGCGGCGACTGCCGATCTCGACCTGATTTCGCCCAGTTCGATTTCGCGCATCGAAGTGCTCGAAGACGGTGCCGCCGCGCAATATGGGTCGGACGCGATTGCGGGCGTGATCAACATCATCCTGAAAGACGATGCCGAGGGGGGATCGGGCTATGCCACCGCAGGCAAGAATTACGACGTCGGTGGAACGACCTATGCCGGCACCGTGCATCTGGCGACCAAGATCGGCGAGGATGGCTTCATCAACGTGACGCTTTTCCACCGCTTCCACGATTTCACGCAAGTGGGCGGGCTTGATCGGCGTGTGACCGATGCGAGCGGCACATTGCTGACCACCGCAACGAGCCCTGCGCTCTCCGCAGCACAGCAAGCGCTCTACAAAAACATTCCGGGCTTCCCGTACGTCAATCGCATCAACGGCGATGCCAAGTCCTGGCTGACCAATGTCCAATATAACACCGCTTATGATTTCGGGGACGTCACCGCCTACAGCTTCGGTTCGTTCAGCAAGCGGATCGCCAGCGCGTACGAGAATCTGCGCGTTCCCGATCGCGTGATTGCGTCCCCCGTGCTCGGGGTCGGTGGCAGCCTCACCACGGCAGGCGAGCTGGTTCCCTTCCCGCAAGGCTTCAACCCGCGCGAAGGCATTCGCGAGGATGATTATGCCTTTACCGGCGGCGTGAAGGGTGCGGTCGGCGCGGTGAAGTTCGACCTCAGCACGACGTACGGCAAGGACAAGAACCTCATCTACACGCTCGACTCGGCGAACCGCTCGCTGTTCATCGACACCCATTTCACGCCGCGCGATTTCTATAACGGCTCGTTCACCTCGTCCGAATTCACCGCCAATGCCGATTTCTCGACCGAATTCGAACTCGGTATGGCGGCACCGCTGAACGTCGCGTTCGGCGGCGAATATCGCAAGAACCAATATTCGATCGGCTCG
This sequence comes from Sphingomonas sp. TF3, assembly GCF_003985085.1. NCBI lineage: Bacteria > Pseudomonadati > Pseudomonadota > Alphaproteobacteria > Sphingomonadales > Sphingomonadaceae > Sphingomonas > Sphingomonas sp. TF3. The sequence goes on along the minus strand of NZ_RWKS01000017.1, from coordinate 39,598 downwards.
GGCGATCCGGGTTCGATCTACAAGGAAGGCGGGCAGTCCTATCCCGGCTTCCGTCCGTCCGACGCAGGCACGCATAGCCGCGAAAACGAATCGCTGTATCTGGATGTCGCCGCATCCCCGGTCGCGGCGCTGAAGCTCGATGGCGCGGTGCGCTATGAGCATTATTCGGACTTCGGCAGCCAGGTGATCTTCAAGGGAACCGGGCGGTACGATTTCTCGCACGCCTTTGCCCTGCGCGGCACCGTTTCGACCGGCTTCCGCGCGCCGACCCTGGCCGAATCCTATTATTCGGCCACCAACGTCTCGCCGACCTCTGCGTTCGTGCAGCTGCCGGCCAATTCGGCAGCGGCCAAGCTGATCGGCTTCCAGAATCTGAAGCCCGAGAAATCGACCAACTTCAGCGCGGGCGGCGTATTTCGTGCGGGCAAGCTGACGGTCACGCTCGATGCCTATCAAGTGAAGATTCGCGACCGTATTCTTGGCACCGGATCGATCTTCGGCAGCGGCGGGGCGACCAACTTTGCGATCGTGACGCAAGCGATCGTCGCCAATGGCAACGTGCTCGATCCGACGGTGACGCAGACCGGCATCAACATCTTCACCAACGGGGCGAGCACGCGCACCCGCGGGATCGAACTGACGGCAAACGTGCCCTCGGACTTCGGGAGCTGGGGCACGGTCAGCTGGAGCCTGTCGGGCAATTATAACGAGACCAAGATCACCAAGCTCGGCGTCGCCCCGGCGTCGCTCGGCGGTATCCCGCTGTTCGACGCCAGCGCCCGCGCCAACCTCGAAACCGCGTCTCCCAAGTTCAAGGCGATCGCCTCGGCCTTGTGGACGATCGGTCCGGTCTCGGCGACGGCGCGTGGCACGCTCTATGGCGAGACATCGACCTATGCGAGCCCGGATGGCGGCACCTATTATCTGCAAAAGGTGCCGACTGCCTTCATCGCCGATCTTGAGGCGACCTATAAGCTGCCGGGGGGAATCGACCTGACATTCGGGGCGAACAACGTGTTCAATCAGCGTCCGCCGAAGGTGGCGCTGGTGCCGGGCACGACCAATACGACCCTGGTCACGGGCGGCAACGTGATCGATGCACCGCTCAGCGCCGCCTATGGCATCAACGGCGGCTATTATTACGGGAAGGTCTCGTTCAAGTTCTGAGCGAACACCCTTCGAACAAAAGGAAAGGGGGCCTGCGCGGCCCCCTTTCTATGTCATGGCGCGGCAGCGGCGATCAGTGGCGATGTTCGCGCCGCAGCGGGTATTTGCCGTCCTCATAATCCCCGAACAGCCCCGAAATGGCGGGGTGGTCGACCGGCTCGTCGCTGTCATCGGGCACCAGATTTTGCTGGCTGACATAAGCGACGTAGCTCGACTCCATGTTTTCGGCGAGTAGGTGATAGAAAGGCTGGTCCTTGCGCGGGCGCAACTTCTCCGGGATCGCGTCATACCATTCGTCGCTGTTCGCGAAGATCGGATCGATATCGAACACCACGCCACGAAAATCGAACATGCGGTGGCGCACAACGTCGCCGATGGCGAAGCGGGCGTGCGCAATGGGCGGGAGAGTGATCGCGCTGTCGAACGGCAGGGCCGAGATGGTGGTACGGGGCATGACTGTAATTTAGGCGCTCTTGCGCAAGGCACAAGCGATTGCTGTGCTTTTGCTGGTGCGCAAACGCTTGCCTCCGCCCGATCACTGCGTTAGAGGCCCCCGCTCACCGACCGGTGCCGCTTTTTGGATTTCCCATCAGACGGCATCTTATGACCTCGCGGAGAGGTGGCAGAGTGGTCGAATGTACCGCACTCGAAATGCGGCGTGGGTGCAAGCTCACCGTGGGTTCGAATCCCACCCTCTCCGCCATTTCCTTCCTGACTGACTCCCGCTAAAGGGCCCGCATGGCATCGTATAAGGAACCCTCGTTCAAGGATCGCGCAGCGCTCTCGGCTGACGCGAAACAGCGCGCGCTTGAGAAGCTGAAGGCCAAGCCGCCGGTCGATCCGGCCGTCGTCGCTGCCCGCGCTGCCGCGCGCGAAGCGAAGGAAGCCGCCGAGGCCAAGAAGCGCGAAGAGAAGAAGGCTGCGATCGAACAGGCGCGGCTCGAAAAGATCGCCAAGGCTGAAGCTGCCGAACGCGCGATCGAAGAGGCCAAGCAGGCCGCGATCCAGGCCGAAATCGACAAGAAAGCGGCGCGCGACGCGCGCTACGCGGCGCGCAAGAGCCGCAAGTAAGGCGCTTTCGGCGCGTTTTTCTTTGGGGGCGCTGTGAAATTGGCAGGTCCGCCCGATTACGGGCCGACCCACCCCCAGCCCCTCCCTTACAGGGAGGGGAGGAACCGCGACGCCTTCCGCCTCCCCTCCCTGGAAGGGAGGGGCTGGGGGTGGGTTGCTCTACAATGGGCAACCGCGTGTCTCGCGGACTCCCCCCTCACTCCCGGTCTACCAATGGCGCTACTGCGGCAGCCCGCGCGCCAGTTCTTCCAGCCACACCCGCGCCGTGCCGTCCGAGGGCGCACGCCAGTCGCCGCGCGGGCTGAGAGCGCCGCCGCTCGAAACCTTCGGCCCATTGGGGATTGCCGAGCGCTTGAACTGGCTCGTCGCGAAGAAGCGCACCAGAAACTTCTCCAGCCAGCTCGCAATCGTCGGCAAATCATACGCGACTCGCGCCGCTAGCGGCACGTCGCGCGGCCAGCGCCCTGCGCTGGCATCGCGCCAAGCGTGCAGCGCCAAAAACGCGATCTTCGACGGGGCCATGCCGTGGCGCACGACATAATGCAGGAAGAAATCGTTCAGCGCATACGGCCCGATGCGCGCCTCGGTGCTCTGGATCGCGCCATCCGCGCCCGCCGGCACCAGTTCGGGTGAGATTTCGGTCGCGAGAATCGCCTCGAGGATCTGGTCGGTCTCGGGATCATATTGGCGGTCGCGGATGCACCAGCGAATCAGGAACTGGATCAGCGTCTTGGGCACCCCGGCATTGACCGCATAATGGCTCATCTGGTCGCCGACGCCGTAGGTGCACCAGCCCAGCGCCAGCTCTGACAGGTCGCCCGTGCCTACCACCAGCCCGCCGCGCTGATTGGCGAGGCGGAACAGATAATCGGTGCGCAGGCCTGCCTGCACATTCTCGAAGGTCACGTCGTAGACAGGCTCCCCATCGGCAAAGGGATGGCCCATATCGGCGAGCATCTGGCGGGCGGCGGGGCGGATGTCGATTTCGTCGCCATCGACGCCCAGCGCGCGCATCAGCGCCCAGGCATTGCTCTTGGTGTGTTCGCTGGTGGCGAAGCCCGGCATGGTGAAGGCGAGGATGCGGTCGCGCGGCAGGCCGAGCCGGTCCATCACCTTGGCCGCGACGATCAGCGCATGCGTCGAATCGAGCCCGCCCGAGACGCCGATGACGAGGCGCTCGGCATGCGCCGCCTGGAAGCGCTTGAGCAGCCCCTCGACCTGGATGTTGAACGCCTCATAGCAATCGGCATCCAGTTTCTCGGGCGTGTTGGGCACGAACGGGAAGCGGCGTGTATCTCGCAGAAGCCCGATGTCGCCAAAGTCTGGCTTGTGCTCGAAGGCCACGCGGCGGAAGCGCTTTTCGGGATCGTCGGCGAGGCGCGCGGCATCGTTGAAGGTGCCGACGCGCATCCGCTCCTGCTCGATTCGCTCGGCATCGACATCGGCAAGCAACAGGCCGGGCGCACGCCCGAAGCGGCTCGATTCGGCGAGCGCTTCGCCCAGTTCATGCACCATCGCCTGGCCGTCCCAGGCGAGATCGGTGGTGCTCTCGCCCGGTCCCGCGGCGGAAAAGACATAAGCGCACACAGCGCGTGCCGATTGCGCGGCGCACAGCAACGCGCGCTCACGTGCCTTGCCGACGACGATGTTGGAGGCGGAGAGGTTGCAGCAGATCAACGCCCCCGCCAGCGCGCCCATCGTCGAGGGCGGGATGGGGGCCCAGAAATCCTCGCAAATCTCGGCATGGAAGACGAAATGCTCAAGGTCGCTCGCCGCGAACAGCAGATCGGTGCCGAACGGCGCGGTCTGCCCCGCAACCGTGATGTGGCACGGCGCAGTGATCCCGGCCCCGCTCGCGAACCACCGCTTCTCATAATATTCGCGGTAATTGGGCAGGAACACCTTGGGCACCACGCCCAGAATGCGCCCGCGGGCGATCACCACCGCGCAATTGTACAGCCGCCCGTTGCGCGGCAGCGCTGCGCCGACCACCAACACCGGGCGCAATTTGGCGGTCGCCGCGGCCACCGCCGCCAGCGCCGCCTCGGTCGCGTGATGCTGCGCGGTCTGCAAATGCAGATCGTCGATTGCGTAGGAAGTGAGGCTGAGCTCTGGGAAGACCAGCAAGTCCGCGCCCTGTTTGTGGCCGTCCTTGGCCAGCGCGATCGTCGCCTCGGCATTGGCGATCGTGTCGCCAACGCTCGCGGTCGGAGTACACGCCCCGACGCGGATCAGCCCGTGGGTGTGGATCGAGTGGAACGGGTGCACCTTCGCCATGCCTGCGACGTAGCGACGTTTGCGCGGCATTGCCACCATGCTAGGGCATGGCCCTGCAACGGAGGCGGGGATGCGGATCGGCCAGCTCAAAATCAAGGCGCAGATCTATTGCGGCGATGAGTTGGCGATGGGGCCGGGCAAGGCCGACCTTCTCGAAGCGATCGACCGCGAGGGATCGATCTCGGGGGGCGGCCGCGCGATGGGGATGAGCTATCGCCGTTCCTGGCTGCTGGTCGACAGCATGAATCGCTGCTGGACCGAGAAATTGGTCGAGACGGTGGCGGGCGGTGGACAGTCGCGCGGGGCCACCCTCACCAAAATGGGCCGCGCGGTGTTAACCGCCTATCGCACGCTCGAGGCGAATCTCGCAGCCAGCGCCGATACTGCGCCGATGGCCGAGTTAGACGCGATGCTGCGCGCCGAGCCGCTGCCGCCGGTCAGGGAAGCGCCGTAACCAGCACCGGCGTCGCGGCTTCCTTGCTGCCCGAGATTTGCAGCACGTAGCGACCCGGACGAAGCTTGAAGTCGACGATCTTGCGGATGCCGCTGCACGCCGGCCCATGCTCGTGCGCGACCGAGGTGAGCGAGGTCCGCGCCCGCACCAAGTCGATCCACGCGCCCGTGCCGAGCGCGACGCGGTAGGTTCCTGCGCGCCGCACCGTAACACCGAGCAACCCGCCCATGCTGCCGGGTGCGGGTGGCTTGCCCGGCGCGAGCCGGTAACGAACGGTGTCGGTCGGGGCGAGCATCACCTCCACGCGCTTGCCGATCGTTACTTTGGTATGCGCCAGCGTGGGCGCGTCGGTGGCGGCGGCGAGGCTGAGGCCGGTCTGCCACGCGACGAGGCTGGCGGGCAGCGGCGCGGCCGGGGTCGGGCAGGGAACCGGCGCATCGGGCGCTGCGGCGATCAACAGGGGGAGGGCCAGCAGCAGGGTCGTCGGTTGCATGATCGGATCACCTTCACTGGACTATATCCTACGCTATACGGCGGCGCACTGGCTTGGGCAATTGACGCCGCGCAAAGATCAACTGACGACGCGGCGATATTCTCCGATTTGCCAGACCAGCAAGGCGGGCACGGCAATGACGACGTCGCGCGCGCGCTTGAGCAGCGACAGCGCCAGCGCGGTCGCGGGTGGCAGGCCGACCAGCGGGCCGATCAGCACATAGGCCGCCTCCTGCACCCCGATGGCGCCGGGAATGGCGAAGGCGACGCTGCGCAGCGTGAAGATCAGCGCCTCGATCATCAGCACTGCCCATAACGGCACGTGGCTGCCCATGAACCACAAGGCGATCCAGGCACCGGCGGCACTCGCCAGCCAGGCGGCGAGGTTGAACAGGAACGCCGCGATGACGCGGCGCGGCTCGCGGTAAATCGCGTCGAGCTGCTCGCGCACCGCCGCCATCGCCGCGACCGAGCCCGGCAGCAAACGCGCGCCGAGCGTCCCGGCGAGCTTCAGCATCGGTCGCTGTGCGAACACGAACAGCAGCATCAGCGCGACCATCGCGCCGACACCTCCCAGCGCCAGCGGAACGAGGCCCTGCTGGACGGCAGCATGCGTCAGCACCAGCAGCAACACCCCCACCCCGAACAGCGTGAAGATCAGTTGCGCGGCCATCTCGGTCGTCAAATCGGCGATCATCGAGGCGTAGATCACCGGCTGCGGCACGCCGAATGCGGCCAGCGTTCGTGCGCCCACGACCAGGCCACCGAGTTGCGAAAAGGGCAGAATATCGGTCGCGGCTTCGCGGGTGGTGCGTGCCCACACGAACAGCCACAAGCGGTCAGCGGATTCACTTGGCGCGACGGCGACCCATGCCATGCCGAGCAAGGCGAGCACGCCGCCCGACCATAGCACGAAGCTTGCCATGCCGATCCAGCCGATCGACGCCATCGCCTCGGCGACTTGCACAAGCCCGACCGTGCCGACTGCGCCTGCAGCGACGATAAGCCCGACGACGGTTGCAACGAGCAGCCCGATCCGGGCGGAGCGGTTCATGATTTCGCCACTGCGATCGGCGTTCGGCTAAGGAACCGCAGCGGATTTGGGCATGCGCTGGCGCGAAGGCGCAAAGAGCGCGCGCTCATCGCAAGGCGATCGCCTTCGCTCACGTTGGATCTGGGGCGCTGCGCGCTTGCGGGTCCGACCATCTTCGCGCCTTCGCGCCTTCGCGTGAATCGATCAAGCCCCGATCCATCGCGAAGGCGCACGATCAGCGCGCGGCCAGCGCCTTCTTGCCCATCAGGCGCAATACCAGACGGATCGCACCCGGAACGAATTTCGGGCGGATCAGACGCTGGTCATAGACGGACAGCCGCCGGTCGTTTTCGGACAGGCAGATTGCGGCGAGTTCGGGGAATTCGATCTCGACGCCCAGTTCCTTGGAGCCGTTGAGCGTGAAATTGTTTTCCTGCGCCTTGGTGTTGTCGCCCATGCCCTTGGCCATGTCGATCCGCTCCCAGATCAGGAACAGCCACACCGTCCACACCTTGAGCTCGAAATAGGGGCGCCGCCACCACGGCATGTTGCGGCGCCACCACGCCACCCAATTGACGAAGAACAGGATGTGCCGTCCTTCCTCGCGCATCACGGGTTCGAACGTGTCGACCAGCTCGGGCGGGAAGAAGCCCGAATCCTTGGCGATCTTGAACAGGCCGAAGCCGAAAAAGCTGTCGATGCATTCGGAAAAGCCGGTGCGCATGAACGCGAATTCGGGGTCGCGTGGGCGTTTATACGCTTCCTCGGGCTGGAGCTCGATGCCGTAAAAGGTGACCATGTCGGCCAGCACGATCTTGTGGCGGCTTTCCTCGAAAGCGTTCATGTCGATCGCGTCGCGCAACAGCGGATCGGCGACCTGCTCGCCATAGGTTCTGACGTTCATGCCCGCGCGCCCCTCGGTCGCGACGGCGATGTCCCAGATCGGCAGCGACACGATCCGGTTGCGGGTTTCCGCATCCAGCACCGGCCAGTCGATCAATGCGGGGCGATAGCGATCATGCGTATCGAGCATCGTGCGGCAGAACAGGATTTTGTGGGCCGTGCTGCCAAGCGGGACGGGCGTACCGGGCGCGGGGGATGCGGGGGCAAGCGATTTGGAGATGAAATTCATGGGGCCTTTCTCCCGCTAGAGATCGGCAAAGCGCGCCAATCTGATATCGTTACGCGTAACGATCGAACGGGCTTGCGGATCCAGCAACGCCGCCAATTCCGCTTCATATTGATAGCTTGGCGCGGCCAAGGGGTAGGTTCCGGTGGCCGGATGCAGATAGATCTCGTTCACGCCCTCTGGCAGGTTCTCCAATATGCCGCGCAACCGCGCCGCGTGCATCGCGCCCGACCAGGCGAGGCCAAAGGTGCGGTCGGGCACCTTCATCCCGGCAGCACGGCCCGAGCGCTGGATATGGCGCGCGAACGGCTTGGCGATGTCGAGCCCAGTCACTGGCTCGAAGGCTGCCAGCGATGCGCGCTCCTCGATCGGCGCGCGCAGCGCCTTCATCCCGTGGCGCAGGCCCACCTTCAGCAGCGTCGCGCCGATTACCGGGTGCAGGTGCATGTGCTTGTGCGAATTGACATGGTCGAGCGGCAGACCGGTGGCCGCGAACAACGCGAATTGCGCCTCGATCTCGGCCTCCAACTGGCGGCGCACCGACGCCTTGGCCAGCAACGCCAGCGCGACCGGCAAGGATTCGATCCGGAACTGCCCGTTCGCATCAACCAGGTCCGGAATGTCCGATGGCGGCAAAGCAGGCGGGGTTTCGGCCAGCGCGACGTGCAGCCCGACGCCCAGCGTCGGCGTTGCGTGCGCGCGCTCCACCGCATCGGCGGCGGCATCGCCGGTCACCATCAGGCTGGTGACGGTCAGAACGCCCTCGCGGTTGGCTTGTTCGACCGCGCGATTGACCTCGATCGACACGCCGAAATCATCGGCGGTGATGATCGCGGTCTTCACCGCCGGGGAAACCCGTAAAATTCGGGGTCGGCCAACACCGCGTCCGCAACATTGCCGGGGCTGGCGACGGCGACTCGGCGCAGCAGCGCGATCATCGCGTCGCGGTCGCCGGCCCGCACGGCCGCATCCCAGGCTTCTTCGCGACCGGTCGCGGCGATCCGCTCATTCACGGTCATTCCGGCAAGCGTGGTCATGGCCGTGCCTTATGCAGCTTCCTTGCGGCGACGCAGGAAGTCGAAGAACTCGACGCCTTCGCGCAAGCGGCGCTTCATCATGTCCCAGTCGGTCAGCATCTCGCGGACGATTTCCCAAATCTTGGACGGGCGGAAGTAGAAGCGCTTGTAGAACTCCTCCACCTTCTCGAAAATCACCGCCGAGGAGAGATGTGGATAGCTGAGTTGCGCGATCTGGTTGCCGTTATCGGTCAGCAGATCGTGCGAGCTGTCGAACCAGCCATTTTCGGTCGCCTGCTTGTACAGGAAGGTGCCCGGATACGGTGCCGCCAGCGACACCTGAATCGTGTGCGGGTTGATTTCCTTGGCGTAGTTGATCGTCTCCTCGATCGTCTCGAGCGTCTCGCCGGGCAGGCCGAGGATGAAGGTGCCGTGGATGGTCAGGCCGAGCGCGTGCGCATCCTTGGTGAACTGCCGCGCGACATCGGTGCGCAGGCCCTTCTTGATGTTGTGCAGAATCTGCTGATTGCCGCTTTCATAGCCGACCAGCAGCACGCGACATCCGCCTTCCTTCATCGCCTTCAACACCGGCTGGGGCACGTTCGCCTTGGCGTTGCAGCCCCAGGTGACGCGGAAACCCGGCGTGCCGAAGCCGAGCTTGCGCAGCTCGCCCGACAGTTCGACGACGAAATCGTGCGCATCGGCGAGCGTATCGTCGTCGAAGAAGATCTCGTTCACCTCGGGCATTTCCGCGAGGATATATTTCACTTCCTCGATGACCTTGGGGACGCTGCGGTGGCGATAGCGATGCCCGCTGATCGTTTGCGGCCACAGGCAGAAGGTGCAGCGGCTCTTGCAGCCGCGCCCGGTGTAGAAGCTGACGTAGGGGTGGCGCTGATAGCCGCCATAATATTTCGACGTGTCGAGGTCGCGCTTGTAGATGGGCGAGACCATAGGCAGCACGTCCATGTCCTCGATCTGCGCACGGTCCTTGTTGCGCACGATCGTGCCGTCGGGCGCGCGCCAGGTGATGCCGTCGATTTCGGCAAAGGGGCGGCCCTCGGCCAGTTCGACGCAGGTGAAATCATATTCCTCGCGGCAGACGAGGTCGATCGCCTCGCACGCCTCCAGGCTGGCCTTGTCCTCGATCATCACCTTGGCACCGACAAAGGCGACGATGATCTTCGGGTTGCGCTCCTTGATCAGCCGCGCGGTGCGGATGTCCTGGTTGAAGCTCGGCGTCGAGGTGTGGAGAATGACCAGATCGCGGTCGTCGAACTCGTGCGCGATATCGTCCCACGACTGATCATGCGCGGGCGCGTCGATCAGCTTCGATCCCTCGATCATCGCCGCCGGCTGGGCGATCCACGTCGGATACCAGAAGGATTTGACCTCGCGCTTCATCTGGTAGCGCGCCCCGGCACCGCCGTCATACCCATCGAAAGAGGGTGCCTGGAGGAAAAGGGTCCGCATCATGCTCGTTGCTCCGTGGAGGCCGAAACAATGCGGCCGTCCGTCTTCATTTTAAGTGTTGCACCGCGCCAATCAACCGACCGCACGAAGAAGCTCGCGATATACACCGCAAAGGCAAGGACATCGTGCAGCAGCGCCATCCACAGCGGTGCGATCCGCCCCCCTACCGCCGCATCGACGTTGCGCACAACCACCAACCGCGCAATTGCTGCTGCAAGGGCGAGCAAAAGCCCGAACTGTGGCGCATACAGCGCAGCCAAGAGCGCGGTGGGGAAGGGCAGGCCGATGACGATGCCGACATAGGGCCAGAAGGCGACGTCCCGGACGGTCGCGCCCCAGCGGAGTTCATGCCGCCATAGTTGCGACAGGCTGGTTTCGTCGCAAGCGTGCGTTACCAGAATTGGCGGCACCGCAACGCTGAGCCCGAGCGCACGCACGCCCTCGCCAATCGCATAATCGTCGGCCAGCACATCGGCGAAGCGTTGGAAGCCGCCGATCTTGTCGAGCGTCTCGCGCTTGAGCGCGATCGTCGATCCCATGCACGGCGCGGCCAGCCGATTCGACACCCCGAAGGCCACGCCCAGCATGAATTGATACGTCACGCCGGCGGCGACCATGCGCGACCAGAAACCGGCATCGCCGCGCCCCGAATAAATGCAGGTCACCGCGCCCACCGCAGGATCGTCGAGCGTGGCGAGCAGTTGCGCGATATAGTCGGGCGCGACCGCGATGTCGCTGTCGCTCAGAATCACGATGGGATGGCGCGCGGCGCGGTCCATGTTGATGAGGTTGGACAGCTTGCCGCTGGCACCGTGCATCGTCGGGTCAATGACCAGATCGATATCGGCGTGCGGATAGGCGGCTTTCAGCGCCTCGACCACAGCGATCGCCGGATCGTCTGCGCGCTGCACACCGCACACCAATTGCAGCGGTCCGGCATGGTTCTGGGTCAGGAAGGTGGCGAGATTGTCCAGCAGGCGGGGTTCGGCCCCGTAGAGCGGCTTGAGCAGGGTGACGGCTTCGGTGCGGGCAGGGGCCGATCTGGCGGCGGCGAAAAAGCGCCGGAATACGAACGCTGCGGCCAGCGAATAGACGATGCCGAACATCGCCAGCACGATCGCCAGCCAGCCTAGCGCCGTACCGATATTCTGCAGAATGTGGGTCACGATGCCTCCCTCGTAACGCCGCGCGGGTGACCGGTATAGGCACACCGATATGAAAAAGCTGTCATGTTTGCGCCGGATCGGCCCTTTCTGCGTGTGCGGTGGCCCGTGGTATTTGCTCTTGCGCGCCTTCGCACTAAAGCCACCGCCACTGGAGGCTGCTTGACCGATCGACCCATCATACTTGTTACCGGCGTCTCCGGATTTGTCGGCTCGGCCGTCGCGCGGCGGCTGGCGGCGGACGGCGCGCACGTGCGCGGGTTGGCGCGGGCGAGCAGCGCGCGCACCAATCTCACCGATTTTCCGGGCGAACTGGTCGAGGGCGACGCGCGCGATGCCGCTGCGATGGCGCGGGCGATGGCGGGTGTGGCGCACCTCTATCACGTCGCTGCCGACTACCGGATCTGGGCCCCCGACCCCGAGGAGATTGTCCGCAACAATCTCGCCAGCACGCGCACGGTGATGGAAGCGGCGCTGGCCGCCGGGGTCGAGCGAATCGTCTATACCAGCAGCGTGGCGACGCTGCGGCCCGACCACGGCAAACCGTCCGACGAAACGCGCCCGGCCACGCCCGAACAGGCGGTCGGTGCCTATAAGCGCAGCAAGGTGGTGGCCGAGCGACTGGTCGAGGCGATGGTCGCGCAGCAAGGGTTGCCTGCGGTGATCGTCAATCCCTCGACCCCGATCGGCCCGCGCGATGCGCGGCCGACGCCGACCGGGCGAATCATCGTCGAGGCGGCGTCGGGGCGGATGCCCGCGTTCGTCGAGAGCGGGCTCAACCTCGTCCATGTCGATGACGTGGCCGAGGGCCATATCGCGGCGATGACGCGCGGGCGGATCGGCGAGCGTTATGTGCTGGGCGGGCAGGACGTCTCGCTGCGCCAGATGCTGGCGGACGTCGCGGCGATCGTCGGGCGCAAGGCCCCGACGGTGCAAATCCCGAGAGCGCCGCTTTTTCCGCTGGCCTGGGTGAATGAACAGATCGCGCGGGTGACGGGCAAGGAGCCGTTCCTGACGCTGGACGCGCTGCGCATGGCCGCACACGACATGTATTATTCGAGTGCGAAGGCGGAGGCCGAACTCGGGTACCACGCGCGGCCCCATCGTGCGGCGCTGGAGGATGCGGTCGCATGGTTCCGGCAAGCGGGGATGCTCGCGTGATCGCGCTCGGGATTGCCACGTTATCCCTGCTGATCTGGATCGGGCTGGCGCTCGGTCGTGACGGCTTCTGGCTGACGCGGGAGCGGGATGATCGTGTTCCTCCCCTCCCGGACCTTCCTCCCCTCCCTGAAAGGGAGGGGCCGGGGGTGGGTCGGCCTAAGGCAGGCGTCGCGCTCTCCACGGGCCAACCCACCCCCAACCCCTCCCTTCCAGGGAGGGGAGTAGAAGAGAGGGCATGGCCCACCGTCGTCGCCGTCGTGCCCGCGCGTGACGAAGCCGAGGTGATCGCCGAGTCGATCGCCAGTCTCGCCGCGCAGGATTATCCCGGCGACTTCCGCATCATCCTCGTCGACGATTCGAGCAGCGACGGTACCGCAGAGATCGCCCGCACGGTCGGGTCGGAGCGGTTGCAGGTCGTCACCGGCGCGCCGCTCGCAGCGGGCTGGACGGGGAAATTGTGGGCCGTCTCGCAGGGTATCGCCGCCGCCGGTGATGCGCCCGACTATTTGCTGCTGACCGATGCCGACGTCGCCCACGCACCCGATAGCGTGCGCAGCCTGGTCGCGCGCGCGGTGGACGATGACCGGGTGCTGGTGTCGCTGATGGCGCGATTGCGCTGCGAGAGCCGGGCCGAGCGTGCGCTGATCCCCGCCTTCGTGTGGTTTTTCCAGATGCTCTACCCCTTCGCCACGGTGAACCGGCGCGGGCGTGGCCTCGGTGCCGCTGCGGGCGGGGTGATGCTGGTGCAGCGCCGCGCGCTGGCAGCGGCAGGCGGGATTGCGGCGGTGCGTTCCGCCTTGATCGACGATTGCGCGTTCGGGGCCTTGATGAAGCAGCAGGGGGCGGTGTGGCTCGGCCTGACCGATCGCGCGGTCAGCATCCGGCGCTACGACACCTGGGCCTCGGTCGCTGCGATGATTTCGCGCTCTGCCTACGCCCAGCTCCGCTATTCGCCGTTGCTGCTGGCGGGCACCACGCTCGGCCTCGCACTGACCTATCTCGCGCCGCCCGTGCTGGCGATTTTCGCGCGCGGCGCGGCGCATTATGCAGCGCTGGCGGCCTGGGCTATCATGGCGCTGCTGTTCCAGCCGATGCTGCAATTCTACCGTCGTTCGCCACTTTGGGGACCTGCCTTGCCGTTGATCGCAACCTTTTATGCGGGCTGCACCGTGCTGTCGGCGTGGCAGCATAAGCGCGGGCGCGGGGGCCTGTGGAAGGGCCGCGTCCAGGCGGATCTGTCGGCATGAGCACCGCAACCACCGCCACCGCGCTTGCCTCGGGCAAGGGGCATAAGGATGAGAATTTTCCGGTCGCCTCGGTGCTGCTGAAGCCCGAGCATCGCGCCCCGGTGATGGCCTTCTATCATTTCGCGCGCGCCGCCGATGATGTGGCCGACAATGCCGCCGCCTCCGCCGACGAGAAGCTGACACTCCTCGCCGCGATGCGCGCGACGATTCTCGGCACCGAGGATAGCGATGCGCATTCGGTCGCATTGCGCGCAACGATGGAATCGCATGGGCTGAGCCCGCAGCACGCGCTCGACCTGCTGGTGGCGTTCGAGCGCGATTGCACGGTCGATCGCTATGCCAATTGGGCGGCGTTGCTCGACTACTGTCGCTACTCGGCGATGCCGGTTGGCCGCTATGTGCTGGACGTGCATGGCGAGGACCACGCGACCTGGGCGGCGTCGGATGCGTTGTGCGCCGCGCTGCAAGTCATCAACCACACGCAGGATTGCGGCAAGGATTACCGCGCGATCGGACGGGTGTATCTTCCTGCGGACGTGATGGCAGCCCATGGCGCAACGGTGGAGGATTTGGGCGCGACGACCGCGACCCCGGCATTGCGCGCGGTGATCCGCGATCTGGCCGCGCGATCTGGGGTATTGCTCGCGCAGTCGGCAGGCTTTGCCGCCGCGATTCGCGATCGTCGGTTGGGAATAGAGGTGGCGATCATCCACCGCCTCGCCGCCAGCCTGACCGCGCGTTTGAAAGTCCGCGATCCGCTGTCCGAGCGGGTCCATCACCGCGCGCCCGAGGCGCTTGGGCTCGCAACGTTGGCGGCGGCACGGCAAGTGGTTAAGGGACGCTCATGAATCCCAAGGCGACACCCGCCCAACTTCAGGCGCAAGTCTCGCGCAGTTCGTTCTATGCCGGGATGCGCGTGCTGCCGAAGGCGCAGCGCGAGGCGATGTACGCCGTCTATGCCTTTTGCCGCGCGGTCGACGACATTGCCGATGACGAGATTGGCGATCGCCCGGTGCGTGCGGCGGCGCTGGAGGCGTGGCGCGCCGATATCGAATCGCTCTATGCCGGTGGCGATGCGGGGCAAGCGGCGCTGGTGGCGGAGGCGGTGCGCCGCTTCGCGCTCGACAAGGCCGATTTCCTGGCGGTGATCGACGGCATGGCGATGGATGTCGCCGAGGATATCCGCTGGCCGAGCATGGCCACGCTCGATCTGTATTGCGACCGCGTCGCATCGGCAGTCGGGCGGTTGTCGGTCAAGATCTTTGGCATGGAGGAGGAGACCGGCATAGCGCTGGCGCACCATCTGGGTCTGGCGCTGCAATTCACCAACATCCTGCGCGACGTCGATGAAGATGCCGCGATCGGACGCGTCTATCTGCCGCTGGAGCCGTTGCAGGCGGCGGGTATCCCGTTGGGCGACCCTTTTTCCGTCGTCGGCGATGTGCGCGTGGATGCCGCGGCGCGCGTGCTGGCAGCGCGCGCGCATGAGCATTTTAAGGCCGCCGAGGCGATTTTGGCTAAGCGGCCGCGTGGGCATTTGTTGGCACCCCGCTTGATGGCGGCGGTATACGCGCCGATTCTGGTGCGGATGGAAGCGGTCGGCTGGGCACCACCGCGCGAGCGGATCAAGGTCAACAAGGCCGCATTGCTGTTCACCGTGTTGCGGCTCAGCCTGTTCCGTTGAAGCGCGAGGGTTCTATCGGTCGGGTCCGGATCGTCGGGGCCGGGATGGCGGGGCTTGCTGCCGCCGTCGATCTCGCGCGCGCCGGGCACCGCGCGGAGCTGGTCGATGGCGCGGCGCAAGCCGGCGGGCGTTGCCGCAGCTATCACGATCCGCAGCTTGGGCGAACGATCGACAATGGCAACCATCTGGTCCTGTCGGGCAATCGCGCGGTGGCCGACTATCTCGCGACGATCGGCGCGAGTGATCGGCTGAGCGGGCCGCTCCACGCCGATTTCCCCTTCGTCGACCGGCGCAGCGGTGCGCGCTGGGCGGTGCGCTTCAATGATGGGCCGCTGCCCTGGTGGATCTTCCGCGATGGCCGCCGGGTGCCCGGTACGCGCGCGGGCGATTATCTGCGGCTGGCGGGGCTGTTGACTGGCGCGCCGGGGCAAACGGTGGGCGACCGGATCGATCCGCGCGGTGCGGTGTGGGACAAATTGATCGAGCCCGTGCTGCTCGCCGTGCTCAACACCGCGGTCGCCAGCGGATCGGCGCGCCTCGCCGCCGCCGTGATCCGCGAGACGCTCGGCAAAGGCGGGCGCGCGATGCGGCCGCGCATCGCCGAGCCGACGCTGGCGGCGGCGTTCGTCGATCCGGCGGTGTCGTGGCTGGAGCGGCAGGGCACCACCCTGACGCTCGGGCGGCGGCTGCGGGCCTTGCGCTTTGCCGAGGATCGCGTCGTCGCACTCGATTTCGGGAGCGGCGAAGAGGCGGTCGCAGCGGACGAGAGCATTATCCTGGCGGTGCCGCCGTGGGTTGCTGCGGCGCTGGTGCCCGACCTCACCGTGCCCGATGATTTCCGCGCGATCGTCAACGCGCACTTTGCCTACACCCCGCCGGCGGGCGTCGCGCCGATGATCGGCGTCATTGGCGGCACGGCGGAATGGATCTTCTCGTTTGAGGATCGCATCTCGGTAACGGTCAGTGCGGCGGACCATCTGGTCGATACCGACCGCGCAGACCTCGCCGCGACCTTCTGGGCGGATATCGCCGCGATTCACGGTCTTCCGCCGACGCTGCCACCATGGCAGATCGTCAAGGAAAAGCGCGCCACTTTCGCCGCGACGCCCGAACAGGACGCCAAGCGTCCGCCCGCCGCCACGCGCTGGCGCAACCTGTTTCTGGCGGGAGACTGGACGCAAACCGGGCTGCCCGCGACGATCGAAGGGGCACTGCGATCGGGCGAGACTGCTGCCCGCTTGGCGCGGGGTGCCCGACTCGGCTAAGGCGCGGGCATGAGCATCGATACGATAGACCGCAGCGCCCTCCTGGACGAAGCCGACGCTACCGCGAGCAAGGCGGCGGCGGCGCTGGGCGGGTTGCAGAATGCGGACGGGCATTGGGTGTTCGAGCTGGAGGCAGATGCCACCATTCCGGCCGAATATGTGTTGCTGCGCCATTATCTGGGCGAACCGCGCGACGCCGAGATCGAGCGCAAGATCGGCGTCTATCTGCGCCGCATTCAATCGCCGACGCATCACGGCTGGGGCCTGTTTCATGGCGGCGCGTTCGATGTCAGCGCCAGCGTAAAGGCCTATTTCGCGCTCAAGATGATCGGCGATTCGATCGATGCGCCGCATATGGTGCAAGCGCGCACGGCGATCCACAAAGCGGGCGGCGCGGCGGCTGCCAATGTCTTCACGCGCATTCAGTTGGCGCTGTTTGGCGCGGGGCCGTGGAGCGTGGTGCCGACGCTGCCGGTCGAGCTGATCCTGCTGCCGCGCTGGTTCCCGGTGCATCTCTCCAAAATGTCCTATTGGGCGCGCACGGTGATCGTGCCGCTGCTGGTGCTCGCCGCCAAGAAGCCGGTCGCGCGCAACCCCTCGGGCGTGCTGGTCGACGAACTCTACACCGCCAAGCGCGCCAAGCTGGTCAGTAAGGCGGCGGGGACCAAGCAGGCGTGGACGACCTTCTTCAACGGCCTCGATGTCGTGTTGAAGGGCGTCGAGCCGCTGTGGCCCAAGGGCACGCGCCAGCGCGCGATCGACGCCTCCGTCACCTTCGTGACCGAGCGGTTGAATGGCGTGGACGGGCTGGGCGCGATCTATCCGGCGATGGCCAACAGCGTGATGATGTTCGATTGCCTGGGTTACCCGCAGGATCACCCCGCGCGGGCGCTTGCGCGCGAATCGGTCGAGAAGCTGCTCGTCGTCAAGGAAGACGAAGCCTATTGCCAGCCGTGCGTCTCTCCGGTGTGGGATACAGCACTGGCCTCGCACGCGATGCTGGAAGCGGGCGGCGAGGAAGCCGAAGCGCGCGCGGCGGCGGGGCTGGCGTGGCTGAAGCCGCTGCAAGTGCTCGACGTGAAGGGCGACTGGGCTGACGAAAAGCCCGATGTCCGCCCCGGCGGCTGGGCCTTCCAGTATAATAACGCGCATTACCCCGATCTCGACGATACCGCCGTGGTCGTGATGGCGATGGACCGCGCCAAGGACCGTACCCCCGCCGCTTATGACGAATCGATCGCGCGCGGGGTCGAATGGACCGTCGGGCTGCAAAGCAGGGATGGCGGCTGGGGCGCGTTCGATGCCGACAACAGCTATCATTATCTCAACAACATCCCCTTTGCCGATCATGGCGCGCTGCTCGATCCACCGACCAGCGACGTTACCGCGCGCGTGGTGTCGATGCTGGCGCAATTGGGCGAGACCGACACGCCCAGGATGAAGGCGGCGCTGGCCTTCCTCGAGAAGGAACAGATGTCCGATGGCAGCTGGTTCGGGCGCTGGGGGGTGAATTACATTTACGGAACCTGGTCGGTGCTGTGCGCTTTGAACGCCGCCGGGCTCGATGCGAAGCATCCGATGGTGCGCAAAGGGGCCGACTGGCTGATCCACATCCAGAATCTCGACGGCGGCTGGGGCGAGGATTGCGAGAGCTATGCGCTCGATTACAAGGGCTATACGCCTGCGCCCTCGACCGCGTCGCAAACCGGCTGGGCGCTGCTCGCGTTGATGGCGGCGGGCAAGGTCGATCATCCCGCAGTCGAGCGCGGCATCCGCCATTTGATCGCGACCCAGGCGGCGGACGGGCTGTGGGGCCAGGAGAAATATACCGGCGGCGGTTTCCCGCGCGTCTTCTACCTGCGCTATCACGGCTATCCGGCCTATTTCCCGCTCTGGGCGGTGGCGCGCTATCGCAACCTGAAGCGCTCGAACGATCCGCGCCCGGCGTTCGGGATGTGACGATCCTCGTCGCCTGCGGGCTGACGCGCGAAGCGGCGATCATCGCGCGACCGGGCTTGGTCGTGGTGGCGGGCGGCGGCGATGCGGCGCGGCTGGAGCGTGCGCTTGAGGCGGCGGTGGGTGGCGTTTCTGCGGTGCTCTCATGCGGCGTGGCGGGCGCGCTCGATCCGGCTTTGCGGGCGGGGGATGTGGTGGTCGGCGATCTTCACCCACCGTTCGTTTCGAGCGAAGTCGAGAAACCTGGCACCACCGCAGGTTTCTCGACTTCGCTCGAAACGAACGGACGGTTGGTGGCGTGGCTCGCCTCCGCGCTGCCCAATGCCCACCCCGGCACCATCGTCGGCGCGGACCAGATCATCGCCTCCACCGCCGAAAAAGCCGCGCTCCATGCCGCCACCGGCGCAATCGCGGTCGACATGGAATCGCACATCGCCGCCCGCGTCGCCGCGCGCCACAACCTCCCGTTCGCGATCCTGCGCACGATCTCGGACAGCGCCGATCACGCGCTGCCCCCCGCCGCTCTGGTCGGCATGAAGCCCGATGGCGGCGTCGCGCTCGGCGCGATCCTTGCCTCGCTCGCGCGCAACCCGGCGCAACTCCCCGCGCTGATCCGCACCGGGCGGGAGGCGGGGGCAGCGTTCAGTGCGCTACGCCGCGCGCTGGGTGCGCTTGAAGCCCTCGGGATCGGCGGCCTTGATCTTCGCGAGTTCACGCTCGACGTGTAGCGAGTGGACGTCGCTCGCCTTGCGGGCGTTGGACAGGTCGATATCGGGGGCCATCGGCCCTTCGGTGCGCACGCCGTTGCGGCCGATCGCGAACATCTTCAGCGGATGGCGGATCGAGTCGCTCGCAGCCGTGCCCTCGAACCCGCAATGCACCATGCAGTTCGAGCACTTTTCATACTTGCCGACGCCGTACTGATCCCAGTCGGTGCCTTCCATCAGCTCGGCAAAGGTGTCGACATAGCCTTCGCCGACCAGATAGCACGGCTTCTGCCAGCCGAAGACGGTGCGCAGCGGCATCGACCACGGCGTGCATTCATAGGTCTGGTTGCCCGCGAGGAAATCGAGGAACAAAGGCGAGTTGGTGAAGGTCCACGCCTTGCCGCCATCGCCTTTCCGGAACACATCACGGAAGAAGTTCTTGGTGCGCTCGCGCGTCAGGAAATGCTCCTGGTCGGCGGCGCGCTCGTACGAATAGCCGGGCGAGATGGTGATCTCGACGCCACGCTTCTGCATCTCGTCGAAGAACGCAGCCAGGCGGGTCGGGTCTGCCCCATCGAACACGGTGCAATTGACCTGCACGCGGAAGCCCTTGGCCTTGGCCATTTCGATCGCTTCGATCGCGACTTCATAGGTGCCGGCCTGGTCGACCGCATGGTCGTGCATGCCCTTGTCGCCATCGAGATGGATCGACCAGGTGAAGTATGGCGACGGCTTATAGTCGTCGATCTTCTTCTTCATCAGCAGCGCGTTGGTGCACAGGATGACGAACTTCTTCTTGGCGATATAGCCCTGGACGATCTTGGGCATGTCGCGGTGGAGCAACGGCTCGCCGCCCGCGATCGAGACGGCGGGCGCGCCGCATTCGTCGATCGCGTCCATGCACTGGTCATAGGACAGGCGCTGGTTGAGGATCGCATCGGGATAATCGATCTTGCCGCAGCCCGGGCACGCCAGATTGCAGCGCAGCAGCGGTTCCAGCATCAGCACGAGCGGATATTTGCCGCCCTTGATGTGGTTTTTCAGGGTGTAGGCGCCGATGCGCGCAAGCGGGGCTAAGGGAAGGCTCATGGGGGTTCCTATGCGCTCAAAACGCGCTGTTGGGAAGTTGCAGGCGGGTCGCGCAACTCACGCGGCAGACCGAATTCGAGCGATTCCTCGACGCCTGCCAGCTGTGTCACCTCGACCGGACCAAGTTTGCGCAGCGCCGCGATCACGCTGTCGACCAGCTCGTCCGGCGCGGACGCGCCTGCAGTGAGGCCAACGCGCTCGACGCCCGCGAACCACGCCGGATCGATCGCGCTGCCATCGGCGACGAGATAGCTCGGCAAGCCCTCATCCTGCCCGAGATCGCGCAGACGGCTGGAGTTGGAGCTGTTTTCGGAGCCCACCACCAGCAGCAGATCGGCCACCTTGCAGAGATCGCGCACCGCGCTCTGGCGGTTCTGCGTTGCGTAGCAGATTTCGGAAACGTCGGGGCCGATCAGGTTGGTGAAGCGCTTCGCCAGCGCGGCGATCACATTCTTGGTGTCGTCCACGCTCAGCGTCGTCTGGGTGATATAGGCGATCTCGGCATCCTCGGGGATGTCGAGCGCAGCGACATCGGCCTCGGTCGAGACGAGATGGACGGGCGCATCGACTTGCCCGCGCGTGCCGATCACTTCGGCATGGCCTTCATGCCCGATCATCACCAGCGTCCGCCCGGCCTTGGCATAACGCCGACCCTGCAAATGCACTTTGGTCACCAGCGGACACGTCGCGTCGAACACCGGCAGCTTGCGCGCCTTGGCCTCTTCCTCGACGGTACGGGCGACGCCGTGCGCGCTGAACACCGTCATCGCGCCCTCGGGCACGTCCGACAGTTCTTCAACGAACACCGCGCCTTTTGCGCGCAGCGTGTCCACGACGTGGCGGTTATGGACGATTTCGTGGCGGACGTAGACCGGCGCGCCGTAGCGGTCGATCGCGCGCTCGACGATCTCGATCGCGCGTACGACGCCTGCGCAGAAACCGCGCGGGTTGGCCAAAATTACTTGCAAAAACTGTCCTTCCGTCCGCTCAAATGCCGAAAACCGGGCGCGGGGCCGGAGGGCACGCACACGGATCCGTCATGTATGCCTCCCGGCCGCTTATTCTAGCCGCGTCGCAGCATAAAGAAAGCAGGAAAACCTATATCTTCGGATGGGTGGTTTCCCGGCCGGGCACCCGATAGCGCCTAAAGCGTTCATCGGCGCTACAGCGGTTTGTGCTAGGGCCGTTGCGGTGATAACGGCCAGACCAACTACCTGGGTCATCGCCAAATGTCCCAATAGGAGCTTTCGATGATTTTCTCCCTGCGATACGTCGTGCCGATGGTGGCATTGTGCAGCGCGGTTCCGCTTGCCGCGCAAGCCACCGATCCGGCGCGGGCCCCCGTCCAGACCCTGAACGATGGATTGCTGACGATCATGAAGGGCGGCAGCGCGCTCGGCACGCAAGGCCGAATCGCGCGGATCGGCCCGGTCGTCGACCAGACCTTCGACATCGGCCTGATCACGCGGCTGTCGGTGGGGCCCGATTGGGTAAAGGTGGCCCCGGGCGACCAGGCCACGCTGGTTTCGGCGATGCGCCGCATGACGGTTGCCCAATATGCCTCGAACTTCAGCACCTATGGCGGTGAGAGTTTCAGCATCGACCCCCGCGTCGAGACGCGGGGCACAGACAAGCTGGTACGGACGACGCTTTCCGCGCCGAAGGGGGACGCGGTCCCGATCGGCTATCGCTTGCGACAGAGCGGCGGCAAGTGGAAGATCGTGGATGTCTATTACAAGAATGCGATCAGCCAGTTGGCGACGCGGCGCGCCGATTTCGCGAGTGTTTTCGCCAAAGGCGGTGCCAAGGCCCTGATCGCGCATCTCGACGACTTGGCCGCCAAAGGCGGGCGCTAAGCCGGGTGACGATTCGATCGACGACCAGCGCGCTGGCGGTGGCGATCGCGCTGCTGGCCGCGCCCCTCACGGCTGCACCGCAGTCGGCACCCGCGCCGGTGGCGGCGGGGGGGCAGGCGACGCCGCCCGTCGTGGCGCTTGCCCCCGTCACCGCCGGGCAGGCGTCCGTGCGTCATCATCACCATGCCAAGGGCGATTCGCTCGAAGGCTTCAATCGTGTGATGTTCTCGATCCATCAGTTTCTGGACCGGATCTTCCTGCGTCCGGTCTCGATGGCGTATAAAAAGATTGTGCCCAAGGTGGTGCGCACCGGCATCCGCCATGTCTTTTCCAACGTCGGCGAGCCGCTCGTTTTCGCCAACGACCTGCTGCAGTTGAAGCCCAAACGCGCGATCAGGACGCTGGCCCGTTTCGGGGTCAATTCCACCATCGGGATTGGCGGGTTGCTGGACGTCGCCAAGACGTCCGATTTCAACCTGCCGCATCATGACAACAGCTTCGGCAACACGCTGGGTCGATATGGGGTGGGGCCGGGGCCCTATATCTTCCTGCCGCTGGTCGGCCCCAATACGCTGCGCGACTTCGGGGCCGGGGTCGGCGAGGGATCCGTGCTGCCCCTCACCGTCGGCACGCCGTTCGATCGTGCCGAATATCAGGCGGCCCAAGCCGGGCTCACCGGGATAGATTTGCGCGCAGAATCCGATGCGGAGTTGAAGGCGCTGTTGGGCGCGGCGGTGGACCCCTATGCGACCTTGCGGTCGGCCTTTTTGCAGGACCGCGCGGCGACCATCGCGGAACTGCGCCACGGCACCAAGCAAACGAGCAGCCCGCTCGACGATCCCTTGAACGATCCCGGCGCGACGGAGGCGGTGCCCGCTGCATCCGCATCCGCTGGGTCGGCCAAGCCTGCTACCGACGACCTCCCAGCCGACCCGGCTCCGCCCGCCGACGAAAAGTCGGCGGCACCCAGCGCTCCCGCACAGCCAAGCCCCGCGCCCTAACCCTTTTTCGGGCGCGGCGGCCCGAGCAGGGCCGGTTCGAAGATTAACGCGCACACCAGGGTCCAGGCGAGCGAGATCATCAGGATCTTGCCCATGCTTGCCGTGCCCGGATGGTGCGACAGCCACAGGCTGCCGAACGCGCTGCCCGTTGCCAGCGCGCTGAACAGCACTGCGCGGGCGAGGCTGGATTGCAGCAAATCGGTCGCGCCACCGCGCCACGCCATTACGAAATAGATGTGGAAGGCGACGCCGACCCCGAACAGCAAGGGAAAGGCGATGATGTTGGCGAAGTTGATCGGCTGACCGATCAGCACGCAACTGCCCAGTGTCAGGAAACCCGAGAGGACGACGGGCGCGAGGGTGAAGGCCACCTCCTTGATGTCGCGCAGCACGAGGAACAGCAGGCCGCTGACGAGCGCGAGCGCGAGAAGCCCGGCCTCGACGAATGCCCAGGCGACGGTTCCCGCCGCTTCCTGCGTTGCCACGGGCAAGCCGCTGGCATCCGGCGCGACAGTGCGCACCGCCTTGGTGAAGCGGCGCAGCACGGCGTTGTTGTTGCTGTCGCCCTTCGGGAATACCTGCACCAGCGCGCGGCCATCCTTGGCGATCCAGTTTCCGGCGATTTCCGGCGGCAGCGTGGCGCGTGTCACCGCCTCGGCTTGCAGTGTGGCGCGGATCTGGTTGAGCATCGTATCCAGCGGAGTCACCAGCAACGTCGTCGCGCGGGCGCGGTCTTGCGGTGTGCCGACGGCCAGGCGTGCAAAGGCGGTGGCCAGTCGACGCGCACTTTCCGCAGCGGGGCCAGGGTGGCTGGCAGCGACCGCGCGCAATTCGGCGGCGGTGCGCGCCAGCGCCGCCGCAGAGTCGGCATCGTCTGGCGGTGGCGTCACGTCGAACGGGTTGATTGTGGCGTCGAGCAGGAGCGACGCATCCTGCACCAAAGCGAGCTTGGTCTCCTGATCGGCAGGGACGAAGCTGTCGACCGACACCGCCTCCGCCACTTCGGGCAGTGCGCTCAGCTTCTCGGCCAAGGCCTTGGCGGCGTCGGCATTGGGCGCGAGCAGGTTGATCGTGTTGGGGGTGCGCAGCGGGTCGCGCATCAGATCGTTTAGCGCGCGCATCGCCGGGCCGTCCTTGGCGCGCAAGTGGAGCGGATTAAAATCGAACTGGACGAAGGGCAGCAAGGCGATGCTGCCCGCCATCGACAGTCCGAACGCCCACAACACCGTCTTGCGGTGGGTATGCAGCCAGCGATCGATGGGGGCGGCTTCGGCAAAACCCACTTCGCGGCGGGGCGCACCGGGCTTGAGCAACATCAGTATCGCCGGGAGCAGCGTGACGCTGGCGATCAGCGCGACGACCATGCCCAGCCCGGCAATGATGCCGAGTTCGGCAATGCCGATATAGTCGGTCGGCAAAAACGCGCCGAAGCCGAGGAACACCGCCCCCGCCGCCAGCGCCAGCGGCGCACTGAGCGCCACCGCTGCGCGTTGCAGCGCGGTGCCGGTATCGGCCCCGTCGAGCCGCTCGGCATTGAAGCGCACCGCGATCTGGATGCCGAAATCGACGCCCAATCCGACGAACAGCGGGATGAAGGCGACGGAGATGAGGTTGAGCGCGCCGACCGCGAGCAGGCCAAGCGCGGTCGTCACCACCAGCCCGGCGACGATCGTTACCACGATTCCTGCGACGATCTTCACCGACCGGGTGGCGAACCACAAAGTCACCAGCATCGCGGCGGCCATCACCAGCCCGACAAAGCCGATATTCTCCTCCAGCGTAGCGAATTCCTCGTCGGCCAGCGGCACTTCGCCGGTGGTGCGCACGGTCACGCCATGCGCCTGGTCGAGGCCGAGCTTCGTCGCCTGTGCCTGGATCGCGGCAACGGCATCCTCGCCGGGCTGGAGCGCGCCATAATCGAGCTTGGGTTGAGCAAGGATCAAGCGGCGGAGCGGCGGCGCGGCCCCCGCGCCGGGCTCGGCAAAGAGCTGCTGCCATGAGAAATAAGCGGGTTTGCCTGCCGCCAAAGTTTCCAGCGCAGCCGCCATCGTCCGCATCGGGCGATCGATCCGCGAGAGCGGCACATCGCCGTTGGTGACACCGGTCAGCATCGTCGAAAACGCGCCGGCAATGCCGCGCAAAGACGGATCGCCGGCGAGCGGGCCGAGCAAGGGCTGTGCGTCGATCAAGGCCTTGGTGGACGCTTTTACCGACGCGGTCGAGCCGAACAGGAGCCCCTCGCGGTCGAAGAACGCGCCGCCATCGGGGCGCTGCACCGTGCGGAAATGGCGGGTGTCTTCGGCGAGCGCTGCGGACAATTTCGCGGTGGCGGCTTCGGCCAGTTCGGGCGTTTTGCCATCGACGATTACCAGCAGCACGTCGGACAGTTGCGGAAAGGCGGTCTCGACCGCTTTCTCATTCTGCCGCCACGCGATCTTGGGGGAGATCAGCGCCGCGGTGTCGGTCGTCATCGCGAAATGGCTGGCGGCATAGAGCGCCGCGCCTGCGACCAGCGCGAGGCACACCGCAAGCACCGCGAACGGCCGCTTGACGCCAAGCGCGACGAGTTGCTGGATGCGGTGCGCAATCACTGCTTGGGCGCGTCCGGGCCTGTGAAATAGCGCAATTTCAGGCGGATCGTCTGTTCCTGCCCGTCATAGTCGAACACCGCTTCCTCCCATTTCGGTGGGGCCAGGCGGATCTTGGCATCGTTGGAAAAGCCGACGCCTTCCTTGGGAATGCCGAACAGCGCGCGGTCGATCTTGCCATTGCCATTCTGGTCGTAAAACACCTGCGCGGCATAGCGGCCGGGCTTCAGGCCGGTCAGCGTCACCGTCGTCTGCCCGATCCGGGCGGGGGCATCGGCCGAGGTCGGGCAATCCTTCAGAAACTGCGCCTGGGTGCACAGATCGACATGCACGCGCCCGGTGCGGGCACGGACATTGTCCACCGCGACATGCAGCACGCCGCTGGGCGCGCCCGCGCCGAGCGCGAGCATGGCGAGCGGAAATAGCGCAAGCCGCGACCAAAAAGGATGCGGGTGCAGGGCGGAGAGGATGCGATTCATGGCGGGGCCCTTAGACCAGATCAGGGCCGGATTGGAACCACCGGCCAACGCCGCGTGCTAAGCCGATTCACGGTGAACGCGCGCTGAAGCGCCTTAGCCGAAGATATCGGTCAGCGCTTCCGCGGCAGGGCCGTCTTTCCAGTTGCGCAGTTCGACATAGAGCGAGGTCTGGATCGTCGAGATGATCGTGATCACCAGCGTGGACGATACCGCGCTGACCGCAATAAGCCCGATCGACAGGCCCTGGCCCTGCGCGGCATTGGCCAAGTTCTGGAAGCCGATCAGCGCGAGGAAGAGCACGCCGACCACCGCCGAAATGATCCAGTAGATCACCAGCACGACCAGCTCGAGCGCGAAGATGTTCCAGCGCGCACCCTTGGTCAGTGCCGCGCTGCGTCCGAATGCGCCGAAAATGCCCGAATTTTCTTCGACCAAGGCGGGGGTGGCGACCGACAGTATCACGTAAAGGATGACGCCCGGCACAATCAGCAAGGCCAACCCGAAGATCACGATCAGCCCGAGCAAGATCGCCAACCCAAAGAGCGGCAGGATTTTGCGCAATCCGGCAAGCGCGGATTCGGCGAAGCTGACGGGCTGCCCGTCGCTATAGGCGACCGTCGCCCGGACCAGCGCGCCTTGCGCCAGAAAGTTGAAAGCCAGTGTCAACAGCGCCACGCCCGCCGTCAGCAGGAGCGTGGTGGAGTCGAACGGCAGCGTCTGTGTCGCCCGTGGGCTTTGCAGGAGAGCCTTGAGGATAACGCTCGGCAACGCTCCGAACAGGAACGAAATGCCGAACATTGTCAGCGGATTGGCACCGATTGTTGCGAAAGCGCGGTTGAAAACCCGGCCAATCGACATGCGACGGTCCGATGCTGCTGCGATAGTCGCCATGTCTGCGTATCCCCCGACCCAAGACCGTTGTCAGGGTGGCGGATGCGATCCGCTTCGTCCAGCGCAATTTGCGGATTGCGCGAAGGAAGAGTTGGTTTAGTTTGAGGGGGGTAGCGACCCATGCTGCCGGGGGAATGACAGTGAGCGGGGGTACATCGCAGCAGGTGGCAACCGCTACCGACCGTTTCGCTGCGGCCCATGCGGCGCTCAAAGCCGATTCGACGATTCAGTTCACGCTACTCCCCGCGCCGCCGCCGCCCGAGCCGCCCTTGTGGCTGATTCAGTTTGGCAAATGGCTGCAGCAGGTGCTTGCCCCGATTGGACGTTTTTTCGCGTGGCTGGACGGGCTCTTTCCCAACTGGCCTTATGCCAAGATCTTCTTATGGACGGTGTTGGCGTTCGCTGTGGCGGCGGTGCTGTGGGCGGCCTATCAGCGCATCCGCTACGGCGAATGGCGCTTGCCGCGCTTTCGCCGCGCCCGTCCGTCGGCGATCATGCCCGAAGATGAAGCCGGGTGGGAGCCGGAGGCGGCACCGGTGCGTGAATGGCTGCGCGAGGCCGATGCGCTGGCGGCGGCGGGGCGCTATGCCGAGGCGGTGCACCATTTGCTGTTCCGCTCGATCGACGACATCGCCCGGCGTCGCCCGCAATTGGTGCGCCCGGCGCTGACCAGTCGCGAACTCAGCGCGTCCGAGGCGATTCCGCCATCGGCGCGCGGCCTGTTTGCGGGGATTGCGCGCCTGGTCGAGCGCAGCCTGTTCGGGGGACGCCCTGTTGCCGCCGATGACTGGCAGAGCGCGCGCGCGGCTTATGCCGATTTCGCGCTGCCCCGGACGTGGCGCGGATGAGCGACATCGCGATCGGCACTGCTGGGTCGAGCTCGGGCGGGTTCTCCGTGCGCACCGTCGGCATCATCGTGGGGGCAGGGATTGCCTTGTTCCTTGGGATGCTGGTGCTCGGGGCCTATGCGCCTGATCTGCGCTCGGGCCGCAATGGCGGGGCGCACGCGCTGTCGAATGCCGCCACGGGGTTTAGCGGGATCGTGCAGCTGGCGGAGGCGACCGGGCATGGTGCGCAGATCGTGCGCGATGTGCGCGCGCTCGATACCGAGGATCTGGTGGTGCTGACGCCCGAGACCGGACGCACCGACATGAGCAAAGTGATCGAGCAGCGCGCGCTCAAGCCGACGCTGGTGATCCTGCCCAAATGGCGCACCGTCGCCGATACCGAGCATTCGGGGTGGGTGCGCTATCGCGGGCTGCAGCCGACGTTCGAGCCCGAGGGTGTGCTCGCCCCCAAGAATGACCTGAAGATCGCGCGCCATCCGAGCGGTGGGCGGCCGTTGGTTGGGCTGTCCTGGATGCCCGCCGACGTGCACTTTGCCGCGCCACGCCCGTTACAAACAATGGCGGGGGCTGATCTGAAGCCATTGATTACCGACGATCAGGGCGGGATTGTGCTGGGCCAGATTGGCGAGCACCCGTTCTACGTGCTGGCCGACCCCGATTTGCTGTCGAACATCGCGATGCGCGACCCGAAACAGGCGCGCTCGGCGTTGGCGTTGCTCGATTTTCTCAATGCGACGGGCGCAAAATCGGTGCTGTTCGACGTGACGCTGAACGGCTTTGGCCGGTCGCGGACGCCGCTCAAGCTGGCGTTCGAGCCGCCCTTCCTTGCGATGACGTTGGCGGTCGCGGCGGCGGTGCTGCTCGCCGGCATCCAGGCGACCGCGCGGTTCGGCGCGCCACGGCGGCGCGAGCGCGCGATTGCGTTCGGCAAGACCGCGCTGATCGACAATGCCGCCGCTTTGGTCCGCAAGGCGCGGCGGCAAGGCGCGTTGGGCGCGCGCTATGTCGATCTGGTGCGCGAGCGCGCGGTGGGTGTGTTCGGGGTGCCCGCGCGGCTGCGCGATGGCGCGCTCGACGCGCATCTCGACGGCCTTACCGATCGCGCGCGTTTTTCGGATCTGGCCGAGCAGGCGCGCGCCGCGCGCCATCCACGCGATATGCTTCAGGCGGCGCAGGCGCTGCATCGATGGTTATGGGAGAAGACACGGTGACGGGTGCAATCACGACAGTCGAGGACGTGGCGGCGCTGGCCCAGGCCATTCGCGGCGAGATCGGCAAGGCGGTGGTCGGGCAGGAACAGACCGTCGAGGTCCTGCTGGTCGGGCTGTTCGCGGGCGGGCATGTCCTGCTCGAAGGACCGCCGGGCACCGCCAAGACGCTACTCGCGCGCAGTTTTGCGCGCGTCATCGGGCTCGATTTCGGGCGCATCCAGTTTACGCCGGACCTGATGCCGGGCGACATCATCGGTGCCAATCTGTTCAACTTCCAGACCAGCACCTTCACGCTGACGCGCGGACCGATCTTCACCGATCTGCTGCTGGCCGACGAAATCAACCGCACCCCGCCCAAGACGCAGGCGGCGTTGCTCGAGGCGATGCAGGAACGCACCGTGACCATCGACGGCGAAAGCCTGTCGCTGGGCGAACGCTTCATGGTGGTGGCGACCCAGAACCCGATCGAACAGCAGGGCGTCTATCCGCTGCCCGAGGCGCAGCTCGACCGCTTCCTGTTCAAACAGACCGTAGACTATCCGAGCGCGGCGGAGGAGCGCCGCATCATCGCCACGCATGGCGCGCACGGCCATGCGATGGAGCCTGCCGAATGGGGCGTTGCGGCCGTCGCCAATGCCGCCGCCATTGCCGATGCGATCACGGTGGTCGGGCAGGTGCGGCTGGTCGACGAGGTGATCGATTATATTGCCGCGCTGATCCGCGGCACGCGCGGTGTCGCCGATCTGCAAAGCGGCGCGAGCCCGCGGGCTGGCGCGATGCTGGCGGGCGCGGCGCGTGCCCGCGCGGCGATCGACGGGCGTGATTTCGTCATCCCCGACGACGTGAAGGCGCTGGCCCCTGCGCTGCTGCGCCACCGCCTGATCCTGTCGCCCGCCGCCGAGATTGACGGGCGCGCGATCGAAGATGTCGTCGCCAGCATCATCGAAACAATCGAAGCGCCACGGTGATCTACCCGACGCGCACGGCGGTGCTGGCGGCGGCGGCGGGCGCACCGGTCGCCTTGCTGCTGGCGGTAGCGATGCCCGGGCGCTGGTTCGTCGGGCTCGCCTGGCCGATCGCCATATTGGTGATGACCGCCGTCGATGCGCTGGCCGGGCGGCGCGCGGGCACCGCCAAGATCAGCGTGCCGTCGAGCGCCTCGGTCGGCGCGACCGTGGAGGCGGTGGTGAGCGTCGCCCTCGACGGGGCGCGTGCTCCCGCCAGTGCCGAGGTCGCCATTGCGCCGGGCCCGCTGGTAACGGTCGACAATGACGGGCGGATGTGGATCGCGCTCCGGGAAGGACGCGGCGCGGCGGTCCTGCCGCTGGCAACGGTGCGGCGCGGGACGGCGCGGTTCGAGCAGTTGTGGTTGCGCTGGCGCGGGCCGCTCGGGCTGGCGTGGCAGCAGCGGGTGATTGCGACGGCGGCGACCTTGCCGATTCTGCCCGACATCCGCCCGCTGCACGATCGCGGCGCGCAGATTTTTCAACGGCACGCGCTGCAAGGCTTGATCGCACAGATCGAGCGCGGCGATGGGGCCGATTTCGAGGCGCTGGTCGAGTTTCGCGCTGGCATGGACCGCCGCGCGATCGACTGGAAACAATCGGCGCGGCAAACCAAGCTCCACGCCAAGGAATTCCGTACCGAACGCAACAACCAGATCGTGTTCGCGGTCGATGCCGGGCGGCAGATGTGCGAGCCGGTCGCCGGGCTGCCGCGCATCGATCGCGCGGTCTCGGCGATGTTGCTGACCGCATGGATCGCGCTGAAGCTGGGCGACCGCGTCGCGTTGCACGCGTTCGATTCGCGGCCGCGCATCGCCAGCGGGGTGGTGTCGGGGATGCCCGCCTTCGCCAATTTGCAACGGCTGGCGGCGGCGATCGACTATAGCGGCGAGGAAACCAACTATACCTTTGCGCTCACCACGCTGGCGGCACGGCTGACGCGGCGCTCGATGATCGTGCTGTTCACCGAATTCACCGACCTGACCTCGGCCGATTTCATGGTGCGCGCGGCGGCACGGATCGTCGACACGCATTTGCTGCTGGTGGTGGTGCTGCGCGACGAGGAACTAGAGCGCATCGCCGATGCTACCCCGGTCACTGCCGACGACGTGACTCGCGCGGTGACGGCGGCGGCGCTGTTGCGCGACCGCAAGCTGGTGCTCACCCGCTTGCAGCATCTGGGGGTGCATGTGATCGAGGCCGATCATGATCGCGTCGGCGAACGGTTGGTCGCGGGCTATGTCGATTTGAAGCGGAGGAACCTGCTGTGACCGACGCCGCCCCCGCCGCTGTTTCTGCATTCGCGCCGCCGCAACCGGTGCTGGTCAATGCCAGCCGCTTTCGCGCCGCCCATGCCGCCGATTGGGAGCGGCTGGAATATCTCGTCTCGCGGATCGAACGCCGCTCGGTGCGCGCGCTGCAGGATGAGGATTTGCTGGCGCTGCCCTTGCTGTATCGCTCGGCGCTGTCGTCGTTGGCGGTGGCGCGAGAAACCTCGCTCGACCGCGCGCTGATCGTCTATCTCGAACAGCTCTGCACCCGCGCCTATTTCCAGCTTTACGGCGTGCCGAGTTCGGCGCTGAGCCAGTTGGCACGCTTCTTCCGCCACGCCTGGCCCGCCGCGATCCGTTCGATCTGGCGCGAGACTTTGGTCGCCTTTCTGCTGACGGTGGCCGCGGCAGTGGTCGGCTATGTGCTGGTGCGCGGCGATCCGAGCTGGTTCTTCGGCATCGTCGGCGAGGGCATGGCGCAGGGGCGCGATCCATCGGCCTCGGTCGAAAGCCTGCGCCAGACGTTGTACAATACCAAGGATCAGGATGCGCTGGCGACCTTTGCCGCCTTCCTGTTCACCCACAATGCGCAGATCGCGATCTTCGCCTTTGCGCTGGGCTTTGCCTTTGGCGTGCCGACGGTGTTGTTGATCGTCTATAACGGGCTGACGCTGGGTGCCTTTCTCGCGGTGTTCGCGCCCAAGGGGCTGGGCTTCGGCTTTGTCGGCTGGATCATGATCCATGGCACGACCGAACTGTTCGCGATCATCCTGTCGGGGGCGGCGGGGTTCCGCATCGGTACCGCGATCGCCTTTCCCGGACGCCAGGCGCGGATGGATGCGGCGGTGGCGGCGGGCAAAAGCGGGGCGACGGTGATGGCGGGCACGGTGGTGATGCTGGCGGTGGCCGGGGTGCTGGAAGGGATCGGGCGGCAGACGGTTACCGCCGATCTGTCGCGCTATGCGATCGGGCTGGCGATGCTGGCTGGCTGGCTACTGTATTTCTATCTGCCGAGGGGTCGCCATGGCGTTGTTCAGGCGTAACCGGACGCGCCGCCCGAAGGGCCCGCAATCGCTGCGGCGCAGCTTCGTCACGCCCGAAGGCGTCGATCTGCAAATCGAGCTGGGCGGGGCGGGAGTCCGCGCCGCCGCCTTCATGGTCGACGCGGTGGCGATGTTGATTCTGCTCGTCTTGGCGACGATCGCCATCGTCTTGCTGTTCGTGGCGAGCAAGCAAAGCGCCCTGGCGATCCTGTGGTTGCTGGGCTTCTTCGTGTTGCGCAATGGCTGGTTCGCGCTGTTTGAGATGGGCGGGCGCGGGGCGACGCCAGGCAAGCGCTTGATGGGCCTGCGCGTCGTCGCGCGCGATGGCGCGCGGCTGACCGGGGGGGCGGTGATCGCGCGCAACGCAATGCGCGAGATCGAAGTGTTCCTGCCGCTCAGTTTCCTGATGTCGCAAGCGGTGCAGGGGTTGGCGGACAGTTTCGCGACGATCTTTGCGCTGGGGTGGAGCGGCATTTTCCTGTTCTTCCCGCTGTTCAACCGCGACCGGCTGCGGATCGGCGACCTCCTCGCCGGGACATGGGTGGTGCGCACCGTGCGCGGCGAGCTTGGCGCGGATCTGGTCGTCGCGAGCGAACGTGCGCGGCGCGTGTTTCCCGAAGCCGCGCTCGATCTGTACGGCGTCTACGAGTTGCAGACGCTGGAGGAGGTCCTGCGCAGCGGGCGCGAGGATGCCATCGCCACCGTCGCCGCCACGATCCGGCGCAAGGCGGGGCTACCGGACGATCATGACGATCGCGGCTTTCTCGACGATTATTATGCTGCCTTGTGCGGTCGACTTGAACGCGGACTGCTGGTCGGGCGGCGGCGTGCGGATAAATTCGCCTGAGCCGCAGCGATACCGCCCGATTTTCACGCGATTCGGACAGCTTTGCGGCAAGGCGCGCGCACCTTAGTGTTCGGAGGAATGCGCGTGCCCTCGCTGTCTTGGTCCACCACGCCGCATTGGCGCAATTACCACCACACGCAGGATCGGCTGCAGGTCGAAACTGCGGCGTTGATTCCGGGACCTGGACCGAGCGAGGCCATTCCGGCGCTGCGCAAGACCGCCGAATTGTTGGGCGCGGTGCTGGGGCATGCGGCGCAAAAGCGTGCACCGGTCAATGTGCTCGGTTCGGCCTGGTCGTTCAGCGACATTACCAAGGGGCCGGGCGGGCTGGCACAGACGACGCTGGCGCAACATATCTGGCGTGTCGATCCTGCCGATCTCGGTGCGGCGGCGGTGCACCGCGACCGCATGGTGCTGGCGCATGCGGGGACGACGATCCATGATCTGAATGCCTTTCTGGAACCCTCGCTCTCGTTGGCCACGTCGGGCGCGCATGACGGGCAGACGGTGGGGGGGATGCTGGGCACGGGCGTGCACGGTTCGGCGCTCAGCTATGGCGGTTTCCAAAATCACATTCGCGGGGTGCATATCGTAACGGGCCCAGGCGAATCGTGGTGGATCGAGCGCGGTCCGGTGCCCTGGCTCGCGGCGGCAACGGCGCGGACGCTGGCCAATCATGTTGTGCTGGAGGCTGACCTGTTCGAGGCGACGCTGGTCCATCTCGGTGGGCTCGGCGTCGTCAATGCCGTGCTGCTGGAGGCAGTGCCGGGCTTCGTCGTCGATCTGGTACGGGTAAAGCACCCGCTGACAGCCGCAGCGATCGCGCAATTGCAGGCGGGCGATTATGCGGGCTTCGCGCGCGAAGTGTGGCCGCCAAGCCGGGAAACGCCTTATTATATCGAGGTCATTCTCGATCCCTTTCACCCCTATGCCGGCTATCGGGGTGACGCCCACGATGCACTGGTGACGCTGTTCTACAAGCGCGAACCGAATCGCGTGGTCGCCCGGCTGGCGGCGCTGCCCGATGTTCCGCACGAACCGACCCATGAACCGCTCAACCTGCTCGGCCGGGCGCTGGCGGCGCAACCCGAACAGGATTTGCTGCTGCCCTTGCCGCAGGCGGTGGCGTGGCTGGTCGCACAGGAGTTCAAGCCCGAGCCCGCACCGGGCGTGGCCCCCCGCCAATTGACCTGGGGCGGGGCCAATGGCCCGCATGTCCGCCAGAAAATCCTCGGATGGGAAATCGAGCTGTACAATGCCGCTTATGCGATCGAGCGAGCACATTTAAGCACGACGCTGAAAACCATGCTGGATGCGTTCCATACCCATGGCGGCGGGCACCAGGTGTTCACGCTGCGCTTCGTCACCAAGGCTGCCGGGCTGATGGCCTTTACCCGTTTCGACGACACGGTGGTGATCAACATGGATGGGCTTCGCACCCTTAACAGCGCCGATGCCGCGCGGTGCGTGGCGCTGGCGCTGGAGCGCGAGGGCATCCCCTTCAGCCAGCATTGGGGCAAGCAGGGTGTCATCACCAGCACCCGGGTGATGCGCGATTTCGGGATGCCGAGCGACCCCCGCTCGCGCGCCGGGCGTTGGCGGGCGGCGCGTTATCGGCTGCTCTCGCCCGAGATGCGGGGCGTTGTGTGCAGCGATGCCTTGTCGGCCTGGGGCCTGGCATAGCGATCCAGCGCGGTGTCGAGCACCGCACGCATCCGCGGATCGCGAATGATCGCATCGATGCTCCGCGTGCCGCCCAGCGCACGCAGGCGGATGGCGTAGGGAGCCGCCTCCTGCTCCTCGCCGTTGAGGGTAAACGCCACAACCAGCGCGGCAAGGGTGACCGGGGCGTGCGGGAGATATTGCACAGCTTCGCGCAAGGCGGTCCGTGCGCGCATGACTTCGCCACAGGCGAGCAGGCCGAGTCCGATTCCGGTCAACGCTTGCGGCCGCACTGCCGAACGCGGGTTCATCCGCAGCGCCTGCTCGAAGCGCGTGATCGCCCGCGCCGGCTTGGCACGCGCAATGTCGACCCACCCGCCCCAGAACAGGCTGGCCCCCGATGCCGGGTGAATCTCGAGCGCCCGCTCGATCAATTGATCGGCGATGTCGATGTCTCCGCCAATGCCGACCAGCGTTCCTGCCGCATAGCCGAGCACGAACGGATCATCGTCGCCGTAGCGCAGGCAATGTTCATAGTGAGCGAGGGCCGCCGCCCGCGTCGCCGCAGGATCGTCCGCCCAGCCGAAGGCGAAGGTGATCGAATGGCAAAAGGCGGCAAGGGCGCTCGCCCAGGCATTGTTCGGCTCCAGCACCAGCACTTGCCCGGCCAGCGCGATCGCCTCCTCCATCGGGGCCCGTTCCCACTGACGGAACAGCGCATTGGCCCGCCAATAGAGATGATAGGCATCGGCGGTCGTTACCGGTTGTGCTGCGGCCCGCGTGCGCTCGGCGATCTCGACCGAGGAGTCGATTTGTTGCGCGACCGTCGCCGCGATCTCGGCCTGCACGTCGAACAGGGCGTGCAGCGCCGTATCGAAGTGCTGGGTCCAGATCTGTTCGCGCACCACACCATCGGTCAGGCGCACCTGAATGCGGATGGTCCCGCTTTCCCGCTGCACGCTGCCTTCGAGCAGATAGCGCACGCCCAGTTCGCGGCAAAGCGGGCCGTGATCCAGCGGGCGTTCCACGCGCGGGCCGGCCAGCACCACGAACAGCGTCGAGAACCGCGAAAGCGCATCCCCGATTTCGTCCGTAAAGGCGGCGGCAAGCGCGATATCGTCGGGGGCGCTGGACCGGGTGCTGAACCCGATCACCCCGACCGACGGCTTGCGGGACGAGGGAGCGAAACCGTTGGCCAGCCCGGACGTGGCGGGTGCTTGTGCGCTTTGCGCCGATACCGGCGTATCGGATAGCGCGACTCGCTCCCACGCTTGCACGTGCACATGTTCAATCAGCGTGCGGACATGCTGGCGCTGTTCGCGGAGCCAATCCTCGAATCCGTCCTCGCCAGGCAAATCGAGGCCTTCCAGCAATTCTCCGGGATCGGCGAGGGCGGGGGTACGCACATTGGTGACGTCGGTGTGGAGTTCGCGCACATCGACATCGATCCGGTCGAGGTCCAGCCGAACTTTTACGGAGTCCGCGGAGAGGAGCGGTGGCTCACCGGCTCCATTGATCGCCAGCCGCAAATTGGACAGTTCTCGGCGCAAGCTGGCGCGGGCTTGATCGGGATCGCGGCCGCCCCACAGTTGCGCTTGCAGCCAGGCGCGCGAGCGTTCGCCCGAGCGCGCCAGGGCAATCAGGGCGAGCAAGGCAATGCCCTTGCGGCTGGTGATCTGCAGGCGGGTGCCGTCAGGCGCGAACAGCCCAAACGCACCGAGCAACCGCAAGCGATGCGGTGTCCTGTTCTCCATGACCCTGTTCCCCGCGTCGCGCTTTCCGCCTCGCCCCCGCGACGGCTTTCACGTTTTTCGGACTCCAGTAAAACATCGTGCGTAGGTCGCGTCTATCGGCAAGTGCGAAATGGGTCCGAAACGGTTTGGGGGCATGCCATGCTGAAGGTTCGCGCAATGCTCGTCGCGACGATCGCGCTGGCGCTTGGCGGCTGCGCCACGCGGGGCGCTCTCCATATCGATTGCCCGCAATTCACCAAATATATCATAAAGATGCCGCGTTCGCAGCTCGTCGAAGATATCCAGGCAGATGCCGGCGCGGGGGGCCTCCAGGTTCAAGCGCTGGCGGCCGACCCGCGCGCCCGCTTTTCGCTTGAGGCAAGCCTTGCCGCAGGC
The DNA here is from genome assembly GCF_003985085.1 of Sphingomonas sp. TF3. NCBI lineage: Bacteria > Pseudomonadati > Pseudomonadota > Alphaproteobacteria > Sphingomonadales > Sphingomonadaceae > Sphingomonas > Sphingomonas sp. TF3. The sequence continues at coordinate 2,384 of NZ_RWKS01000017.1, read as the reverse complement.
GCGCGCAACGCGATGCGGCCGAAAGCGCTGCGCGTGCCGGAGGCGGCAATCGCCGCGCCGCCGGGAGATGCCGTGCTGCTGCTGTCGGGCGGCGGGCAATGGGGGGCGTTCGGCGTCGGCTTTCTAGACCGGTTGCGCAGCGCCCATCCCGATCAGTTTCCCCGCGCCCGCACCATTACCGGGGTCAGCACTGGCGGATTGCAGGCGCTGTTTCTTGCGGTCGGCACCGATCAGGCGTTTGCCGCGCTGCGCCAGGCCTATGCGCCGGGCAGCGAGAGCGATATCGTAAATCGCAACCCGCAATGGCAGGCGGTGATTACGGGGTCGATCGCGGGGCTTGCTCCCCTGAAACGCAAGGTGCTCGCCGCTTTGTGTGTCGATGGCGACCCGGCAAAGGGCTGCCCGATGATCGATGCGCTGGCCTCCGATGCCAGCGCCGATGCCTTTATCGGCTTCGTCGATGCCGAAAGCGGCGATTTCTATTATGCGCCGATCAAGATGATGGCGCGCACCCTGCCCAAGGCGGAGGCCCAGCAGTGCATCGCTGGCGCGGCGATCGCCTCGGCGGCAATGCCGGTGTTTTTCCAGCAGGTGAAGGTGGGCGACCGCGTCTATTATGACGGGGGTGTGCGGCAATCGGTGTTCGAAACGAGGATAGCTGCCCAGGCTTATGCCGAGGGTCGCGCGGCGGCGGTGATGGCGCAGTCGTTGGGCATGGCAAATCCGCCCGCGCCGCCGATGCTGTACGTCGTGCGCAACGGGCCGACGGTGCTGACCGACGACGCATCGCCGCAAAAAGGGGCGGATGCGCTGACCAATGCGCTTCGCGCCGAGGCGATCGTGGTCAACCAGTTGGAGGTGCAGTCGATTGCCGATTTACGGCTGGCCGATCCGACGGGGCCGATCGGATTGGTGACGGCCGACGGGTTCGATCGGCCGCCGGGCTCGTGCGTCAAGGAACCAAAGGACGCGATGTTTTCGCCAAGCTTCATGGCGTGTCTTACCCGGTTTGGCGCGGCGCGCGCCGATCGGGTGCCGCCGTGGCGCGCCTTGTCGCCGATCGCGCCGGGCGCGGAGCCGAGCGCAGTGCGCCTCAGCCCACTCTCAGTCCGTTGACGCGTTTCGTTACAATTTCTCAATCTCGAAATTGACGCGAACTTGCAACGAAACTGTCATGGCTAATCCATAGCGCATCCCTCACCGGGACGGACACCGAGTTGGGGAAACAAAAATCATGTCGATTCGCACCGAGGCGCACATGCGCCTGCTCGGCGTAAGCGCGTTTGCGCTTGCCGCCTCGTTTTGCGCCACCGCCGCTGCTGCCGAAACCGCGCCCGCCGTTGCGGCGGAGCAGCGGGCCGAACCCGCCCCCAAGACGGATATCGCCGAAGGCTCCGACATTGTCGTCACCGCGACCAAGGCCAATGAGCTCGCCCCGGTCACGGCATCGCTGAAGACGACGCAGCCACAGGCGATCGTGTCGCGCTCGTTCATCGAGGATTCGCTGCCCGCTACGGTCGACTTCAACCAGATCGCGCTGATCACGCCGAGTGTTTCCAATTTCGGCGGCAATAACGGCATCGGCCTGTCCGAATCCAAGGCGCAGCTCCGCGGCTTCCAGGATGGCGAATATAACGTCACCTATGATGGCGTACCGTTCGGCGACACCAACGACCCGACGCACCATTCGACCACGTTCTTCCCGTCAAACACGATCGAAACGCTGATCGTCGATCGCGGCCCCGGCAACGCCAGCAATCTCGGCCAGGCGACTTTCGGCGGCACCTTCAACCTGTTCAGCCGCGCAACGCGCGACGACTTTGGCGGCCAGATCGTCGGCAGCTATGGCAGCTTCAACACCTATCTTGCGCGGGGCCTGTTGCAGACCGGCACCTTTGCCAATGGCGCGCAGGCGGTGTTCAGCGGTCAGTACGTCCATAGTGACGGACGTACGAGCTATTCGAAGTACCAGAATTACAATCTGTTCGGCAAAGTGGTCGTCCCGGTTGGGCCGGACGTGAAGCTGACCTTCATCGCGACCTATAACAAGAACCGCTTCAACCAGGCCGACAGCGACGGCTCGACACTGTATCAACAGTCGCTTTATGGTAAATATTACGGGTTGAACAACGATCCGAAGTCCTCCCAATATTATGGTTACAATCATACCGATAAGACGACGGATTTCGAAATCATCAAGCTGGAAGCGAACCTCGCGCCCGGAGCAGTGTTCGAGAACCGCACGTATACTTATTATTATGACAACGAGACGCTCTCGGCCAATGACGTGACGACCGTTCCGGGCACGGTCTACAATACGATCGCATCGGACGGTAAAACCAAGATTGTCGGTGACATTCCGGGCTACACCAAGACCAACAAAT
>NZ_RWKS01000016.1:0-99728 GCF_003985085.1 Sphingomonas sp. TF3 | reverse complement strand
GGTCGGGCACCGCCAAGAGAGGAGCCTGGGGCAAAGATGAGCTGTAGGTCTTCATCCGTTTCCTCGTCCCGGAGAATCCGTTCGGTGATCTGGAGCAACCGGCCAAGCTCGATTAGGGCAGGAACGCCCGCGCGGATCGGCGCTTGGAAAATCTCTTCGCCGACCCAGCGGAAGCGGAGTGCGCCAAGCCGGGTCTCGTCGGCGACGCCGAGTAGGTAGTCGCTTTCGACAAGCGTGCGAACCGCGCGGCCTTCTCGATCGGCAAGACGGCGTTCGGCGCGCTGCATGAGGCGCCGGCCCCAGGTATCCGGAGCTGAGTCGCCGATGGAGCCGAACGTCGCAAGACCGGCAGGAGGGGCGAAGGCGCCGCGGGTCAGAGCAAGAGCTGGCTCCAGCGAGAAGCGGTCTGGGTCCTCAAGCCATGCGCCGTCATACTCGAAGAGGATGGTCTCGGTGCCCCGGACGCGATTGCTCCTCGCCAGTCCGATCGGGCGTGTGCGGCTGTCCAAATCGATATGGACCTCGAAGTCAGCCATCGCGGGACGATCCGGTTGGCCGCTTGAGGTGGACATGCTTGGGCAGGTCGGCGCTGGCGAGCGCCTGACCGACGCTGTCGTTGCTGATGTCGGCGACCTGGCTCAGGCCGTCCAGGAGGCCGAGCGCCTGCAGGACGCCGGCATAAATGCCGACGCTGACGTTGGTGTCCCCGGCTTCGACCCTTTGCAGCGTGGAGCGAGACGTGAAGGCGCGCTCGGCTACGACCGCCATCGGCAGCCGTCGGCGTCGACGGGCATCATGGATATCCGCCCCAAGCTTGCGCAGCGCGCGCCGCACCGCAGCAGGAGGGTTGTGTGGAGTGGGCATTTTGACACCTTCGCACTACAGATCGACCGAATATGTAGCACGAAGATTACAATTTATCTAGGCCCTTTGAGGACCTCATCTCAGCAGAGAACGAAGGTTCGATCTTACCGCTGTCGTGACGGCATCGACCGGGACCCTCCGGACGTCGGCGATCGCTGCGACCGTGGTTTTCACGTCCGCGGGCTCGCTGGGACGACCGTCAACCTGAGTGAAAGGGCCGTCTGTCTCCGTCAGTATGCGATCGATAGGCAAGTCGGAGACGAGGGAACGGCCGCGATCCGAGCGGGTCATCTCGGCATTGACGGAGAAATAGCAGCCGAGCGCCGCCGCACGTCGAGCCTCGCTTTTGCTTCCGGTGAACCAGTGAAGCACGACGGTGCCGCGATCCTGCGGGAGATATTGTTCGATCATATCGAGCACCGCTGGAACGCTCCTCACACTGTGGACAGTGAGAATCTTGCCTCCTGCTTCTGCGCATCGCTCAAGGACGCTACGGAACACATGCTTTTGGGTATCCAGCGATTTGTAGAAGCGCGGGCCGGCATCAAGACCGACTTCACCGACGTAGCGTGTCTCAGGCAGGTGACGCTCCCATAGCGGGAACTCGCCGGCGCGCTCCGCGACGAGCTGCGGATGCAGGCCGAGCGCAGCGCGCACGAAGCGGGTATGACGCGTGAGTTCATGATTGCGCGCCCAGGCCTTTGGCGTCGTCGTGACGGTCAGGGTGTAGATCCGAGCTGCTTCTGCCCTCGCGATCGCGGCCTCATGGTCGGGATAGAGGTCGAGATGGCAGTGGAAATCGACACCGACGGCTTGAGCATTCTCGGTCATCCCGGCCGCGTCCTCACACCTGCCAGGAGAGCTCCAACCTCTTCAAGGCCGCGCCGGTAGACGCCAGCGAGAGCAGCTTGCCGAGCTGGCGATTCATCGAAGAGTGGCCCCGGCTTGTGGATGAGAATCGGCGCCAGTGCCGGCCGGGCGCGAAGCCGCTCGATCGCAAGCTGGAAAGAGCGAATCTGGACACCTTCTGATTGGCGTGTGTCGAGCGCGCGGGCGGTGAGGTCATCGACCGTGTAGACGGTGGGATCTGGATCGGGGCGTAAGCCGGCAACGAGTGCTGCCCGTCTGATGAGACATGGCAGGCAATAGCCGCAATGCTGTGTGCCGAGACCCTGCCAGCGTCCCTTGGTCGGAGCCGCGCAGGATAGCGATGAGGGGACGAGGCGACGTAATAATGCGCCGTTGGTGCAGGCTGCGACCATCTCGCCCTTGGTCCTATCCCAATAGGGATTTTCGATCCTGCCGTTCAGGCCGAGCCCATGGAGGGCGTCATTCCAACGGGCGATGTAAAAAGGATGGGTCGTGCGCGTGCTTAGTGCGCCGAGGCGCAATGGATCGAGCGGCACGTTGACGGCGATGAGGCCGTTCTCGGGCACTTTCAAGGTGAACGCCCGCTCAAGTCCGCTTCCAGCGAAGACGCCGAGGGCGAAAAACAGGAACGACCTGCCGCGGGTCGTATTCTCTCCGCCTGAACCCCGGACGAAGCCATCCGGGTATGCCATCCAGAGGCGCAAGCGATCGAAGGCGCGGCCTCGATAGTGGGTCTTCAACGTGTCGAAGATGGTGGACTGCGCATCGCTGGTCGCACCTTCGCCAGCGTGACTAATGAGAAGCGGTGTACGGCCATTCTCAAGGGCGTCGATCGCGCCGATGAGACTGTCGAGGCCGCCCGAGAAGAGGGCGAGATCGTCGAAGGGAGGACCAATAAGCCGAGCAGGGTGTTCGGGAGCGACCCTGACGAAACGGCGCGGTCGGGCGCGAAACGCGATCGACCAGCGGTCGCCGGTGAGAAAGTTCAGCATCCGGACGAAGGTCGGCGCGACGGCTGTCCATCGATCGGGATCGGAAACCGGGACGATCAGCCGGATTTCGCGGGTCCAGCCATCCTGCGATTCACTCGCCCGCGAAATGCGTGTGTCAGCAGCGTGGACGTGGGCGGCCAGAACCAGGATGTCGACGCCGATCTCTGAAGGATGAACGCCAAGCCGCGACAGATCGCCGATCGCGCGTCCGATCCCGTGATCGAGTGTTCGCTCGCCGACAACTAGGTCGAGGCGGGTTTCGACCTCCTCATCGCCAAGGGGAAAGCGACCGCGGTCGCCGGGGCCGTATCGGCCTATGATGACGTGTCTCCTCATGCGCCGTCCGCCTCCGCATCGCCCATGATCTGCAAGATCCCGAACGCTTGCTCGTAGATGCGCCCGACGAACTGGAGCACGCGATCGGGCGTCAGCGCGGCAGCCGCGGCGCGGGCGACCGTGAGCGCATCAGCCACCCCGCGCCGAATGAAGTCGTTCAATTGCGCCTGCACGCGCGCGGCTTCGCGACTATCCGACGGCAGGGTGATCGTCTTCGCGCCGATGTCGTTGCAGAGCCGTGCTTCGATCGCGTTGGTCGCATACAGCTCGAACACGGTCTGCATCTGATCGGCGGTGAGGCCATCGAGGTCAGCAATGCCTGCACCGGCGAGGTCCGTGATGGTTTCGATGAACGCTTCGCGTGCGATGCCTTCGTCGATCGAACCGCCGTCAGGACACACATAGTCCGCCAGGCCGAGAAAGATTTCTTCGATAGGGCGGCCTGCGAGAGCGCCGAGGTTGAGCGCGCGAAGCGCTTCGGTCGCGCCGCGTGCAACGGCGTCCGACAGGAAGCCAAGCAAGCGGCTGCCTGCGCCGCGCGCCGATCCCATCCTCACGGCCGCGGTGCGCGCCCCACCTGCCGATGAGCCCACATAGTGCGACACGGCTCGGCCGAGGCTCTTGCGATCGCTGCCGCCCGAACCAGCGAAACGCGAGAAGTTGTTGCGAGCCGCTGAGAAGCGCGCGGGATCGGCTACCGGCGGCATGGGCGGGCGAGCCGGCGGCGCCGGGGGAGCGGCTGGTGGAGCACCGTCTGCTGGCGCCTCCGCGGGCGGACTGTCTGGTGGTCCACCATCGGGCGGAGCTCCGTCTGGAGCGGCAGGCGGTGCGCCGTCATCGCCTAGCCAGCTCGGGACGAGGGGCGTCCTGCCGCCCTGGCCGCCGAATGCGCTGGAGGTGCCCATCAGCGGGCTCCCTGGCGGGTGCGAAGAACACCCGTGGCCGCCACTTTGAGCATCGCGCCACCTTCTTTACCCCAGGTCTGAAGGAGGCGGTCGAAGCGTTGGGTCGCATCGTCGTCCTTAAGAACACCTTCCCAGCCGCCGCAGACCCATGGACCGAGACGATCTCGCGGGAGCGCTTCGAGGAAATCGACGAGATTGGCCTGCAGGGTCGGATGAGCTTTTACGAGAACCACCAAGCCAGCCGCGCCAGGCGGCTCAGTGTCAAAGCTGTCCCCACCGACGATGCGACCGCGCACAGCTTCGAAGATTTGGGCAGCTTCAGGTGGGGCCAGGCGCTTGAGATCGGCTTCGAGGCCCTGAACCGCGAATTTTGCGCCGAAGAGCTGTTCGACCACGGCACCGAGGTGGCCGAGCACTGAGGCGGCGCCGAAATAATCCTTCCTGTCCTTTGCGACGAAGAGGTAGGGGCGAAGATCCTCGCCACCGATCGCAGTTGGCACCGCCGCCCAAGCTTTGATCGCAGGCGAGGATAGCCATTCGCTCAAGAGCGCGCTCTCAGTCGACTTCACGGCTTCCAGTTTTGGCGTCGACTTCAGGGCCTCGTCGCCTTTGGCAGCGGCCTTCTCCGGCTTGGCCGCAGTTTTTGCGTCATCCTTGGCGGTCGCCGCCGCTTCGAGTGCTGACAGGTCCGGGCATTTGCCATTTGCTGCTGCCGCGGCGGCTGCGGCGATCTGATCGAAGAGGCGGGGCAGGAACCGCTCGGCGAGCATGAGTTTTGCGAGCACCGGCAGCTTGACGTCATCCCCGAACCCTCTCGCTTCGGCGATGCGCTGCCGCAAGACGAGCGTGTTGAGGAATCGCTTGATCTGACGCGGATTGCCCTTGGTTCCGTTAGCGAGGATCGGTCCGATCTGATCGCTGAGCGCCAAGGCATTGTTGGCGCGCGAAGCCTTGTCCCCGAGAGCGGTTCTGACGGTGGCAGCATCGAGCGCACCGGAGGTCCACGGGCGCTTAAGCCGTTCACGAGCGACCTTGATCAAGTCATTGAACGCCGGGTCGTTGTCGCCGAGTTCGGCGCCGACAAGGAGGAGAGTGACATAGATGCGCGTTTCCGTGTCCCCCAGCGCAGGAATTCGGAAGGGCACCTGGATGAGCTTTTCAAGGTAGTTCCGGGCATATGTCTGCGGACCGGTACTGTCCGGCAGATCGGGAAAGTGTTTGCGCACCGCATATTCGATCATCGCCTCGTCGGCGGCGACGACAAAGGCAGTGCGCGACGTGAAGACGAAGAGACGGACCGCCTCCAAGGTCTCGATCGCGGTGTCGGGCAAGCAGCGATCGAGGTCATCGATCAGGACGACGAGTTGCGCGACACCCGCCTTGTCGAGAAGATCGTCGAAGGCTTTCCGGAATGCGTTGATCTCTTCGGGAACGTTGGTCGAGTCGCCTTCACCCTTCGGCTTCAACAGGCCTTTCACGCCTTCGACGGCGGCTTCGAGATTATCCTTGGTCGCGAGCTTTGCCGGATCGGCGAGGAAGCCTTCCAAGGTGCCGACGATGGCCTGAATCTGATCAGGAGTCGGAATTCCGGTGAAGGCGGTGAACGCGAGCCCACCAGCTTTCTTCGCCACCTTGAGCCAGTCGATCCGGCGAAAGACATCCTTGACCGTTTCGCCCGCCGCAGTGAGAGCGGGGCGCTTTTCGATGAGCCCTGTGACGATGCCTTCGATAAGCGCAATTTTAGCGTCTTCGAATCCCTGAAAACGCCAGCCATTGAACTTGAGGCACAGGACCTTCGCTTCCCCCTCGAAGCCCGCCTCGATCATCTCCAGCACACTAGACTTGCCGGCGCCCCAATCGCCATGGACACCAACAGTCACCGGTTGATCGGGCCGGTCGCGCAAGAGCTTGATGATGGTCGCTGCGATCGCCTCATTGTTGAGAAGGTCGACCTTGGTCTCGTTGTCCGTCAGGATCACTGCTTGCCCCCACACGTTCAGCAGCCGAAGGAGCCCGTCCTGGCGGCTGCGCTCCGCAACAGCAGTTCGCCTGCCTTCTTCGTGCTACGGATCTTGGGATTGTGTAGCATGAAGCTTACAATCTTGCTAGATTGAGAGTCGCCACATGAATTCTATGACGATCCGGGACACGTCATTCGTCGGATCTTACCGCAATGAGGTGTTGGCAGACCTCGGCAGGATGCATTGGCGCGCGCTTCCGCATCTGGATGAACTCGAGGCGGGGATGAAGGAACCCGAGGGCTGGTAGGTTATGATGTCGTTTCGTGAAGCCCAGGCGGTCGAAGACCTGGCGGACCTTCTCTATGATTTTCTCCCCGGAAGCGGAAACAACAGAACCGCGTTTCCGCTTGCCGCTGCGCAGGCTGGTGTTGGCGATCTGTGGGTCGCAGGCAGCAAGCGGCCGGCGATCGTGCAGCTCTTGGCCGCGACGCTCGAACAGCGCCGGTCGTGTTTCACCAAGCTAATCGTGGCGATCGTCCGACAGGCGATGACCTACCGGCGCGGTAAGGGAAATCCCCTGAGCCGCGAAGAAATTGATCGGCTGAACATTCTCCTTCCGGGCGTCCAGTTCAAAATCCCCGAGTTGCTTGATTCAAGCTTCCTCAGCAGCTTCGGCTCGGCGAAGGCGGGGGAACCTGCGCCGCAGGCGTCTTCGACTTTGAGTGAGGCAAAGGCCCAGGAACTCGCGACGCTGCTCGTTGAGATCACCAAGCTCGACCCGCAGACGCGAGGTCTGCGATTCGAAGGCTTCCTCAACGAGCTGTTCGCCGGCTTTGGGCTCGCGCCGCGCGGCTCGTTCCGTCTCGTCGGCGAGCAGATCGATGGCAGTTTCAAGCTGCATGGACAGACCTATCTGGTGGAAGCGAAATGGCACGGGCCTCAGATTGGCTTCGCCGATCTGATGACCTTTTCGGGCAAAGTCGGCGGAAAGGCGTCGTGGTCGCGTGGACTGTTCGTTAGCAATTCTGGCTTCACGACCGAGGGGCTCGAAGCGTTCTCGCGTGGGCGGCAAACCAATCTGATATGCGCTGACGGGCTCGACCTCTATGAGGTCCTCTCGCGCAAGGTCTCATTGATCGCGGTTTTAGAAGCGAAGGAACGCCGTGCTGCCGAAACGAACCGGGCGTTCGTCGCCGTGCGAGATCTAAATCTCTGAGCGGGAGTTGAATAGCTTTGGGCTGCGATGACGGTATAGCCAGTGAGGTATGGGCGATGACCCATCGTACTGTAGCGTGCAGACGGCGGGGCGGACTTGATCGATGTTGGGTGGGCTTCCTGCACCGTGTTCGGCGATAGATGGCGGAAGGTGCGTTTCGCGAAAGCAGCCGAAAAATCCAATGTTTTCAGGAGCGCGAGGTTTTGACGGATTGGCTGACGGTATAGGGAGTCGTGAAAAATTTTTTGCCTAGTAAATTCAAATCGTTATGAGGGCAGGAAACAATCGAATGGGAATGACGCGCGGAGCTCGGCGGCAGCATCGGGGGTGACCGGTTGCTTGCGCGCTGAACAGGCGCGCCAAAGTCGGCCGTGCCGTTCAGCATTATGCGGCTGATGCTTCCGACGATCCTTCCGGAAGCGACGGTGGAGATCGCCCCGCTGGGGTTCGGTCGTTCGCCAGAAACAGCATTGCAACGATCACGGCGGCGAGGCCGGAGGCCGCGCCGACGCCCAGTGCCCAGCGCGGGCCGAGATGGTCCGCGACCCATCCCACGATCGGCGCACCGATCGGCGTTCCACCCAAGGCGACACCAACCCGCAGCGCCATGACGCGCCCACGCATGGTTGGCTCGGTCGACAATTGCATCAGGCTGTTGCTGGTGTTGGTGAAGGTCAGGGCGGCGGCACCCGTCACCGCCAAAGCAGCGGCAAAGAGCCAATAGGTCGGCGCGATCGCGGCCAGGGCGCATCCCACCGCGAAGACGGCTGCGCCCGCCAGCAGCGCGGTGAAGCCCGGACGCTGCCGCCCGGCACTGAGCAATGCGCCTGCAACGGTCCCGATCGCCATGATCGAGGACAACAGGCCGTAGGCGCGCGCATCGGCGTGGAACACGCCGACGGCCATGGTGGAGATGAAGATGGGAAAGTTCAGGCCGAACGTCCCGATCAGCAGCAGCATCAACAGCATCGCCCTGAGATCGCGGCGCGCCTGGACATAGCGAAGGCCCTGGACAAAGCTTCCGCTTACTCGTGTTGCCCGAGGTCGCACATGCAGCTCGGCCGTGCGCAGGCCAGCGAGCGAGATCAGCACCGCGACGAAAGACGCGCCGTTTAACAGGAAGGCCCAACCGGTTCCGACGGCTGCGATGACGATGCCCGATATCGCCGGACCGATCATGCGGGCGGCGTTGAACGCGGTCGAGTTCAGCGCAACCGCGTTGGCGAGATGCGTATCCCCCACCAGTTGCGCGACGAAAACCTGTCGCACCGGTGCGTCGAACGCGGCCGCGCAGCCGAACGCGAAGGCAAACACATAGACGTGCCACAGTTGGACGGCACCGCTGACGGTGAGTATGCCGAGCGCCAGGGCCAGACTGCCCATCGTTGCCTGTGTGACGATCAGCAACGTGCGCTGGTCGAGGTGATCGGCAGCCGAGCCGGTCCAGGGGAGCAAAAGGAACTGCGGCGCGAACTGGAGCGCCATCACGATGCCGACTGCGGCGGCGCTGTGATGCGTGAGGATGGTCAGCACCAGCCAGTCCTGTGCAGTGCGTTGCACCCACGTGCCGACATTGGAAACGAAAGACCCGGTGATCCAGACGCGGTAGTTGAAGGTGCCGAGCGATCGGAAGACCTGGGTTCCGGGCGCGCTCATGGCTGCTCCGGCGCGTTGCCTCCGTGGAAGCGGCCGAAATGCCACGCGCAGAACAAGCCGAGCGCCAGCATTCCGAGGCCAAAGGCGGTCACCTGGAGCGTGTCACGCAGGTCGAAGGTGCCGACCCGGCATACCAGCAGATAGGACAGGACCAGATTGGCAAAGCCCCACAGCAAATTCACAGTAGAGGAGGACAGCCCTTCGCCTCGCGGCGTGGCGAACGGGCTCTGGAACGGCCGCCCGGTGACGCCGCTCACCCAATGCGGGATCGCGTTCGCCAGAAAGGCACCGCCGAAGAAGTAGGACAGGAGGTGAAGCCATGTCATCAGCAGCACCTTTCCAGGTGAGAGAGGATGTCATCGGTGCACCCCGTCTCGCCCAACCGGGGAAACACATTGCGGATGCTGTAATCGTGGGCCTCGGGGCGGGTGTCGCTCATCGCGTCGATGGCGAGCGTGACGTTAAAGCCGTTCTCATACGCTTGGCGCGCCGTGGCCTCGACGCCGGTGGCGGTGGCAATGCCGCAGATGACGACCTGTGTAACGCCCAGCGCCTTCAGTCGCTGGTCCAGATCGGTACCGGCGAAGGCACCCCAGCTCTGTTTGGTGACGAGGATATCGCTCGGCTGGAGACCGAGTTCGGGGACAAGGTCGGCGAAATCGGCCGGCAATGCGCTCATGTCGCGCTGCGGCCGCTCGGTTCGCCCCGGTGCCCCGCCGGTGACATTGACCAGCGCCACCGGCAATCCGCGCGCGCGGAATGCCTCGATCAACGCACGGTTGCGGTCGATGACCTGCTTGATCGAATGGACGACAGGGTAGGTGACGATGCCCTTCTGCAAATCGACGACGATCAAAGCAGTCTTCGGGTCGAGCGTGGTCAGTGCCATGGGTATCCCTTTGCGAATGCCTGTTCAGTCATCGACGAGGCGCTGGAGCAGGGCGATGGCTGCCGCCAGCTGGCCCTGTTCTTGCGGGGAAAGCCGCGCCTCGATTTTGTGGAACAACCAGTCCTGCCGTGCCGCGCGACCCGCAGCGACCCATTGCCGACAGGCGTCGGTCAGCGACAGCAGCGTTTGTCGTCCATCGCGTGGGTCCTGCGCGCCTTGTACCAGACCAGCCTCTTCCAGCGCGGCAATGACCGCCCCCATTGACTGCGGTCGCATCCCTTCCGCTCGTGCAAGGTGCGATGTCGTGGCGGGCCCATCCTTCTCGATACGAAGCAGCACGGCGGTTTGCGATGGGGTCAGGTCGCCGACATTCGATTGTTCGCGCAGCCGACGTTTGAGCTTTCCCATCAACCCGCGAAGATCGTGCGCCAGTTGCGTTGCCTGGGCGATGTCGGAATCGGGTGTCGGTGCTGACATATCGGTGCCTTTAGATATTTGAAGTTAAACTGTAAAGATAAACTTCAAAGATCGGGATTTCGTCTCACCTGGCGGGTCGCGGGCGGGTAAAGGCCTGAGGACCATCTGCTTTTAAGATCGTTGCGCGCGGAGCCGGTCTCGCGACGGGGCTGTGGCGGCTTTTAGGCCTTATCCTGAATCAGGCAGCAGCGGCGTTGAGCTCACCCCGTTCGAACATGTGGGCCCAGGTGCGCCGCCACGAAAGCGGCGTGTCGCCGACCATGCGCCGGAACAGGCGGGTAAGATGCGCCTGGTCGGTGAGCCCGCAGGTGCAGGCGATGTGACTCAAGGATTCCTTGGTGGTGAGCATGAGCGTTTGGGCGCGCCGAATGCGGCGGCGTATCAGAAAGGCGTGTGGGGTCTCGCCCACGGTGACCTTGAAGGCGCGGCAAAAGTGGCCGGTGCTGAGGCGCACGACCGCAGCCAAGCCGTCCAGCACGATGGTGTCGCCAAGGCGCTCCTCGACATAGTCGCTTACGCGCTGCAACTGCCAGGGCGCGAGACCGCCCCGCGTGATGGAGCTGGCATTGGCTTCGACGGGAAGCGCGGGGACGAGAAGATCCTCGATCGGCCGCGGTTCGCCGTTGCCAAGCACCAGCGCCAGTCGATCCAGATAGCGGCGCGCTGCGTGCGGATCATGTTCGATGGTACGGCGCGCGTAATCGATCAGTTCGGCGGGGTTGGAAGACCAAAGTCCGCCTGTGCAAGCACCGGAAGGCTCATGGCTTCGAGGGTCGCTAAGCAGCATGGGGGCAGCGTAAGCCGCTGGCGCGAGAGTGATAATCCCTAAGGGGTAGCCAGAATGCCCCCCTTTCGGGTGGGGCCGGGTTACGCTTGCGCTACAGGTCGATCAGGCCACGTTTGGCGGCGATCGTTACGGCGTGGGTGCGATCAGATGCGCCCAGTTTCGCGAAGATCGCCTTCATATGCGCTTTGATGGTGTCTTCGGATACGCCGAGTTTGGCCGCGATCTGCTTGTTGGAATTGCCCTGGGCGGCAAGCGAAAGAACGCTGATTTCGCGTTCGCTGGGGGCGTCCGCGACCAGATGGAGCGCGATGTCGGTGGCGACATCGGCGTCGAGATGCTTGCCGCCGGCATGAACCGACCGGATTGCCTGCAGCAATTCCTTGCGCAAGCTGTTCTTCAGCAGATACCCCGCCGCCCCGGCGCGCAGGGCGCGCAGCGCATGGGCGTCGCCGGAATAGGTGGTCAGTACGATGATGCGCGCCTTGGGTGAGCGTTCCCGGATCGCGGCGATCGCCTGGTCGCCGCTCAGACCCGGTAGTTGCAAGTCCATCAAGACGATGTCCGGCAGCAATTCGCGATATCGAACAACCGCGTCGGCACCGCTATCGGCCTCGCCCACCACCCGCATGTCGGCTTGCGTCTCGACGACCGCACGCACGCCTTCGCGCAGGAACGGGTGGTCGTCGACGACGAGAATACGGATCGGCGAGGAGAGCGGCAGACAAACGGTTCCAGGGTGAGGAGGCGAGCGCATGATCGGCGCTCTTGTCCCGTTGTTCAAGGGGCTTGCCGAAGCGGCATCAGGCCCGGGCAAGGTCGGCATAAGCGCGCACGAATGCAGCATGGGTGGCGGTCAGGTGCGCGGCCCCGGTGCAGAAGATCCACAGCTTGAGATCGAAACGGACCGGATAGGCGTTCAGCGCGGCCAGCAGGCCTCTGAGCATCGCCATCGCCACTCCGGCGGAGTCGACGACCGCAATACCGCTATCGAGCAAGCTCGGTGCAAACGATGCGGATACGGCACCCCGTCGCAGCGCTTCACTCGTCGCTGCGCTCATCGCCGTTTCCAGAACGGCGGGCGACCATGATTCGGGATCGCCCATGCCGACAAGCAGAATGGTGGAGGCGGCTACGGGCAAGCGCGGCGTCGAAAGCGCCAGGATCTCGCCAGGGGCGGCGCTGAACACGCCATCGCCGCGCAACCGCATCACCGCACCGCCGACAGCCTTGTCGAGGTGGCGCAGGCCGCCGACCGCGCCATCTGGCGACAACTCGTGCGTGAACACCCCAGCTGCGGCCAAATCGACTGCGGCGGTGACGGCATCGGTCGGCGCGACGGCAATGCCAACCCCCGCCCATTCGCCGATCGGCATCGCGTCGTTCGAGGATGTCGGGTCGTCCATATAGGAAACTCACGCGATCGGGAAAGGTTCTGGAGGTGGGGCTACCGGTAAGCGAACAAGGCCCGGTGCGGCGGAGAATGGGTGCGCAACAGCCGAATAGCTTGTACAAAAATGCGGTGTTTTGGCGTTATCGTGCGTAGTGCCGTGCGGCGAAGGTCAAGGAAATAGTCTGTTTCTTCCGTGCGATGGCGTGATGGCGCCCGGCAGCGATGCTTTACGAATGGCGTTCCCGGCGGAAGGACCCGCGCAGGCGCAGGATCCAGGCAACCACCGCATTGGTCGCCCTTTGGATGACCGAGCGGGGCCGGGCATAAGCGATCCGCCCCGGAACGGTGACGACCACCTCGGCCCCGCCACTTTCGAGATTGGACAGGGTCAGCGCGGCGGCCAGCTTGTCGGCGCGCTCGCGCATGCCAGGCAGGCCGAAATGGCCCGGTTTCGCGCCCTGGGCGAGGATCCTGTCGCTAAAGCCACAGCCATTGTCGCGAATGGACAGGCGCAATACCCACCGCGCGAAGTCGAGCGAAACGATCGCCTGGGTTGCTTGCGAATGCCACAGCGTGTTGGTGAGGGCTTCGCGCGCGATCGCCGCCAGCTCATCGATGATCGGGTCGCAGAGTTTGCGGGGCAGGCCATGCTCGATAATTTCGATCGAAAGACCATCGCCGATCTGACAGGCCATTGCTTGCAGCGCCGCCTGCAGCGTCGCGCTGCTCTCCGTCCGTAAGTTGAGCACGCGATCGCGCCCTTCCAGCAAGACGTCGTCGCCCCGTTCCAGGGCCGACTCAAGCATGCGGTGCGCGCGACTACCCGGTGCCATTATGTTGCCGACGGCCTGGAACCGCAGCATCATCGCTTGCATGCCTTGCAGCAGCGTGTCGTGCAACTCGCGCGCGATCCGTTCGCGCTCGGCGACCTGCGCCGCGATCAGCCTGCGCGTGCGATCCTCGATCGCCCGTTTGCGGATGCGGTACAGCGCGGCAAGCAGCAGCAACGCGGTGGCTGCTACCGCCAGTCGGAAGAGCCACGTCTGGTAAAAGGTGGGCGCTACCGTCAGCTCGATCGAGGCTCCGCGCTGGTTCCAGACTCCGTCGGCATTGGCGGCGATCACTTGGAAGGTCCAATGCCCCGGCGCGACATTGGTGTACGTTGCCTGGCGCCGCGAGCCGGGATCGACCCAATCCTCATCGACGCCCGTCAAGCGGTAGCGAAATTGCACGCGATCCGGATCGAGCAGGCTGAGCGCGGCATAATCGATTTGCACGCGCCGCGTGCCGGCTGGGATCGCAATCTGTGCTGCGGGCGCAACCTCCTTGCCATCGGCAGTGACCGAACGGATCAGCACTGGCGGGGGGGCAGCATTGGGTTCCAGGCGACCGGGGTCGATCCAGGCAATGCCGTGGCTGGCAGCAAGCCAGATCCGTCCGTCTCCGCTGCGAATTGCGGTCGAGTAGCTTGCATCCTGCTGTGCGGCCCCCGGTACGCCGTCCGCCATTGTAAACAGGCGGTAGGCCAATGGTCGTCCGTTGGACAGCGCGCTGGTGAGCGCCGCTTGCGTCGTTTGCAGAACGCCGCGCAGCCCGCTGATCCACACGATATCCCGCGCGCCGCGCGCTATGCCGGTGATGCCGACGAGCACGGGAAAGCGATCCGATGTCAAACTGCGAAACCGGTCGCCACTCCCGATGGCGAGGCCGCTGTCGCCCCCGACGAGCACCGGCCCCTGGCCCGTATCGCTTGGCACGACGATGTTGACCCTGCCGATATTGACGTCTGCTGCAATCGGTTTGCATACCGTGCCTACGCACCCGATCAGGCGGTCATCGGCGTAGAACCAACGGCCGACCGGTCCGATGAACGGGATTTCGAGCCTGCGGTCGACCGTCGGAACACCTGTGATGGGGAGCATCCGCCATCCACCCCGGTAGGGTTGCAGCACGCCTTGCCCGCGCACGGCAATCGTCGGGGTCCCGTGGCCGTCACGCGACCACGTCAACACCTTGCCGGGGAGCGCAGGCAAACCCAGCGTGACCAATCGATCGCGTTGCAAGCCGAAAAGCCTGCCGCGTTGTTCGACGATCAGCCGATTGCCATCGGCAGCGATCATTGCCGGGCCGAAGGCCAGGTGCAACACGGGATGGAGCGAGCCATCGCTTGCGGCGCGCGACAGCGTTTGCGTGCGGGTGACGACATAGATCGTCCCATCGGCCAGCGCGGTCTGCAGATAGGCTTTGTAAGGGGAGGGGCCAAAGGCATCGGCTCGCACCACGCGCGCGCGCCGAAAGCGGTCCAGTCCCAGATTGGTGCCGACCCAGATCGCGCCCTCGCGATCCTCAAACAGCGGGACCGCGGCATTGGCGCTCAGGCCTTGCCGATCTTCCCAATGTTCGACGCGGGCGGATGTGCCGACGGCAGGGGGCAGCAGGCGGCTGACACCGCCATTCCCGCCCGTCCACCAGATCGCGCCTTGGTGATCGATCAGGGCGCGTTTGATGCCGGGCGTGCCTTGCGGCAGCGAGAGCGGTTCCAGCCCGGGCAGCGGCTCTCGATCGAATGGCTTGCCAAGGCGCGACACGCCAGCCCGGGCGAGGGCGACACCGCCATTGTGCGTTCCGACCAGACTGTCGCCCGGTCGGGCCCATGCTACGGGGGTAAGGACACGCTCACCGGGTCCGAGACGCAGGATTTGTCGGTCGGTGGTCGCCCAGATCGTGCCGTCATGCGCCGCGACCACGCTGCCAAGCTTGCCGGGGACAATCCGGCGGTCGGCGGGAATCCAGTGCCACCGCGCACCGTCGAAGCGCGCAAGGTGCCTGGGGCCGCGCCAGAAGGCCGCCCAAATCGTCCCATCGGGACCGCGTATCAAACGGTCGACCGAGTCATTGGCCGCACCGAAGCGGGTTAGCGTTCCGTCCCGTAGACGAGCGATTTGGCCATTGTAGAAACCAAGCCACAGGTCGCCGTCTGGAGTAGCCAGCAAGGCGGTGATGTTGCGGCTGGGCAGCTTGCCGACGCGCGGACGGATTTCCTCGAAGCGGATCCCGTCGAATCGATAGAGGCCGCCGCCGGTGCCTAGCCACAGGAAACCGTCCGCCGTCTGTGCGATCGCCCAGATATCGGGCGGTGCGCCATCCTCGATTGTCCAGCTGCTGTGATGGAATTGTTCGGGCGCTCGACTTGGCCCCTGCGCGGCGACCGGCGGGAACCATGGTAGCACCAACGCCATGAGCGCCGCGAGCAACAGGACGCGGACGCGGCCGCTCATGGGCAAGGGGATGCTGTTCGGGTCACGGTGTCTGTCACGGCCGTCGCGATGCCCGATCCGTTACGCTCCCGCAATAGCGCGGCCGGAGCGCGGGTGGACGATCGTCGATCGCTGGTCGTCGATCGTCCACCCGTGTGATCAACCCAGGAGCTCAGGCGCGCACGAAGGCGAGCAGATCGGGGTTGATGACATCGGCATGGGTGGTCAGCATCCCATGCGGATAGCCCTCATAGATCTTCAGCGTGCCGTTTTGCAGCAGCTTCACCTGCAGCAGCGCGGCATCGGTATAGGGCACGACCTGATCGTCATCGCCCTGCAGCACCAGCGTGGGGACGGTGATGGCCTTCAGGTCCTCGGTCTGGTCGGTTTCGGAAAAGGCCTTGATGCCTTCATAATGGGCTTGCGCGCTACCCATCATGCCCTGGCGCCACCAATTGTCGATCACGGCCTGGATCGTCGTTTCGTGATCGCGATTGAAGCCGTAAAATGGCCCCGCCGCGACATCGTGGAAGAAGGCTGCGCGATTGGCGGCAAGCGCGCTGCGGAAGCTGTCGAACACCTCGATCGGCGTGCCGCCGGGATTGGCGTCGGTCTTCAGCATCAGCGGCGGGACTGCGCTGACCAGCACGGCCTTGGCGACGCGGCCCTGCGGCTGGCCGAACTTCGCGACATAGCGCGCGACTTCGCCGCCGCCGGTCGAATGGCCGATATGCACCGCATTTTTCAGATCGAGATGCTCGGCGACGGCGGAGGCGTCGGCGGCATAATGGTCCATGTCATGACCACCGACCGACTGCTCGGATCGCCCATGCCCGCGACGGTCATGCGCGACCACCCGGTAGCCATTGGCCAGGAAGAACAGCATTTGCGCGTCCCAATCGTCCGACGACAGCGGCCAGCCGTGGTGGAAAACGATCGGCTGGGCATCCTTGGGGCCCCAGTCCTTATAATAGATCTGGGTGCCGTCTGCGCTGGTTACATAGGCCATGATAGTCTCCGTTGGTGGGGCGAGATGGTGGCTCTCCGGAGGTTGCCACCATGCTGCGCCGGGAAAATGCGATCGGCCGGTGCCGCGGCGTTCCGACTATTGCGCGCTGGCGGGGGGCGTGGCCGGAACGGGCGTCCATTGCCAGTCCTGCGCCGACTTGCTGAGCGTCCCGATGCCAGGGAATTGCAGGTGTGCCGCCGCGATCAGATAGTGGCGCTTCGCTGCGTCGGCCATGATCGTGGCGCGCGAGCGGGAGGCGTCGGCCTGCGACAGGTCGAACTTGATGGTCACCGCAGGGTCCTTCAACTGCACTACCGCCACGTGCATCACGTCGCCCCAGATGAGCAGCGTCTTGCCGTCGCTCTCGACGCGGTAACCGGTGTGTCCCGCCGTGTGCCCGGGCAGCGACACCGCCGTCACACCGGTATCGATCGTCTCGCCCGCCCGGAACGGCTTGACGCGGCCTGCTGCGCTATAGGGCGCGAGCGAAGCGGCTGCCGCGTCGAAGGACGATTGGACCGAACCGTCGACCTTGGTCAGGTTACCCTTGTCGAGCCAGAAGTCGTATTCCGATTGCGCCATGCGGATCGTCGCATTGGGGAAGACGCGCGCGCCGCCGACCGCGAGGCCGCCGACATGGTCGGGATGCAAGTGCGTGATCAGCACTTCGTCAATATCCTCGGGCTTGTAGCCGGCCGCCTTCAGCGCGGTGATCGCGCGCCCCAGCGAAGGGCCGAAATAGCTGCCGCTGCCGCTATCGACGAGAATACGGCGCGACCCCGTGTCGATCAGATAGGCGTTGACCGAGGTCGTCTGGAGGGTGGGCGCGTTGGCGGCTGCCAGGATCGTCTTCACTTCGCCCGGCGTCCGCTCGACCAGCAATTGATCGGTGGGCAGGGCGATCGTGCCGTCGGACAGCGCGACAATGGTGAAATGGCCGAGCTTCATCTTGTAGAAATCGGCCGGAGTGGAGGCCGCCGTGGGGGCTGCGCTCTGGGCGTAAGCGACCGGTGCGACGGCCAGGCTGGCGATCACTGCGGCAGACTTCAAAAAGCGAACGGTCATGGCGTTTCATCCGATTTGCTTGATCCGGCAGGTGGATCACCGGTCGAGATTAGAAGATCGGCTTTGGCATGCCCAGCATCAAGGCGCGGATCGGCGTGATGGATCAGCTCGCGGCTGCGGTTGCCGCAACGGCGTCGGCCAGCAGCGGCGGCATCGGGCTTTGCGGAATTGCGGCGTTCATCGCGCGGGCTCCTGACAGAAACGGTCTGCGCCTGATGCGCGCGATGTCCGCGCGCATATTGGCGATTCCCAACGTCATTTGACGCTTCCTGCCCTAACGGATCGAGGGCCTATCCGGGGTCAGCCGTTGCTTTCGCCGCGTCCGCTATCCCCGCATATATCCGGTCGAGATCGGCGTCGTCGATGCAATAAGGCGGCATCACATAGACCGTATTGCCGAGTGGGCGCAGCAACAGGTCGCGCTCGCGAAAATGCGCAAGCAGGGCGGGGGCGCGGTGCGAGAGATAGCCTGCATCCTCACGATCTTCGATATCCACCGCCGCGATCGTGCCGAGCGCGCGCGGGTTGGCAAAGCCGGGGTGTGTGGCGAGGGCGTCAAGCCGCTGGCGTTGCCGCGTGGCGAGTGCGGCGATGCGGTCGCGCACGGGTTCCTCGCGCCAGATGGCGAGGTTGGCGTTGGCGGCGGCGCAGGCGATCGGGTTGGCGGTGTAGCTGGACGAATGGAAGAACATCCGCGCGCGGTCGGGCGAGAGATGCGCTTCGTAGACGCCCTCGCTCGCCATTGTAACCGCCAGCGGCACCGCGCCGCCGGTCAGGCCCTTGGACAGGCAGAGGATGTCGGGGACGACACCCGCCTGTTCGCACGCCAGCAGCGTGCCGGTGCGGCCCCAGCCGGTCATCACTTCATCGGCGATGAACAATACGCCGTGGCGGGCGCAGATCGCGCGCATCTCGGCCAGCACCCAGGCGGGGTAGAACAGCATCCCGCCCGCGCCCAGCACCAGCGGCTCGACAATGAACGCGGCGGGGGCGGAGCGGCACGCGGCCTCCAGCGCATCGAGCATGGCTTGTTCATGCCCGGCGGCGGGGTAGGGGATGGTGCCGACGTCGAACAGCAAGGGCGTGTAAGGCGCGTTGAACACGCCGCGCGCGCCGACCGACATCGCGCCGATCGTGTCGCCATGATAGCTGTGCTGCATCACCAGAATGCGGTGGCGCGCCGCGCCGCGATTGGCCCAGAAGCCGAGCGCCATCTTCAGCGCGACCTCGACACTGGTCGAGCCCGAATCCGAGAAGAAGATACGGGTGAGCGCGGGCGGCATGATCTCCAGCAACCCGCGTGCGAGCGTCTCGGCGGGTTCGTGGGTCCAGCCGGCAAAGATGATCTGGTCGAGCTTGCCTGCCTGATCGGCAATCGCGGCCATGATGCGCGGGTGGCAATGGCCGTGCGTCGTCACCCACCAGGAGGAAATGCCGTCGATGATGCG
Organism: Sphingomonas sp. TF3; assembly: GCF_003985085.1. Taxonomy (NCBI): domain Bacteria; kingdom Pseudomonadati; phylum Pseudomonadota; class Alphaproteobacteria; order Sphingomonadales; family Sphingomonadaceae; genus Sphingomonas; species Sphingomonas sp. TF3. The sequence goes on along the minus strand of NZ_RWKS01000016.1, from coordinate 80,606 downwards.
GCGGCCGTCCTCGGTGAACAGCGCCGCGCCTTCGCCGTGGGTGACGAGCGGGATCGGCTCGCCAAGGCCGTGCTGGGTGAAGGGGTGCCAGATCGGGGAATTGCTCATTGGAAATCGGCCACGTTGAAATGGGCGGCAAAGGCCGCGGCCAGCGTCTCCGCAGTTAGCGGGTCGAGCCGGGGCAAGCGCCCGAGCCGCTTCACGCCGCCCAGTTGCGCGATGGTCGCTTCGCTGTCGGGGTGTTCGTCGCCGACAAAGGCGATGCCGAGGATGGGCACGCCGCGCTGGCGCAGCGCCTCGATCGACAACAGGCTGTGGTTGATCGTGCCGAGCGTGGTGCGCGCGACCAGCACCACCGGGCAGCCCCAGCGCGCGAACAGATCGGCAAAGACCAGATCGCGCGTCACCGGCACCATCACGCCGCCGGCACCCTCCACCACCAGCGGGCCGTTCACCTCGGGCGGGGTCAGCCGCAGCGGGTCGATGGTCACGCCGTCGATTTCGGCGGCGCGGTGGGGCGAGCAGGGGGTGGCGAGGCGATAGGCCTCGGGCAGGATGTGCGATGCGGGCACGCCCGAGAGCGTGGCGACGCTGTCGCGGTCGGCGCTGGGGTCTAGCCCGGCCTGCACCGGCTTCCAATAGTGGGCGCTCAGCGCACCGGTCAGCGCGGCGGCGAACACGGTCTTGCCGACATCGGTGTCGGTGCCGGTGATGACGATTGTTTCGGGGTTCACTTACATCAACTCCAACAGCGTCTCCGCCAGCGCGGCAATTTCCGCTTCGCCGACGTTGAGGGTGAGCGACACGCGCAGCCGCGCGGTGCCGGGCGGCACCGTGGGCGGGCGGATGCCGCGAATATCGAAACCGGCGGCCTGCAGCGCCGCCGCCAGCCGCATGGTGGGCGCGTCCGCGCCGATCACCAGCGGCAGGATCTGCGATCCGGTCGGGGTGACGCCGCAGGGGGCGAGCGTGCGCTCGGCAAAGGCGGTGAGCGCGCTCAGCCGCTCGCGGCGCTCAGGCTCGTCGGCGAGGATGCGCAGGCTTTCGCGCACCGCGCTTGCCATGAGTGGGGAGGGCGCGGTCGAGAAGATGAAGGCGCGCCCGCGATTGACCAGAAAATCGCGCATCGTGCGCGGGCCGCACAGCAAGGCGCCTTCGCAGCCCAAGGCCTTGCCGCAAGTGCGCAAGGTGATGACGTTTTCGGCACCCTCCAGATCGGCGGCGAGGCCGCGCCCGTCGGGGCCGAACACGCCGGTCGCGTGCGCCTCGTCGATCAGCAGCATCGCCGCGTGCCGCGCCGCGACCGCCGCCAGATCGGCGAGCGGGGCGCGGTCGCCATCCATGCTGTAGAGGCTTTCGACCGCGATCCACGCCCGACCCGTGCCGCCGCGCCGCCGCCACTCGGCAATCGCCTGATCGACCGCGCCCGCGTCATTATGCGGCGTGGCGACGCTTTCGGCGCGGGCGAGGCGCATGCCTTCATGCGCGCTGGCATGGATCAGCGCATCATGGACGATCAGGTCGCCGCGCTGCGGCAGCGTGGACAGCAAGGCGGCATTGGCGGCATAGCCGCTGGAGAAGAACAGCGCCGCTTCACTGCCGAAAAAGGCCGCGGCCTCGGCTTCGAGCGCTTCATGCTCGGGATCGTTGCCGCGCAGCAGCCGCGACCCGCCCGACCCGATCGAAACCCCGCGCGCCAGCGCCGCCGCCACCGCGTTGCGTAAGCGCTGCGCGCGGGCGAGGCCGAGATAATCGTTGGACGAAAAATCCAGCCCGGTGCGCGGTTGCAGGCGGCGGAGCCGAGCGGCGGAGTCGAGCGCCTTCAGGTCGTTCAGATGCGGTTCGAGGAGAGTCATCGGGGGCGCTATAGCGAAGCCACGCGCGGACGCACGAGCGGGGTGTGCGATTTTGTTGGTGGGGTGGGTGGGGCCCTCCGATGACGGGTAAGATGGCGGCGGCAGGGCTATTTTTGGATCGACCGTGAGTAGGACGAAGCGGCAGTTCCCTGATTGGGGCAGTTGAGGATAGTTCCGGGTCGAGGATGTTTGATGATCAGAATTGGCAGAGGGACCCGCCATTGCTACCGGGGCGGGGCCCGCAGAAAAGCATTATCTCTCATATTTTTCCCGTAGAGTGCCCATTTTTGTCCTGCCATGCGGCGTCGAAACAACATAATCTGGACTTACTACGTCGTATTCAAATTCACCAACGCGTGGTTTAACGCGCGTCTCAAGCCAACTGCTGATAGATGTCCCTGAGGCAGCGCATCTGTCGAAATCATAATCTTCGACCATTGTACCGCTAGGTGCCCTGATTACTAAGGTAACTTCTTCCTTCTCGCGAACTTTTTGTTCAAATTCTCGAACAGTTATTCTTCCCACTTGGTTTTCCTTTCAATCGCATTCGCCTGTCTTAGTGGAGACGGTGATGTCTAATATACGATTAATTGGTGTTTGTAAATGGGTTATTTTTCGGTCCATATAGCGTTATCCCCTGTCGAGGCGGCGTTAATGTGTGGTCGCTTCTGGTTCGGGCAATTGGTTATCACTTCGAGGTGAGCGTCCAGCCCTGGCCGACAACGGCCGGCGTGGCAGGGTGCTGTCTGGCGCCTTTCGGCACCGTGCAGGGGAGCCCGTCGTGGCGGCTAACGCGCCATATCGGCGGAAAGGTTGAACCGGGCGGAGCCACAGGGCAAGAGGTATTCCATGGCAACACTTCTTGACTGGGGAAACGTAGACGCGGCTGCCGCTCAGATTGAGAAGACTCTCAATCTCGAAACCCGGCGGGAAGCATTCTCCCTTCTCTGCGTGACATCCCTATTGCGCATCGACTTCGATGAAGCGAGGGGATCGATCACCGATGGAGGGGAGGACAGGGGCGTTGACGCGGTCTATCTCGACGAGCGCTTCGGGCGCCGTGTAATCCATCTCTTCCAGTTTAAATGTCACAGCAAATTTAATGGCAGCAACCGCAACTTTCCATCTACGGAGATTGACAAGCTCCTTTCCTTCATCGGGGACTGCTTCGGACAGGTCGACGGCTTTCTCGACACATGCAATCCGCTGCTGCGGCAGAAGGTGTTGGACATTTGGGACTTCGTGAATTCGGGGGCATGTCAGGTCGAAGTTCACCTTTGCTCGAATGGGGAGCGGCTCATCCCCGACCACAAGGCTCGCTTTGAATCATCGCTTGCCCGGTTCAAGTTCTTCCAGCTCCACGAGGCCGATCTCGATTCCCTGTCTGATACGGTCTCGCACCGGACAGCAACAGAACGGGAGATCCACCTTCGGATCGTAGAGGAGCAAGTATATGAGCGCACGGACGGCAACGTACGGGCTGTCATCGGGACGGTCTGCGGCGACGAGTTTATTGCGGCGCTGACAGATCCCACCAAGCCAACGCAGCTCGATCCCGATCTGTTTGAGGAGAACGTCCGCGTCTACCTCGGTGAACAGAACGACATAAATCGGCGCATCTACGATACCGCCGTGTCCAACGAAGCCGGCATGTTCTGGTATTTTAACAACGGCATTACGATTGTCTGCGAACGGTTTAGCTATCAGCCTGGCTTCAAGAATGCGCCTTTGCGCCTTCTGAACCCTCAGGTGGTAAACGGTGGTCAGACGTCGCACGCGCTCTTCCAGGCGTCACGAACCAGCTTCGCTTCCGTGCAGCGCGTTCGGCTTCTCGTCCGCATTATTGAGACGCAGGACAAGAGCCTCTATGCGAAGGTCGCGGAGGCAACGAACAGCCAGACTCCGATACGGAGCCGTGACCTGAGATCGAACGATCCCGTGCTCGTCCGCCTCGAGGCGTCGCTGCTGAATCACGGGTGGCATCTGGATCGAAAGCGCGACCAGCATTACAAGATCGACGAAAGCAGGCGCATAGATGCCCTGAAGCTAGGGCAGGTCTGGTTAGCCTACGTGCGCGCTGAGCCCGATAAGGCGAAGACGGCTTCGGATCGAATATTCGGAGAGTATTTCCCGCTGGTATTCGATCCTTCGGAGATGGATGCGAAGCGCGTGATAGCGGTGTGGGGCCTCTATACCGAAATCGAGAAGCATCGCCGCGCCAAGCTGCAGGAAGCGCGCAGGGCGTCAAGGCTGGTCGCGGAGCAGGAAATCGAATCTGCGTGGATCGTCGAGGGCTTATATCATCTGGCCTTCGCGGTCAGGAAACTCGCGGACCGCGCCAACATCGACATCTTCGATTTCGACCAGGTGAGCCCTCTAATCCCTGAGGCGGAGCGGCGGTTGGCCGAGTTCGTAAAGGGCCGCCCGAATATCTCGACCTATCGGCTCTTCAGAAATGCAGCCACGAAACAGAACCTGTTTCGAGCCTCGCTCAACGAGCCCCCCCAGCAACTTAGCCTCCTTTAGTCCGACGAGGCGAATGGCAGAACCTAGCATATGCGGCCATTTGCGGCTTACCACTGAACGGCGTAAGCTGGTCGCTAGTGCGATCCGCTTGACCGGGTAGTCCGGACCCTCACCTCGGCGAGCCCTCTCGCACCACCCCTCCTCACCCTCATACCGCGTCATCCAGCGAGAAGCGGTCGTCATCTTCGTCATAGGCGAAGACTTCGGCATAGCGGCCCCACAGGGTGACCGTGCGCAGCGTTTCCTCGGCATAATCGGGCGACATATGGTCTTCGAGTTCGTCGCGGAAGCGGCGGGCGGGGGCGGCGTGGCCGGCGCGTTCGTCGAGGATGCGCTTGATGTGCTGCGCGAGCGGAACGTGCGCGAGCAGGGCTTGCGCGAACAGCGCCTTGCGCGTGTCGACATCGGCCTCGGCATAGCGGCGGGCCGAGGGGGTGAGCTGGATATTCGCGCCCTGCAATTCGGCAAAGCGCAGCAATTGCAGCGTTTCCGCCATCGGGAACAGATCGTCGATTTCGAGCTGGAGCTGGTCGGCGAGATCGGCCATCGCCGCGCGGCCGTTGAACGGGCTGGCATCGACTTCCTCGATCAACCCCGCGAGTGAATTGGTCGAGACGCGCGGCAGCACCATCTGGATGCCGGTGCCGGGGAACACGCCGTCGCGCGCCGGTTCGGGTGCGGCGCGCGCGGTCATGCGGGCATAAATGTCATCGACCAGGGCGCGGAACGGCGGGTCGAGCCGGTCGCGCGGTTGTGGCAGATCGACCTTGATCTCGGCGGCGACGCGGCCGGGGTTGGACGAGAAGACGAGGATGCGGTCGCACATCAGCACCGCTTCCTCGATATTGTGCGTCACGATCAGGATCGACTTGATCGGCATGCGCCCTTCCGCCCACAGATCGAGCAGATCGGTGCGCAGCGTCTCGGCGGTGAGCACGTCGAGCGCGGAAAAGGGCTCGTCCATCAGCAGCAGCGAGGGGTTGACGACGATCGCGCGCGCCAGGCCGACGCGCTGGCGCATCCCGCCCGACAATTCCTTGGGGTAGGCGTTTTCGAAGCCGTCGAGCCCGATCAAATCGATCGCGGCGAGCGCGCGGGTGCGGCGTTCCTCGGCGGGGACGCGCTGCGCCTCCAGCCCCAGTTCCACATTTTGCAGCACCGTCAGCCACGGGAAGAGCGCGAAGGTCTGGAACACCATGCTGACGCTGGGCGCGGCACCGCTTTCGTCCGGCACGAAGTCGATCGATCCTTCATCGGGGCGGATCAGCCCGGCGATCGAGCGCAGCAGCGTCGATTTGCCCGAGCCCGAGCGGCCGAGCAGCCCGACCACTTCATTTTCGCGCAGCGTCAGGTCGACATCGTCGAGCACGAGCAGACCGCCGCTGCCGACCTTGCCGTAGCGGTGGGTGAGGTGTTCGACTTTCAGCAGCGTGTTTGCGGTGGCGGTGCGGGCGAGGGTGGCCATGGTCCGGGTCCAGTCTCTTGAAGGTCGAAGGTCAGGCGAGGCGCAGGCGGCGGTCGGCATAGGCATAAAGCGGCCGCCACAGGAAGCGGTTGAAGCCGATCACGAAGATCGACATCACCGCGATGCCCAGCGTCACGCGCGGGAAATCTCCGGCGGTGGTGGCCCTGGCGATATAGGTGCCAAGGCCGTGCGCCTCGAGCCGCTCGCTGCCCCAGGACACCGCCTCGGCGACGATGCTGGCATTCCACGATCCGCCCGAAGCGGTGAGCGCGCCGGTGACATAATATGGGAAGATGCCGGGGATGGCGAGCGTGCGCCACCATTGCCAGCGGCTGACCCCGAACATGCCCGCCGCCTCGCGCAGATCGTTGGGGATGGCGCTGGCACCGGCGATGACGTTGAACAAGATGTACCACTGCGTGCCCAGCACCATCAGCGGCGACAGCCAGATGTCGATGTTCAAATGCCAATGCACGATCGCGATCACGGCGAAGGGGAACAGCACGTTGGCGGGGAAGGCGGCGAGGAACTGCGCGACCGGCTGCAACCGTTCCGCCCAGCGCGGGCGCAGGCCGATCCACACGCCGATCGGCACCCAGATAAGGCTCGCCAGCGCGATTAGCACCAGCACGCGCGCCATGGTGATGAGGCCAAGGCCAAAGGCGGTGAAGGCATCGTGCCACATCAGATGATGCGCGACATAGCCGATCACCAGCCAGGCGGCGGCGAGCAAAGCGGCGGCGACCAGCGCCAGCCACAGGATCTGGCCGAGCGGGCTGCGCGTCTCGCGGCGTTCGGATCGCCCGGCGCGGGCGGGGCGGCGGTCGACCGCCATCAGCAAGCGGCCGAGCGCGGTGAACGGGGCGAACAGCACCGGCAGCAACTTGGTGCGGCGGAACAGGTCATAGGCCCAGCTTTGCGGGCCGTCCTGCGAGGCGGTCTGTTCGAAGCGGAAGCGATCCGCCCAGGCGACGACCGGGCGGAAGACGAGTTGGTCGTAGAGCAGGATCACCACCGCCATCGCGGCGACGGCCCAGCCAACCGCGTGGAAATCCTGCCGGTCGATTGCCAGTGCCAGCCACGATCCGATGCCGGGCAGCATGATCCGGGTGTTGCCGACGCTGATCGCCTCGGACGCGACGACGAAGAACCAGCCGCCCGACATCGACATCATCGCGTTCCACACCAAGGACGGCGTGGCGAACGGCAGTTCCAGGCGGATGAAGCGCCGCCACGGCGACAGCGCGAAACCGCGCGACACTTCCTCCAGGTCGCTCGGCACCGAGCGCAGCGACTGGTAGAAGCTGAACGCCATGTTCCATGCCTGGCTGGTGAAGATGGCGAAGATCGCCGCCAGTTCGACGCCGAATTGCTGCCCCGGAAACAGCCCCATGAAGAAGGTGACGGTGAAGGTCAGGAAGCCTAGGATCGGCACCGATTGCAGGATGTCGAGCGCAGGCACGATGACCATCTCGGCGCGCTTGCTCTTGGCGGCGAGCGTCGCGACGACGAAGGTGAAGACCAGCGACGCGGCAAGCGCCGCAAACATGCGCAGCGTGGTGCGCAGAGCATAAGCGGGCAGGTTCCATGGATCGAGCGCGACCGGATCGAGCCGGAGCTGCGACAGCGGCTGCGCGACGCCCTCGGCGCCACGCACGATGAGCACGCCGAGTCCGGCGAGCAGCAGGAAAGCGATGGCGTCGGCCCAGCTCGGCGTCGTGACGCGCCAGTAGCGCGAAAAGGGCCGCACACCCCGGGCAATCTGGGGCATCTCACGCATTGTCTCACCTCACACGGGCGGCCGTCGACGGCCACCCGGGGCGAGACTGATCGGATCAGGCTCGGCCGGGCGCCCCCGACGGCGCATATTGTCGACTACTGTCGCTTGGCATTTGCTTGTTTGATCCTGAGTGTCGGCGATTCGGCCGACGTCGGGCGATTGCTCCCGCACTGCAGCATTGTCAATCGCGGGCGGCGTGGGGGCTTTCGATCGGCGCGCTTTATGGATTCTTCACGGGAATGGGGTGCGATCGCCGGGGACTTTTTACGGCACGAGGGTGCATTCCGCTGCCATCATGACCCACCTTCCCGAACATAGCATTGGCGGCCCCCGGCGGCGTTTGCGGACGCAGCCGCGTCGCGCGGCCACAGCCCCCCGCTTTCGTTGCCGCGATGCGCGCTGGCCCGCGGTCGCCGCGGCCTTGTCGGCCTTGCGGGCGACGAAACGCTGCAGCGTGCGCATCATCGATACCGATTGCGGCACGGGTACGCTGCTGCTGTGCGCGGCGCGGCATGCGCGGATGCTGGGCTTCACCGCGATCGAGGTGCTGGGCATCGATGACGCCGAGGCGCTGGTCGAGCGCGCGCGCGTCGCGGCAAACGGGGTGCGCGATCCGGCGATCGGGCTGACCTTCGAGACGCGCGATCTGGCGAGCGCGCTTGGCGACGAGGCCGATTTCCCCGCCGACATCGTGCTGTGGCACGGCGCGGCGGGGTGCAGTTGCGATGCCGTGCATGCGGTGGAATGCGCCGGGCGCACGCTGATCGCCGAACCGGCGGTAGCGGCATGACGCAGCGGGATCTGGCGTGGCGCGGGGTCGGGGCGGTCGCCTTCCTGTTCGCCGCTGGCATTGGGCTCGCCGATCGGTTGGATGGCGGCAGTCTGCTCGCTTTGCCGGCCTTTGGGCTGGCGCTGATCGGGCTGGTGCTGATCGTGCAGGGCAAGCGCGTCGCTGCCTCCGTGCGGGTGGAGCGCAGCCGCCACCGCGCGCTGGTCGCGGCGATCCGCGCGCAGCGGGCGCGACGGTCGGGCGGGGCGAGGCGCTGACATAAGGCCTTGGCTTTTAGACATGGCGTCGCCTTTGGCGCGTTGGTATGCGCTACCCTCGACCAATGGCTTCGGGGGCAGGGCGCATGGCAGGAATCGGGCGATGGCCGATCGCGGTTGCGCTGATATCGGCTGGTGCGTCGGGTGCTTCCGCGCAGACCGCGCTCAGCTTCGATGCGGCGCAGGCGCGCTATGATCGCAGCTCGCACACCATCAGCGCCGCCGATCACGGTGTCGAGGCGGCGCGCGCGGCGGCGGATGCGGTGCGCACGCTGCACCGGCCGATCGTCACCGCATCGGTGCAATATCTCGAATATCAAAAGAGCCTGTCGGTCGATGTGAGCGGCCCCAAGGCGACGACGCTGGGCAACACGCAGACGTTCCTGGCGGCGCTGCCCGCGAGCGTGCCGCCCGCTTACCAGCAGATCGCCGCCGACATTAGCGGGCGGCTGTCGCAGGCGCTGCCGGGGCTGTTCAACGCGATCCCCGACCAGCTCAGCTATCGCTTCCGCGACGATGTGCTGCGCCCGACGGTGCAGGGGGCGTTGCCGCTCTATACCGGCGGTGCGATCCCGGCGATCCAGCGCGCGGCGCAAGGCGGGGTGGCGATGGCCGAGGGGCGGCGCGCGCAGGCGCTCAACCTCGCACGGATCGACCTGATCCGCGCTTATTTCGGGCAACAGGCGGCGGCCGGGCTGCTCGAGTCCGCGCGGCGTAGCCGTGATGCGCTCGACGCGGTGCTGTCGGATTCACGCAAGCTGGAAGCGGCGGGCGTCATTCCCCACGCGCGCACGCTGGAAGTGGAGGTGGCGCGCGACACCGCCGAGCGCGTCTATCAGCGCGCCGATCTGTCCTATGCCAGCGCGCGCGACGATCTGGCGCGGCTGCTTGATCTGGAGACGGGCGTCGCGCCGACCACGGCGCTGTTCGTGCAGACGCGCCCGCTTGCGCCGGCACAGGCGTTTCTCGGCAATGAAGGCAATGCGCCCGAGGCGCGCACCGCCGATGGCGGGCGGCAAGTCGCCGATGCGGGCGTGGCGCTGGCGCGGTCGCAGCGGCTGCCGCAGGCTTATGCGTTTGGCGAATATAATTTCAACCAATCCAATGCCTTGCCGATCGAACCCGATTGGACCGTCGGCGTTGGCGTGCGCTACACGATCCTCTCCAATATCGGGCGCAAGCATAGCGAGGACGCCGCGCGCGCGACCGCCGCTGCTGCCGCCGACACCGCCGCCGAAGCGCGCAAGACCGCGACCGGCGCGACGATGCGCGCGTATAATCTGGTCGAGGCGGCGCGGCGGTCGTTCGTGCTGCTCGACAGCAGCATCACCGCCGCGCGCGAGAATCTGCGGGTGCAGACGGTCGCGTTTCGCGAGGGCGAGGGGACGGCGACGCCGGTGATCGCGGCGCAGGCGGCGCTGGATGCGGCCGAGGCGCAGCGCATTTCGGTGGCCTATGAATATGATCTGGCGCTGGCCGGGCTGCTGGCGTCGTCCGGGCGGCTGGATGAATATAGCGGCTATCTCGCGCGCGCCGACCAGCGCCTTGTCTATGGAGCCGGGCAATGACCGATACCGCATCCGAAACCCCGGCCCCCAGCCGCCGCGCGCGCATCCTGCTCTATGTCGGGCTGGCGGTGGTCGCGGTGATCGTTGTGGTCGGGCTGTTTCTCGCGAGCCGCCCGGCGCCGGAACAGATTCAGGGCATGGTCGAGGCCGACAGCGTCAATGTCGCGACCAAGACACTGGCGCGGGTCGACCGGCTGCTGGTCGATGAGGGCGCGCGCGTTGCGGCGGGGCAAGTGCTGGCGACGCTGTCCAGCCCCGAACTCGGCAATGCCGAACGCCAGGCGCAAGGCGCGCTCGATACCGCGCGGGCGCTGCAGGCGGTGGCGCAAGCGGGCGCGCGCAGTGAGGATGTCGGGTCGCTGCGCGCGATCTGGCAATCGGCGCAGGCTGCCGCGAACCTCGCCGCCACATCGAGCAAGCGCGCCGATACGCTCTATGCCGAGGGCGTGATCGCCGCGCAGCGCCGCGACGAGGCGCATGCCGCGCGCGACAGCAGCATGCGTTCGGCCGAGGCGGCGCGGCTGCAATATGAGAAAGCGCTGGCGGGCACGCGCAGCGAAGACAAGCAAGCCGCCGCCGCGCAGGTGCGCATCGCCGAGGCGGGCCTTTCGACCGCGCAGACGCTGGTGGCGGAGACGAAGCTGGTCTCGCCGATCGCGGGCGAAGTGGCGCGCAAGCTGTTGCAACCGGGCGAGATCGTCAGTCCGATCCTGCCCGCCTATCAAGTGACGGACATCGATCATCCCTGGGTCGCGATCACGGTGCGCGAGAGCCAATATGGTGGGCTGGCCGTGGGGCGCGTGCTGACGGGGCACGTCCCCGCGCTCAACCGCGATGTGCGTTTCCGCGTGGCCTATATCGCGCCCGAGGCCGAATTTGCCACGATCCGCGCGACACGCCAGTCGAGCGGCTATGACGTGCGCTCCTTTTCGGTGAAGCTGCGCCCGGCCGAGCGCGTGCCGGGGCTGCGGCCGGGGATGAGCGTGCTGTTCGACTGGCCGCGATGATCGGGCTGCGCCGCGCGCTCGGGGCCGAGCTGGCGCATCTGGCGCGCGATCGCTTCGATCTGGCGCTGCTAACGCTGGTGCCGCTGCTGTTCCTGCTCGTCATGGGCGGGATGCTGTTTGCGGGCGTGCCGCAGGGGCTGGGCGTGCGCATCGTCGACCAGGACCACAGCGCCGTGTCGCGCGCGGTGATCCGCGCGATCGCGGCGTCGGATACGGTGCGTGTGGCCGGTGTCGGCAGCGATCTGGCCGAGGCGTTCGCGGCGGTGCGGCGCGAACAGGCGGTGGCGGTGGTGGTGCTGCCCGCCGGGCTGGGTGATGGCCGCGCCCGCGCCGCGCCGCGCTCGGTCGAGATCTTCTACCAGACGGCGTTTCTGTCGACCGGCGCGCTCGCCTCCACGCGGTTGCAATTGGCGGTCACCACCGAACTGGCGCGTCATGCGCTTGCGCAGTCCGGTTTGAGTGGGGCCGCCTTGCTCCACGCGCCGCCGCCGGGGGTTGAGGTGACCGTGCTCGGCAATCCCGGCGCGAGCCTGGAATGGTATCTCGGGCTGCTGATCGGCCCGGCGCTGCTGCATCTGCTGATCGCGGTGACGACGGCGGCATCGCTGGGGCGGGAATTGGAGGACGGATCGCTGGCCGTGTGGGCGCGGCGGGTCGGCAGTCCTGCGGCGGCGCTGGTCGGGCGTTTCCTGCCGCATGTCGTGATCGGCACGCTGTGGCTGTGCCTGTGGCTGTTGTGGCTGACGCTGGGGCAGGGGTATCGCTTCGGCGGCGAGATCGTCTTGGTGGCGGTTGGCGGAGTGCTGCTGTTCACCGCCACCGCCGCGATGTCGGCGCTATTGATCGCGCTGACGGGCGAAGTCGCGACGAGCCTGTCGGCGAGTGTGATCTATGCTGGATCGGCGCTGGCCTATTCGGGCGCGTCGTTGCCGCTCAACGGCGGTATTCTGTTCGCGCGGGTGTGGAGCAGCGTGCTGCCGCTGACGCACTATGTGGCGCTGGAGATGGATCAGACGATCGGGGTTAGCCTCGCGACCTGGGGTCGGCAGGCGGCGGTGCTGGCGCTGGTGCCGCTGGTCGCGGGCGGCGCGGCGCTGCTGGTGATCCGCCGGCAAATGCGGCGCGCGGCATGAGCTTTCGCCAGGCTTTCGAAGGCGCACTGCTGGAGATCCTGCGCACGCGCGATCTGGTCGCGGTCGCCGTGATCTCGGTGCTGTTCTACGCCTTTTACTATCCTGCGCCTTATGCCCATCAGGTGGTCGAGCGGTTGCCGATCGTGGTGGTCGATGCCGATCATAGCGCGCTGTCGCGCGCGATCGTGCGTCAGCTCGACGCCGCGCCCGAGGTAACGATTGCCGAGGAAGCGCCCGACATGGCGACCGCCACGGCGCTGGTGCGGGCGCGTAAGGTGGAGGGCGTGTTGCTGCTGCCGCGCGGGCTGGCGAGCGGGCTGATGCAGGCGCGGCCCGGCACCGGCATCGCCTTGTGGCTGAACGGCGCGTATTTGCTGCGCGCCGAGGCGGTGGGCAAGAGTATCGCCGGTGCGATCACCGCGACCGTGCAGCAGCGCCTTGCCGGGGTGCCGCAAATCCAGGCCTTGTCGAACGTGTCGGTCGTCACCCGGCCGTTGTTCAACACCACCGAAGGCTATCGCGACTATGTCTTTCCAGCGGTCGCCAATGTCATCCTCGAACAGACGCTGCTGTTCGCGGTGGCGCGGCTGATTGCCGAGCGGCGGCGCAAGGGGCTTTGGGTGCCGGGCGCGCGCGCTTTCGCCGGGGTGTGGGCGGGCTGCGCCACCATCGGGACGCTGGCGGGCGGGCTGTATTTCGGGCTGGTATTCTGGCTGCAGGATATCCCCCATGGCGGGAATATCCCGGCGCTGGTGTTGGTGGTGCCGCTGTTTGCGGCCACGGTGGCGGCGCTCGGGATGCTGGTCGGCAGCCTGGTGCGCAACGGCGACGATGCGCTGAAGTTGCTGATCCCGACCTCGATCCCGTTTGTGTTCCTGTCGGGCTTCGCCTGGCCGCTGGTGGCGATGCCTTTATGGGTGCAGGCGTTGGCGTGGACGATCCCGGTGACGCCCGCGACCCATCTGTTCGTGCCGCTCAACCAGATGGGTGCGACGCTTGGCGAAGTGTCGGGTGCGCTGGCGGTGCTGGCGGCGCAACTGGCGTGCTTCGGTGCGCTGGCGGCGCTGCGGCTGGCGAGACACGCAAAGGTTGGGGGCGGTGCGGCGGTTTGATCTTGCGAGGCGAACCAGCCGCACCGTCGTTCCGGCCCAGTCTCAAAGGGGCGCGGCGGTGCGTTGCGGATCCGTGATGTGAACGCCGTCCTTCGCCCAGTTGGCGCGGGTGCGGCACGGGTCGGGCGGCGTGCCCGGGCGCGGGTCGGCGGGCGACGCGTCGGCGAAGAAGCGAATGCAATAGACATCTCGGTCCGCTTTGTAGGTTACCCGGTAGGTTTCGGTGATGGTGCTTCGGCGTGGCGCAGAGTGCGGTGACGCGGCGACGGCGGCGAGTGCGATCAGGTGTGCGGTCAGGCTCATGGCGGATCTCCAAGCGACCGGGGCATGGATTTGCCGCCGCCCGCTTCGGAGTCCATGCGAGAAGTGTGCCATATAACCAACACACCAGATTGCGTGACGGCCGTGGCCGTTTGCGAGGGTGTGGCGTGGTCCACTTTCCCGATCCTTGGTTCGTGACGCCAATGTGTAGAAGGAGCGTACCCCGAGAGGATCGCGCAGTCGGGGGTGTCGGCGCGGATGCGGGGCCGACCATTTACTGGACAATCAGCGGCGGCGAGACTGGTCGCGGCCCGGCGTCGTCGCATCGCTCTGACGCAATAGGCCGTCAATAAGATCGCCTATAGATCGGACAATATACTTGAGCGAAATACGAATATGCTGTAATTAATACGTGCTTGATCGACTCGTGATATCGGCAGGCCAGTCCGCTTCAAATAGAGTATATTTGATATCCCACGGCTATCGCATAGCCCGTGGCGTTAACGCGTGACCTTTTTAAAAAAGCGATAAAAATCGGTTTTAATCCGTAACCCTAGGAAAGGATGTCGACTATGACCGTCTACAATATCCAAAATCAGTGGGGCGGTTCGTCCGCACCGTGGCACGACGGTGGGGTGCTCAACATCGGAAACCGCGCAGACCAATTGCCCACCGCACTCCATATTCAATCCGGCGATGGCGGACTGAGCTTCACCGGTACGATGACGTATCAGGGTGAGGGGCCGATCGGCCTGCGCGCAACGCGCGTGACCGAAAATTGCTACCAGGCCGAAAACCAATGGGGTGGCAACGACGCCCCGTGGCACGATGCGGGCCTGTTCCTGCTCGGCGCGCGCGATGGCCAGAATGCGGTGGCGTTCGACCTGACGTCCAAGGACGGTCAGACGGTGACGGGCACGATGACCTATTCGGGTGAAGGCCCGATCGGCGTCAAGGGCACCAAATCTCCCGGTCTCGCCTTCAACGCCACCAATCAATGGGGCGGCAGCGGGGCTCCGTGGCATCAGGGCGGCCAGTGGGTGATCGGGTGCCGGCCGGACCAGCCAGTGGTTGGCCTCGAAGTGTCGAGCCACGACAATGGCAAGACGCTGACGGGTACGATGACCTATAAGGGCGAAGGTCCGATCGGCTTCCGCGGCACGCGCACGATGGCCAACACCTACAGCGTGGTGAACCAATGGGGCGGCAACGACGCACCCTGGCATCCGGGTGGTGAATGGGTGCTCGGCTGCCGCGGCAAGCAGGGCGTCGTCGCGATCAGCGCCAAGGGCGACGGTGCGAACCTGAACGGCACGATGATGTATGCCGGGGAAGGTCCGATCGGTCTCGCGCTGGTGCCGAGCGTCGCCAAGGTCCACGCCACGGCGTGAAGATGACGGCCGCTCCCCGGCACGACCGGGGGGCGGCATGTCGTGGGTGCGATCGCAATCGTGCCGGGTCTTGGCTGTTGTGTGACGAAATGTTGCTGGGGATCGGGGTAGGATCGCTCGGACCGCTGTGTGCGTTGACGCTGCTGAAGCGCGTCCCTACCGAAACGGACACATGAAACCTTGCCTGACCCCACGCCGATGACGACTGCCCCCACTATCGTCCTGGTCGAGGACGACCCCGCGCTACGCACGCTGACCACGCGGGCGTTGCAGGAGCATGGCTATACCGTCCGCCCCGCCGCCTCCGCGCCCGAAATGTGGCTGGCGATGGACGCCGGGCCGGTCGACCTGGTGCTGCTCGACATCATGTTGCCGGGCACTGACGGTATCGAGCTGTGCCGGCGCTTGCGGCAGAAGAGCAATGTGCCGATCATCTTTATCAGTGCCCGCGCGAGCGAAACCGATCGTGTCGTCGGACTGGAGCTGGGGGCGGACGATTATCTTGCCAAGCCGTTCGGCACGCGCGAACTGACCGCGCGCATCCGCGCCGTGCTGCGCCGGACCGAGGCCCCGCGCGACACGCAGGATCGCGAGGAAGGCGTGCGCCGCTTCGACGGCTGGACGGTCAGCTTGCCGCGGCGCGAATTGCAGGCACCGAGCGGCGCGGTGGTCGATCTGACCGGGGCGGAGTTCGATCTGCTGGTCAGCCTGCTCGACCATGCCGGCCGCGTGATCGCGCGCGAACGGCTGATCGAACTGTCGCGCACGCGTATGGGGGACAGCACCGATCGCAGCGTCGACGTGCTGGTCAGCCGCTTGCGCCGCAAGCTGACGACCGAGGGCAGCGCGCCGCCGATCGTGACGGTGCGCGGGGTCGGCTATATGTTCAACACCACGGTCGAGCGTTCTTGAGGCGTTTCGTGCATCCCTCGCTCGGGCTGATCGGGCGGGTCGTGGCGATCCTGCTGCTCGCGATGCTCGTCGAATTTACCATGAATGCCGTGCTGTACGAGCGCGCCAGCCAGTTTTCGGTGCGCGACGATGTCGGGCGGCGGCTGGCCGAACATCTGGTGATCGCGCGGCGGCTGACGATGGATACGCCAGTGGCCGAGCGCCCGGCGATGGCGCGGCGCCTGTCGACCCCGCATTACACGATGGCATGGAGCGCCACCGCGCCCGCGCCGACCGACCCCGCGCTTACCCAGATGCGCGCGCGCGTGCTCAGCTGGGAACCGGTGCTGCGCTCAGGCGATTTGCGGCTCCACCTCGATACGATCGGTGAGGATGCCTATGTCGCGGGGGCGAGTGCGCTGCCCGATGGGAGCTGGCTGCATTTCCGCACGGTTGAGCCGATCGACAGCCTGGACGAATCGTATAGTCGCATCCTGATCGCCTTCGCCATCGCGGGCGGCGTGATGGTGCTTGGCGGTGCGCTGATCGGGCGGACGCTGCGCCCGATGCGGCAATTGGCGGATGCGGCGGACCGCTTCGGCACCGCCGAGCCGCGGCCCTTGGTCGAGGAGGGGCCGGGCGAGGTGCGCCGCGTCATCACCGCGTTCAACCGGATGCAGGCGCGCATCCAGCAACTGATCGCCGATCGGACCCAGGCGCTGGCGGCGGTGGGGCATGATATCCGCACCCCGCTGGCGCGGCTGCGGTTGCGCGCGGAGGGCGTCTCGGTCGAGCCGCTCCGCGACGAAATTTTGGGCGACGTGGCCGAGATGGATGCCATGGTCGCATCGCTGCTTGCCTTTCTCGGTGGCGAGGATGACCCCGAAAAACCCGTGCTGGCCGATCTCGCCGTGCTGTGCGCGACGCTGGCCGACGATGCTGCGGATCACGGGCGCGAGGTGCATTATGTGGGCCCATCGCATCTCGAGCATCGCTTCCGACCGCTCGGTATGAAGCGCGCGCTGACCAATCTGGTCGAGAACGGCCTGCACCACGGATCGGTGGTGACGATCGCGCTCTCCGCCACTGCGCGTGACGTAATTTTGCGGGTCGAGGATGACGGGCCGGGTATTCCGGAAGACGCCTTGCAGAGCGTGCTGGAGCCGTTCGTCCGGCTCGATACCGCGCGTCGGCGCGATACGCTGGGGCTGGGGCTGGGGCTGGCGATCGTGGTGCGACTGGTCGACCTAGAAGGCGGCGCGCTACGCCTCACCAATCTGCCCGAAGGCGGCCTGCGTGCGGAAATCCGCCTGCCACGTTGATCGGAAACGCTTCCTTACAAAAGTGCCGCGTTGCAGCAAAACGCAGTTCGTATCTGATCCTGTGAAGCCCGCGCAGCCCCCGCGCGGTGCAAGCAGGAGCCAGGTTCATGAACGAGCTGATCGGTCGCGTCTTCGACTTTCAGAAGTCGGTGTTCCCCAATCAGAGCGCGCTCTACGCGAACCTCGCCGTCAACGGCCAGCGGCCAAAAGCGCTGATCGTGTCGTGCGCGGATTCGCGCGTGGTGCCCGAGGAAATTCTGCAGGCCGCCCCCGGCGATCTGTTCGTCTGCCGTAATGCCGGCAATATCGTTCCCCCGTTCAGCAACGCCAATGGCGGTGTGACCTCGACGGTTGAATATGCCGTCATGGCGCTGGGGGTGCGCGACATCATCGTCTGCGGTCATTCCGATTGCGGCGCGATGAAGGCGTTGATGAACCCGTCGTCGCTGGAAACCATGCCCAATGTGGCGGCGTGGTTGCGCCATAGCCATGCGGCGCATTCGGTGGTGAGCGATGCCTATCCCGATCTTGACGGCCACGATCAGGTGCGCGCGGCGGCGCTGGAAAACGTCGTGGTGCAGATCGCGCATCTGCGCACGCATCCGGCGGTCGCCTCGGGCATCGCGCGCGGCGAGCTGGCGCTGCACGGCTGGTTCTTCGACATTCACCAGGGCGCGGTGTTCGCGCTCGACGGCGGCACCGGGCGCTTCGAGCAGATCCGCGACGATCGCCCGATGCCGGTCGCCTTGCCCGCGCAGCAGCGCCTTGCTTCGGGCGTATCCTATCTGGAGGCGGCTGAATGAGCTTCGCCGGTTTCAAATTGCCGACGCTGGCAGTGGCTTCGCGGGATTTTACCGCGTCGATCGTCGTGTTTCTGGTGGCGATGCCCTTGTGCATGGGCATCGCCATCGCGTCTGGTGTGCCGCCTGAAAAAGGCCTGATCACCGGCATCATCGGCGGCATCGTCGTGGGGGCGCTCGCCGGTTCCCCCTTGCAGGTCAGCGGCCCCGCCGCTGGCCTTGCCGTCGTCGTGTTCGAGCTGGTCCGTGACAAGGGCCTGTCGGCGCTGGGACCGATCCTGATTCTCGCCGGGCTGATCCAGCTTATTGCCGGCATCCTCAAGGTCGGCGGCTGGTTCCGTGCGATCTCGCCCGCCGTCGTCCACGGCATGCTCGCCGGGATCGGCGTGCTGATCGTCGTCGGCCAGTTCCACGTGCTGTTCGATGCGCGGCCCTTGCCGAGCGGCATCCAGAATCTGCTCGCCATTCCCGGCCGTTTGTTCGGGTTGTCGGCGACCAACGTCTCGGGCGTCGAACAGGCGTTCATGATCGGCCTGTTGACGATCGCGGCGATGCTGGGCTGGGAACGCTTCCGCCCGGCTGCGCTGAAGCAAGTGCCAGCAGCGCTCGTCGGCGTTATGGTCGGCACGCTGACCGCGTTCAGCCTCGGCCTCACGATCGACCGCGTCGATGTGCCGCAATCGATCGTCGCCGCCGTCGCGCTGCCCGCGCCGGACTTCCTGGCCAAGTGGATCGACCCGTCGATCATCGTCGCAGCGCTTGCCATCGCCTTCATCGCCAGCGCGGAGACGCTGCTGTCGGCGGCGGCGGTCGACCGGATGCACAATGGCGTGCGCACCGATTACAATAAGGAACTGCGCGCGCAGGGCATCGGCAATTTGCTGTGCGGCGTGGCGGGCGCCTTGCCGATGACCGGCGTGATCGTGCGCAGCTCGGCCAACGTGCAGGCGGGCGCGACGACGCGGCTCTCGACGATGCTGCACGGAATCTGGATTCTGGGCTTCGTCGCGTTGCTGCCGTGGCTGCTGCGCGAAATCCCGATGGCGGCGCTGGGCGCGATCCTGGTGGTGACCGGGGTTCGGTTGGTCAGTCTCGCGCACGTCCGTCACCTGTTCCACAGCTATGGCGTGTTGCCAGCGCTGATCTGGGCGGTGACCTTGGTCGTGGTGGTCGCGGAAGATTTGTTGACCGGCGTGCTGGTCGGCATTGCGCTTTCACTGCTGGAACTGGTGCCGCATGTGCGTCGCCTGGGCCTGAAGGTCGAAATGCCCGATGAGACTGAAGGGCGCTGCATGGCGCTGGCGGGCAGCGCGACCTTCGTGACCTTGCCCAAATTGTCGGACACGCTGGATGCGCTGCCGATGGACGGGCCGACTTGCCTCGACGTATCGCGGCTGACCAAGGTCGACCACACCTGCGCCGAGCTGATGAAGGAGTGGCTCGCGCGGCGGCGTGCGGCCGGGCATCCGGTCGAATTGACCGGTGCGTCCTACAAGCTCGCCACGATGACCGCGTAGCAAGCAACGCTTCGTTACAAAGCGGCAAGATCGCGGCACCACCGCGACGCTACACCAGAACTCCCGAGGTCGACCGCTCCCCATCGCATCCCCCAATCCGGCGATGAGAGGAGCGGCGGCACCGGACCGCGGGCGGGAACCCACCACCACTTCAAAGGGGGATCCCATGTATCGATTCACGTTCGCCGCCGCGCTCGCGCTGATCGCCAGCCCCGCCGTCGCGCAGGACACGGGCGGAGACACCGCACCGCCACCGCCGTTCAAGGTATCGGGCAGCGTCGCGCTCGTCTCCGACTATCGCTTCCGGGGCGTGTCCCAATCCGACAAACAGATCGCGCTGCAGGGCGGCATCACCGTCACCCACGAAAGTGGCCTCTACGCCAGCACCTGGGCCTCGAACCTTGCCGGCTGGGGCACCTTTGGCGGTGCCAATCTCGAGCTCGATCTGGTCGGCGGCTATAAGCGCCCGCTCGCTGGCGGCACGATCGATGTCGGGCTGACCTGGTACATGTATCCCGGAGGTGCCGCTCTCACCGATTTCGCCGAACCCTATGTCAAAGTGAGCGGCACGCTTGGTCCTGCAACCTTGCTGGCGGGTGTCGCCTATGCGCCAAAGCAGAAGGCGTTGGGCAATTTCTCCAACACGGCCGAAAGCCGCGGGCAGTCCCAGGACAATCTCTATCTGTGGGGCGATGGCAGCGCGGGCATTCCGGGCACGCCCGTCACCGCCAAGGCGCATCTCGGCTATTCCAAGGGCAATCCGGGACTGGGGCCGAATGGCACCAGCGTGGCACCGACGGGGAGCTATTGGGACTGGCTGCTGGGGGTCGATTATGTGGTCGGCCCGGTGACGCTGGGCGTCGCTTATGTCGACACCGACATCAGCCGCGCGAAATCGGCCTATTTGCTGCCCAACTTCTCCTCGACCAAGAACGGATCGTCGATTGCGGGCAGCAAGGTGGTGTTCAGCGTTTCCGCCGCATTCTAACCGCCGGTAATGGCCGCCGGGGCAGCAACCCCGGCGGCCATCTTTCCTTAGGCGGCGTCGACCAGCACGATCTCGCTATCCTCGATCGCGGTTACCCGCAGCACCGCTTCATCGCGGATCGCCGCACCGTCGCGGGCGTTGACGCGCACGCCGTCAATCTCGATCGCGCCCGTCGCGGGGACGAGATAGCCGCGCCGATCCTTGCCGAGCGGATATTCGGCGGTCTCGCCCGCCTTGAGCGTGGCACCGACAACGCGGGCGTCGGTGCGGATCGGCAGCGCATCGCCATCCTCGGCAAAGCCGCTCGCCAGCACCACGAACTGTCCGGCGCGATCGCCCTTGGGGAAGGGGCGGGCACCCCAGCTTGGCTTCTCGCCACCGCGCGTCGGCTGGATCCAGATCTGGAAGATCCTGGTGGTGATATCCTCCTTATTATATTCGGAATGGGTGATGCCCGTGCCGGCACTCATCACCTGGACGTCGCCCGCCTCGGTGCGGCCGAGATTGCCGAGATTGTCCTGATGCGTGATCGCGCCTTCGCGGACATAGGTGATGATCTCCATGTCGCGATGCGGATGCGGCGGGAAGCCAGTCTGCGGGGCGATCGTGTCGTCGTTCCACACCCGCAAATTGCCCCAATTGGTGCGCGCCGGGTCGTAGTAATTGGCGAAGGAGAAATGGTGCTTGGCATCGAGCCAACCGTGATTGGCACCGCCGAGGCTGGCATAAGGGCGAAGGTCGATCATGGCGCAAACTCCTGTGCTGCGGTGGACTGGCAGGGTGCCGGTCCGTCCGTCGATGACAGGGATATAGAGCGGCTCGACTTCGCTGCTCAGTCGGATAAAGTGCATCGAAACGTTCGAGAAAGTTGATATGCACAATCCCGGTACGCCAACCCTGGACCAGCTCCGCGTGTTTCTGGCCGTGGTCGATACCGGCAGTTTTGCCGCTGCCGGGCGCAAACTCAACCGCGCGGTGTCGGTCATCAGCTATGGCATCGCCAATCTCGAGGCGCAATTGGGCGTGCTGCTGTTCGACCGGGAAGGCACGCGCAAGCCGAAGTTGACCGAGGCCGGGCGCGCGGTGCTGGCCGAGGTGCGCAGCGTGGCGCAGGGCATCGACGGTCTTCGCGCCAAGGTGAAGGGGCTGCTCGACGGGCTGGAGGCCGAGGTGCATCTGGCGGTGGACGTGATGCTGCCCGCGCAGCGGCTGGGCAAGGTGTTGCGCGCCTTCGCTGCCGCTTACCCCACGGTCACGCTGCGCTTGCATGTCGAGGCATTGGGAGCAGTGGTCGCTTTGGTGCAAGATGGGGAAGCGGTGGTCGGCATCTCCGGACCGCTGGCGGCGGGGCGTGTGGGGATCGAAGCGGTGACGGCGGGATCGGTGCAGATGGTGCCGGTCGCCGCGCCCGACCATCCGCTCGCGCGGATGACGCCGATTCTGCCCGGCGCAGGGCGCGATTTCGTGCAACTCGTGCTCACCGATCGCTCGCCCTTGACCGAGGGGCGCGACTTTGCGGTGATGAGCCCGCGCACCTGGCGGCTGGCCGATCTCGGCGCGAAACATGAATTGCTGCGCGAGGGGATCGGCTGGGGCAACATGCCGCTGCCGCTGATCGCGGGCGATCTGGTCGCGGGGACGCTGGTGCGGCTGGCCATGCCCGAACAGCCGGGCGGGATCTATCGCTTCTCCGGCATCTGGCGGCGTGACGTGCCGCCCGGCCCGGCGGCATCCTGGCTGCTCGACCAGTTCGTCGCGCAGGGCCGCGAGGATGCCGAGCTTCCGGGCGTTCCCGACGTGTGAGCGTGGCTCACGCTCCCAGCGGCTTGCCCGCATCGGGATGCAGCGTGCAGGCGATCGTCCCGCCCAGGATCAGCGCCCCGGCCACTGCGAGCGGCACAGCCAGCCCGTATCGCACCAGCACCGCACCGAGCGCAGCGCCCAGCAAGATCGCCACCACCGCCGCGATTCGCCGCGCCCAATTGGGGTTGCTGCCGCCCGCCAGCGTCGAATCGGCGGCGAGGCCGGTGATCGTGAGCGTCAGCACCGTGGTCGTCAGGTCGGGCACCTTCAATTGGCGGATCGTGGCGTTGCGGTAGCCCATTGCGACCGCCGTCAGCGCGATGATCGCAAACAACTGCCATTCGGGCGTCAGCGTCGCCGGATCGAAGCCGATCGCGATGACGGCCGCGACGACGAGCAGCACCGCTTCGATCAGCGCCGACCAGAGCAGCCAGTGGCGCAGCGGGCGGTTGGTGTGGAAGCGCCCGGTGCGCCCGGCGAGGAACGCGCCGAGCATGAAGGTGGCGATCGCGATCAGATAGGGCGCGACGGTAAAGCTGGGCGTGCCCGCCGCGGCAAAACCCAGAAACACGATGTTCCCGGTCATGTTCGCCGTGAACACCTTGCCCAGGCCGAGCACGCTGGTCGCATCGACCAGGCCGGTGGTGAAGGAGAGCAACAGCAACAGCGGCGGCAACAGAGCGGGTTGGGGAGGCGTGGGGGTGGCCATTGTCATCATCCTTCAGAAACGGAAGTCGCTTTCAAGACCCAGCATCGTGATCGTCCGCGCGGGGCCTGTCTCGCGGATGAAGGTGCCGGGCGCGAAGGCGGAGAGCGAGGCGGAAAAGCTCAGCTCGCGCGTCGCCTGCCATGCAACCGTCGCTTCGATCTCCTTGCCGATGAAGCGCGCGCGCGACGTGCCCGGCGCGCGGATCAGCCGACCAGGAATATCATACACCCCATCCGCCAGCGAGGCACGCCAATAGGCCATGCCGGCTAGGCTCGCCGTGACACCGTTGCCAAATGTGCCGGACACTTGCGGGTTGAGGTTGATCAGATTGTACGGTCCGACCGGGGACAGCTCGCCGAAATATTTGCCCTTGGGGAAGAGCGCGTTGAAGGTGCCCAGGTGGTGGTCATTGGGGTTGCCGTCACCACTCGCATAATCGAGGCGGACTTGCAGATCGGGGGCGAAGCGGATCTTGGGGAAGTGCCGCCCGACCTCGCTGCCAAGCGTCCACGCGCCGATCGAGCCATCGGCGAAGCGGCCGAATTGCGCGACGCCCTCGACATTCCAATGCCAGGTGGTGACATCGCCGAACCAGCGCGCGCCGATGCTGTGGCGCAGCTCGCGCGCCGTCACGCCGCCGAAGGTCGCCTGGGTGTTGCGATAGCCCAAATAGTAGAGATCGACCCCGCTGCGTGGGCGTTTGACCGAGCCATAGGCCCCCCACAGCGCGCGGGTGCGGGAACGACGATCGTCGAAACTGCCGAGGCCCGGTTCGACCGGGCGCACGGCGATCAGGCTGAGCGTCGCGCCGCCAAGCGAGGCAAGTCCGCGAAATCCATCAAAGGCGAGCGGGACATTGGGGCCGTAGCGCGTGCCGACCATCCGCTCGGTGCCGAGCGACAGCATCTGTCGCCCGGCGCGCAGCGTCAGGCCGATGGCGTCCTGGTCCCCGGTATGCGCCTCGCCCAGCCGCACGTCGACAAAGCCCTGCAGCAGATCGGTGCGGGTCTGGTCGATCGGCGAATTGCTCGGGCGTACGCCAATCGCATAGGCAGCGATCGGCTCGAGGAAAGCGCGAACCCGCCCGGCATGCAGATCGGCATAAGGCATGGCGCGCAACCACAGATAACTGTCATTCGGGGCCGGGGCACCGCCCCAGAGGTTGTTGTGATAGGTCTCGTTGCGCAACCGCAACTCGAGCCCGGTCGAGGCGTAGCTGTCGGTGCCGAGCGGGATATAGTTGAACTGTTCGGTCCAATGCCCTGTCCGTTGGGCGGGGTCGGCGAGCGTGGACCAATCCTCGTCATAGCGTGTCGTGGTCAGCGTCGGGGGTTTCCAGGCGTCGCTCGATTGCGCCGCCGCCGGGCTGACGGTGACGAGCGCGAACGTGGCCAGGACACCGGCGCGGCGCACCTCAGCGCCGCCGCGCCGCGACCATCGCCACCATAACGAACGCGGCGACCAGGCCGAGATGCTCGAAAAAGTCGTTGGTCGCGATGAAGCGCGCTTGCCCCTGCATCGCCCAGAACGGGCTGGCGATGAAGGCGGTAAGCAAGGTGAACACGCCCAGCGCGCCCGCCGCCAGCCAGACGAAACGCCCCCAAAGGATCAGCATCGATCCGACCAGTTCGACCAGCAGCGTCAGCGCTGCGGTCAGTTCGGGCGGATGCACGCCGAAATGCACTTGCTCCGCCACCGCCGAGGGCCAGTTGCCCAGCTTGGCCACGCCGCCGATGAGATAGGCGCTGAGCAACGCCAGCCGCACGACGAACCAGGTCGGTGGCCAATCGAGGATCGCGGTGACGAAGCGTGGGGTTTCGTGCCCGGTCATCGCGCGGTCTGGCTGTGGATTTCGGCGATATAGCCGCCGGGGAAGCGCACGATCGCCGATTGGCGATCGGCTTCGGCATGCGCCGGGACCAGCGTCTCGACGCCCGCCGCCTGCGCCCTGGCGAGCGTGGCGGGAAGGTCCGCAACGGCATAGCCGGTCATGTCGCGGCCATAGGGCCAGGGCAGTTGGCCGTTGGAAACCATCACCGTCATGTCGCCATAGCCCGAGGTCAGGCGAATGCGGCGATAGGCAGTGCCCGGCTGGCCGATCTCGACGCCGGGCGCGGCCTTCTCATCCGACACCGTCCTGGCGTGCGCAAAGCGGGTCCAGCTTTTGACGAAGGCATCGGCACGGTCTGCGGTCAGATAGACGCGGTTTTCGGGCACGGTCACCAGCGTGGGATAATTGGGCTTGGTGGTGTGCCAATAGAGCTGCATGTTCACGCCGCCCGGCCATTGCACGACGGCATCGCGCCCGATCGGATCGGGGAAGGTGGTGATCAGCCGCGCCGCGCCGGATGCCACGGCCGCATCGACCGCCGCATCCATGTCGCTGACCAGATAGCCGTTACGCTCGACCCCGAAGGGGTAGGGGATGGGCGTGGTGAAGCCGAACACCGACACCGACCCCGCCTGGGTCAGCACCAGTTGCGACCAGGTCTTGCTCGTGGTCGGGGTGACCTGAAACGCGCCCTTCTTGGTCGTCGTGCCGCCGAAAGTAGCGATCAGGCTGGTGACGAAGCGATCGAAATCCTCGGGCGCGACATAGACGTGCGTCGTGTCATATTGCGGGCCGACGGCATAATCGGCGGTGACGGCTTCGCGCGCCAGCGCAGGGGCGACAGGGGCGACGGGGGCGGTGCCGAGCATCAGCGCGGCGAGGAAGAGCGGCAGGCGTTTCATGGCGTGTCTCCGTGGGAAAAGCATCAGACGGCCCAGCAGCCGCAGCCGAACGAACCCCAGAAAGTCTGGACGTCGGCGGTGGGGGCGCTGGTGGCGAGGGCTGCGGCATGGTCATGGCCGTGGACCGCGCAACCGCTCGCGCATCCGCAGGCGCTCGCCAGCTTGGCGGCGGTGTCGGGGGTGCGGTGATAGCCGCCAAAGGTCGCGACCGGGGACCAATCGGGCATCGGCCGGGGCAAGGCCGGGGCGAGCGGCGCATAGTCGCCCTCGCCATAGACCACCGCGCCGCCGAGCACGGTCAGCACCGACCGCAAATGCGGGATTTCGCTTTCGGCCACGCTGAAATAATCGGCCGACAGCACCGCGAGATCGGCAAGCTGGCCGACCTTGATCTGCCCCTTTTTGCCGACTTCGTTCGAGAACCACGTGTTCTCATGCGTCCACAGCCGCAGCGCCTTTTCGCGGCTCAGGCGGTTGACGCCGGGGTAGAGGCCGAGGCCGCCGACGGTCTTGCCCGTCACCAGCCAGTTGAGCGACACCCAGGGGTTATAGCTGGCGACGCGCGTCGCATCGGTGCCCGCCCCGACCGGCAATCCGGCGGCCATCATCTTGGCGATTGGCGGAGTGCGCTCGGCGGCCTTTGCGCCATAGCGTTCGACGAAATATTCGCCCTGATAGGCCATGCGATGCTGGATCGCGATGCCACCGCCGAGGGCTGCGATGCGGTCGATATTGCGGTCGCTGATCGTCTCGCAATGGTCGAAGAACCAGTTGATCCCAGTGAAGGGAATGTCGCGCGCGACCTTCTCATACACATTGAGCGCGCGGCCGATCGTCTGGTCATAAGTGGCGTGCAGCCGCCACGGCCATTTATGTTCGGCGAGCAAGCGGATGACGGGTTCGAGGTCGCCCTCCATGTTTGCCGGCATGTCCGGGCGTTCGACCCGGAAATCCTCGAAATCGGCGGCGGAATAGACCAGCATCTCGCCCGCACCATTGTGGCGATAGCTGTCGTCGCCCTGGCCGGGCGTCACCTGCTTCACCCAGCCGCTGAAATCGGCCAGCTCCTCCTTGGGCTTTTGCGTGAACAGATTGTAGCTGATGCGCACGGTCAATTGGTCGTCGGCGTGCAACTGCTCGATGATCGCATAATCATCGGGGTAATTCTGGAAGCCGCCGCCCGCGTCGATCACGCCGGTGACGCCAAGGCTGTTCATCTCGCGCATGAAATGGCGCGTCGAATTGAGCTGATATTCGGGGGGCAGCTTGGGGCCCTTGGCGAGCGTGGAATAGAGGATCGTCGCATTGGGCTGTGCCAGCAACAGGCCGGTCGGGTTGCCCGCCGCATCGCGCACGATCTCGCCGCCCGGTGGGTTGGGCGTGTCCTTGGTATAGCCGACGACGCGCAAAGCGGCGGCGTTGAGCAGCGCGCGGTCGTACAGATGCAGGATGAACACCGGCGTATCGGGCGCGATCGCGTTCAGTTCGGCGATGGTCGGCAAGCGCTTTTCGGCGAATTGATGCTCGGTAAAGCCACCGACCACGCGCACCCATTGCGGCGCGGGGGTGATGTCGACCTGGCGCTTGAGCATGGCGAGCGCGTCGGCAAGGCTCGGCACGCCATCCCAGCGCAGCTCCATATTATAGTTCAGCCCGCCGCGGATGATGTGCATGTGGCTGTCGATCAGGCCGGGGATGATGCGGCGGCCCTTGGCATCGATCACGCTCGCGTGCGGGGCGGCGGCGCGCACCTCCGCTTCGCTGCCGACCGCCAGGAAACGCCCGTCGCGGATCGCGATCGCCTGCGCTTGCGGGTTTTCGCGGTCGAGCGTGGTGACCTTGGCGTTGACGAGGATGAGGTCGGTGGGGGGCATGGGCGAAATCCTTGCGAAAAGCGGGGCGGCAAAGGTGCCGATCGCCGCCCCGGCGATCGTCTGGCGGCGGGTGAGGTCGTTCATGCGTCCTGGTCGGGGTGGTCGCCGGGCAGGCGGCCAAAGACATGTTCGGCCGCTTCGGCGCGCAGGAAGGCAACCGCTTCGCCCGAGCTGACGCGCTTGACGAGCGGAATGACTTGTTCGCCGACGAGAATGCCGAGCAACCCGACCAGGGCGATGGCGGGCGGTGCGGGCGAACGCACGCCAAGCAGGCTGTAAATCAGCCCAACCAGCAAGCCGACGGCGAGCGAGATGAGATATGGCTTCATTTAGGTCACTTCCTGCTGGAGCGGTAAAGCCTGCAGCATCGGGGCGGGCGGGGGGCTTGGGACCCGCCCCGACGCGCCATCCTCAGCCGTGCTGGCCTTCGGAAGCCCCGAACATCGTCTTGGCGTAAGTGATGCCCAGCCCATAGGCTCCGCCCCATTTACGGGCGATGGCGGTGGTCGACTCATAGCTATCCACCCGTGCCCAATCGCGCTGCAGTTCGAGCAGATACTGCACCGACGTCATCGGCGTCGCGCCAAGCTGGATCATTCGCTGAACCGCGCGCTCATGCGCTTCGGGCGAAACGTCGCCGCAGGCATCGGCGATGAAATAGACATCGAAGCCCTGGTCGATCGCCGAGGCCACGGGACCGACGATGCAAACGCTGGTCCACAGCCCGGCGAACACGATGCGGGTCTTGCCGATGCGGTTGACCTCGTCGATCACGGCGGCATCTTCCCACGTGTTCATGCTGGTGCGGTCGAGCATTGCCTGGCCGGGAAATGCGTCCTTGATCTCGTCGAACATCGGGCCCGAAAAGCTCTTTTCGGCAACCGTCGTCAGGATCGTCGACACGTTGAAGGATTTGGCGGCATTGCTGATGAGTGCTGCATTGTTGCGCAGCAATTCGGCACCGATCGATTTGGTGGCGAACGCCATTTGCGACTGGAAATCGATCAGTACGAGCGTGTGGTCGGTAGGCGAAATCAGCGATTTGCCGGGCGTTGCGGTCGCGGTGATGGTCATGGGAGGAACCTTTCTTACAATGTCGGAGTGGAAAGCGTGGTGTGGATCGCGATGCCGCTTTTCAGCGTCAGCGTGACGGGGGTGCGCTCGGCAATCTCGGCCAGGCGGGTCTGTGCGGCGGTGTCGGGCCCGACGATCGTCAGCAGCCGTTCGACACGGTTGCCATCTGGGCCGCCGACCAGGCGCAGCGCCACGTCGAGCGTTTCGATCGGCCAGCCCTTGCGATCGGCATACATGCGCAGCGTGATCGCGGTGCAGGCCCCCAAAGCGGACAGCAGCAGGTCGTACGGCGCGGGGCCGGCGTCTGCGCCGCCACGGCTGGCGGGTTCATCGGCGGTCAGCATATGGTGCCCGGTCGTGATCGCGGTGCGGTAGAATTCTGTGCCGATCCGGGCGGTGGCTGTGGCCATGCTACGATCCCTTCAAAGCGACAGCAGCGCGATCGCGTCGATCTGCGCTGGGTTGAAACCATGGGTCGACAGGCCATCCGCGAGGTCGCGGGCCGGGGTGCAGCGGCGGCGGGTCGTGCAGACGAACCGGCGGACCGCCTCGCGGCGCGGATCGGCGGCCACATCGGCGCTGCGCTTGCGGAAGAAGTGCGGCGCACATCCGCAGGCATCGGCTTCGCGCAGCGCGTCGGCGACGTCAGACCATTCGCGATTGTTGAGGACGGGCGGTGGGAGCAAAGACGACATCGGAACCTCCTGTGGCGACCCGGCAAGAGATGGCGAATTCACGACGTCAGCGGCAGACGTATAAAATCGGTCAGAACGTTCCAAATTGTTGAATAGCGTTCCCATGAGCTCTGTTTAGCCACATTGGCGAGAACGGTCTTGGATCGCCGTGATGCGACCAGCATCTATCTGCGACACCCGTTCGTGCGCGCAGCCGACATTTCTAATAATTCGAACGAACGATACAATTTTATTCCACTGGTTGAGGGGGAGGGGCAGTGCCATCTTTGCGGCAACGGCGGGATTGGTCCGCCCCAAAGGAGATTTCCCATGGCTACCCTACCACTCGGTGCAACTGCCCGCCCCTCGACCAGCGCCGCTGCGCTTCCGCTCGTCGGCCGTACCGCGATTGCCGCGATCTTCGTCCTCAGCGGTCTGTCCAAGCTCGCCGCGCCCGCCGCCACGATTGGTTATATCCAGTCGGTCGGCCTGCCCTTGCCGCAAGTCGGCTTGGCGATCGCGCTGGTCGTGGAATTGCTCGGTGGTGTGGCGCTCATCCTTGGGTATCGCACGCGTCTGGTGGCGTCGGTGCTGGCGGTGTTCGCGATCGCGACCGCGCTCGCCTTCCACAGCGCGCTTGGCGACCAGAACCAGTTCATCCACTTCTTCAAGAACGTCGCTATTGCCGGTGGCCTGCTCAACGTCATCGCGCTGGGTGGCGGAGCGTGGAGCCTCGACGCCCGTCGCTGAACCACGGTCCTTCGCAGGAGAAAAAAAGCCGGACGGGGTACCCCGTCCGGCTTTTTCGTGCGCGGATGTTGCGTCTATCCAAGATCGCGCCGCGTTGTGCGGTTATGTTCGCCGTGAAAGGAACTTCGATGTCCGACCCTGACCCCAACCCCGACTCGACGCCCGATGTGCCGGCCGAGGACCATGAGGAAGAGCTGATCGACGAAGGTCTCGAGGAAAGTTTCCCCGCCAGCGATCCGCCCGCTGCTCCGCGTTTCGATTGAGCGGGGCGATGCAGAAGCTGCTCGTCCTTTATGGCTCGTACCGCTCCGACCGTATGGGCATTCGCCTTGCGGATTATCTCGTCCGACGCTTTCAGGCGCGCGGGGTCGACGCCGAATTGATCGACGCAAAGGCGGTCGGGCTGCCGATGCTCGATCGCATGTATAAGGAATATACCCCCGCTGAGGCACCGTCGGCGATGGCTGCGCTGGCAGCCAAGATCCGTGAAGCCGACGCCTTTTTGTTCGTCACAGGCGAATATAATTGGGGCGTGCAGCCGGGCCTCAAGAACCTGACCGACCATTTCCTTGAGGAATGGTTCTGGCGTCCCGCCGCGATCGCCAGCTATTCGGCGGGGCGGTTGTCCGGGGTGCGCGCCGCGCAGGCTTGGCACCCGACATTGGCGGAAATGGGCATGGTCGTGGTATCGAGCACTCTCTCTATTGGGCCTATCAGTGCAACGCTCGACCCCGCGGCGCAGCCGATCGGGGGCGGCGGTGCGGCGCTGGAAGCGGGGTTCGACCGGTTCGCTGATGATCTGACCTGGTGGGCGGATGCGGCGGCGCGGCAACGCGCGGTGGTGGCACCGCCTTATTGACCACGAGCGTTCTGCTGCGTTCGCGGCAGAACGATTTCGTTTGATAAAGGTGGGGGCTAAAGCGCAGGTGCACTGGTATCGTGCGCTTCCCGTCCTTCGCCGGACAGCGCGATCGTTGCGCGCGGAGGAGCGGGGGGTCGATGAGTAGGGATGTAGTGATTGCCCATGCGCGCCCCGGTTCCTCGCGGGCAGCACCGATCGCGCCGTCGCGCCGCGCCGTCGTCACCGGCCTGTGCGCCGCAACCCTGTGCGCCGCCGCGCCCACGCCCGCCCGTCCGCAACGGATCGTCTCGCTCAACCCCTGCCTCGATGTCATCCTCGTGCAACTGGTCGACCGCCGCCGGATCGCGGCGCTCAGCCATTGGGCGAGCGAGGCCAATGGCTCGACCATCGCAGCCCTCGCGCGCACGCTGCCCAAAACCTATGAGAGCGCGGAGGAAGTGATCGCGCTCGCGCCCGATCTGGTGTTGGGCGCAAAGCTGATGCCGCTGGCGACGCGGCAGACGCTTGCGCGCAGCGGCTTGAACACCGCTTTGTTCGATGTGCCCGAAACCATCGCCACCAGCATCGCCCAAGTCCGCGATGTCGCGCGCGCCGTGGGGGAAAGCGCGCGCGGCGAGCGCATCGTCGCGCGGATCGAGGCCGCGCTCCGCGCCGCCGCGCCGCCGCCGGGCACGCGCGCCGTCTCGGCGCTGGTGTTCATGGCCGGGGGCTTCGCTTCGGGGCCGGGGACGCTGATGGACGAACTGATGCGCCGCGCAGGGCTCAGCAACGCGATCACGCGCTATGGCTTCACCCAGTCGCGCAACGTGCCGCTCGAACTGCTGGTCGCCGATCCGCCGCAACTGCTGCTGTCGGGCGAGGCCAGCGCGGGCGCGCCGGGATGGGCGCAGCGGGTGATGCAGCATCCGGCGCTGGCGCATGTCGCCGGCGGGATGCGGCGCGCGGTGTTCCCCGAGCGGCTGCTCTATTGCGGAGGGCCGGTGATGATCCCGGCGCTCGCCACGCTGGTGCGCGCGCGGCAAAGCGTGGTTGGGGCATGATGCTGCGGCGGATCGCGCTCTATGCCGGGCTGCTGGTGCTGCTCGCCGTGCTGGCGGGGCTCAGTTTGATTGCGGGGCGGGTGTGGGTGCCGCTGTCGGCCTGGAATGTCGCGAGCAGCGATCCGCGCTGGGCGATCATCGCCGATCTTCGGGTGCCGCGCACCATCCTTGGCATGTTGATCGGTGCGGCGCTTGGCCTGTCGGGCGCAGCGCTGCAGGGTTATACGCGCAATCCGCTGGCCGATCCCGGCGTGCTCGGCGTGTCGGCGATGGCGGCGCTGGGTGCGGTGCTGACGCTCTATTATGGCGCGACGCTCGCCAGCATCTGGGTGCTGCCCGGCGCGGCGATGCTGGGCGCGTTGATCGGCGTGGGGCTGCTGCTGCTGCTCTCGGGCAGCCGGTCGAGCCTCGTTACCTTCGTGCTGGCGGGCGCGATCCTCAATATCGTGGCGAGTGCGGGCATCTCGCTCGCTTTGAGCCTCGCGCCGAGCCCCTGGGCGGTGGGCGAGATCGTCGACTGGCTGATGGGATCGCTGCAGGATCGCAGCGTCGATGAAGTGCGGCTGGCCGCCCCCTTCATCCTCGCCGGGGCCGCGCTGTTGCTGACGACGGGCCGCGCGCTCGATGCGCTTACGCTGGGCGAGGCGGGCGCACGTTCGCTCGGCATTTCGCTCACGCGGACACGCTGGACGCTCGCGCTGGGTGTGGGCCTGGCGACGGGCGCGGCGGTGGCAGTGAGCGGGGTGATCGGCTTTGTCGGGCTGGTCGTGCCGCATGTGCTGCGCCCGCTGGTCGGCGCGCGGCCGGGGGCATTGCTCGCCCCCAGCGCGCTCGGCGGCGCGGTGCTGGTGCTGGCAGCGGACATTCTCGTGCGCGTGACTCCGGCGGCGGGCGAGGTGAAGCTCGGCGTGGCGATGGCGGCGTTGGGCGGGCCGTTCTTCCTGGCGCTGCTGCTAACGCTCCGGCGGAGGATCGCATGAGCGTGCTGTCGTGCCAGGATGTGCGGGTGACGCTGGGCGGGCGCAGCGTGCTGGCGGGCATCGACCTGACGCTCGCGGCGGGACAGGTGACCGCGATCGTCGGGCCTAATGGCGCGGGCAAATCGACCTTGCTCGCCTGCCTCGCCGGGCTGCGCACGCCCGATAGCGGCGCGGCGCATCTCGACGGTCAGCTGGTCACCGCCATGCCGCCGCGCGCGCTCGCCCAGCGGCTCGCCTTTTTGCCGCAGACGCCGGAAATCGCCTGGGCGGTGGGTGCGCGGACGTTGGTGGGGCTTGGGCGCATTCCCTTTCTGGGCGCGCGCGGTGGCGGCAGTGCCGATGCGGCGGCGGTGACTCAGGCGATGGAGCTGGCCGGGGTCAGCGACTTTGCGGGCCGCGTGGTGACGAGCTTGTCGGGCGGCGAACGCGCCCGCGTCCTGATCGCCCGCGCGCTGGCCGGGGAGCCCGAATGGCTGCTGGCCGATGAGCCGCTGTCGGGGCTCGACCCCGCGCATCAGCTAGACGTGGCGGGGCTGTTCCGCGTGATGGCGCTGGCCGGGGCCGGGGTGGTGGTGACGCTGCACGATCTGACGATGGCGCTGCGCCTAGCCGATCGCGTCGTGGTGCTGGCGGCGGGCGCGGTGCTGGCCGACGGCGCGCCCGTCGACGCGCTGAGGCCGGACGTGCTGCGCGCGGCTTACGGGATCGAAGCGCGCGTGCTGGCGGGGGCGCAAGGCCCGATCATCGATGTGGTGCGCAGGGCTGGGTGAGGGGCGTCGCCTGTGCTTCTCCCTCCGTTCGTGCTGAGCGTGTCGAAGCACCTTCGCCGTAAGGATGGTCTGCGTGTGTGGCGAGGGCCCTTCGACAGGCTCAGGGCGAACGGGAGTGGGGGAGTGCCACACAGGGGGGATTGTGCCCGACCGTTCGCGCCCCCCTTCCACCCGTTCGTGCTGAGCGTGTCTAAGCACCCCTCTCAGCGCCCGCCACGGCCCAATGCTTGACGCAGCGCCACCGCCGCGCATGACAGGCCCCATGACACCCGAGATCGAACCCGCCACCGCCGCAGATGCCCCCGCCGTGATCGCTTTGTGGCACGCTTGCGGCCTCACCCGCCCGTGGAACGACCCCGCCAGCGACTTCGCGCTCGCGCTGCGGGAGGCGCAGTCGAGCGTCCTGGTGGCACGCGGTAAGGGCGGCCTCACCGGCAGCGCGATGGTCGGTTTCGACGGCCATCGCGGCTGGGTCTATTATCTCGCGGTCGCGCCCGCAGCACGCCGCTCCGGCCTCGGGCGCGCGCTGATGACGGCGGCGGAACGCTGGCTGCGCGAGCGTGGCGCGCCCAAGCTGCAATTGATGGTCCGCGGCGACAACACCGCCGCGCTCGGCTTTTACGAAGCGTTCGGGCTGGCGCGGCAGGATGTCGTGGTGCTGGGGCGGTTTCTGGCGGAGGAAGGCGACGAATTGTGACGTGCCACGGTGAGTAGAGTGAATGTCAGCTCTCGATCGAAGATACGCGTTGTCGATTTTCGCTATTCGATTTACTATTGCACGTGACTTGGAAATGGCCTCGGCTTTGTTTGCTTATGGCCCTCTTGAGCGCCGCTACCGCATGTCGACAGCCGAAACCGAAGCTTTCCGACGCCAAGATCGCGGAGATACGGGCGGCAGAGCCCGGGATGACCGAGCGCTGTCTCGACCTACTTCGCTTCGGTGGATTCGAGGCTATCCCTGAACAAGTGGATCAGTGTTATAGTATGACGCCGGCCCGCCGCTGGCGGGGGTTCTGGCGTTACGGGCTGGAAGACTCGAAATTTTGCGTTGGTGAAACCCCGGACTGTCTCTCGGACACATCCGGGGCAAGTATTTGGCTGGATGAAGATGGCGTGCAGCGGGCGAGACCGAATGAACGGTTCGCGACCCACCTTTACGCAATAGAATTTGTAGGACGCAGGACGTTGCAAGCGGGAAAATTCGGCCACCTTGGGACATCTGACCATGAAATGATCGTGGATAAGCTGATCTCCTTGTCCAAGGTGCGTTAGCTTCAGGATGAGGAGCGCGCCGATTCCGACGTCGGATAAGGTGAACGCCTGTGAGTTTCCGGCGTGTTTGCGGTGAAGTTCAACGCCGGTTCGGGCCGCGCCAAAACCGGCTGCATTGCGCGCCATCCCCAGCTAAGAGCACAGCATTCCTCGCAACAAGCCACGAGACCAACATGCCAGCCACCGTCTACGGAATCCCCAATTGCGACACGGTCAAGAAGGCGCGCACATGGCTCGTCGAGCATGGCGTCGACTATGCGTTTCACGATTATAAGAAGCAGGGTGTCGATGAGGTGGCGCTGCGCCGCTGGGTCGATCGGCTTGGGTGGGAGGTGGTGCTCAACCGAGGCGGCCAGACCTTCCGTGCGCTGCCCGAGGGGGACAAG
The DNA here is from genome assembly GCF_003985085.1 of Sphingomonas sp. TF3. Lineage (NCBI taxonomy): Bacteria > Pseudomonadati > Pseudomonadota > Alphaproteobacteria > Sphingomonadales > Sphingomonadaceae > Sphingomonas > Sphingomonas sp. TF3. The sequence goes on along the minus strand of NZ_RWKS01000016.1, from coordinate 45,015 downwards.
ACCGATCTTGATGCCGAGAAGGCGATTGCGATCATGCTCGCCAAGCCCTCGGCGATCAAACGCCCGATTCTCGAATCTGGCCTCGAATCCGACGCTGTGCTGCTGGCGGGGTTCAAGCCCGATACCTATCTAATGACTCTCAAGCCTTAAGGAGAGACCGCCATGCCGACTGCACGCTGGAACGGGGCCGTGATCGCCCAGTCCGAGGATACGGTGGTGGTCGAGGGCAACCATTATTTCCCCGCCGACAGCATCGTCGCCGATTATTTCGAAGCCAGCGACACGCACTCCTTCTGCCCATGGAAGGGCGAGGCGAGCTACAAGTCGCTGGTGGTCGACGGCAAACGCAACGCCGATGCGGCGTGGTTCTATCCCGACCCCAAGCCGAAGGCCGCCGAGATCAAGGACCGCTTCGCTTTCTGGAAGGGCGTCACGGTCGAATAGCGCCCGTCACCCCTCCCATTGGAACACCTCGTCCAGGGGCTTGCCGAACACCTGCGCAATGCGAAACGCGGCCTCGAGCGTCGGTGAGTATTTGCCGGCCTCGATTGCCGCAACCGTCTGCCGCGTCAGGCCGATCTTCTCGCCCAGCTCGGCTTGCGTCATTTCCCCGGCCATGAAGCGCAACAGCCGGATGTGATTGGTAATCAGCGGTTTAGCCATGCCAGCCTCGGCGATAGCTGGCAACGATGATGCCATATCGCACGGTCTCCGCGATCACCAAGGCGAGCAAGGCCGTATTGACGATCTTCCAGCGTGAATCGGTGAAAGGCATCACCACGCCGACCAGGATCATCCCGACCATCAGCACATAATAGCCTGTGCTCGCGCCACGGCGGGCGATGGCGCGGTCGCGCTCGTCGGGACGGGCCTGCGCCTCCCGCCTCGCCTGAACCGCGAGCAGGATGCTGCCGATGATGACGACGACGACCTGTACGCCGGTTATGCCGCCGAACCACCACACGATCGTGATCGGGCGGGGATCGGGGCCGTGGGGTGCCAGCAGAACCCAGCCGAAATAGACGCTGTACGCAACAAGCATACAGGCAAGCGTCAGCCACGCCGTTTTTTCGCGAAATGCCATGTCAGTTCCCCCGGCGACGATCGGGCATCGCGATCGATCGTGATCCGCTGGGTGCCTTGCCAACCAGCGTCGCAGACTTTGCGGCAGTTCTCATGAAAAACACTGTCAACCTCCTGTACGACTCGATGAACTTTAGGTAAATAATATTTTACATAGAGTCAATTTTATAGAACGTTCGAAATATCGAAAGCTGGCGCGGCGTCGCGCGATCGGCTACCCGGTTGGGCCATGTCCACGACCTTCACCCTCGACACCGCGACCAGTCGCGCCAACCCGACCCCCGCGCCGATGAAGCGCCTCACCGTGCCGTCGATCCGCGCGCGCAAGGGGGCGGAGCCGCTGGTGATGTTGACCGCCTACACCGTGCGCACCGCGCAATTGCTCGATCCGCATTGCGACATGTTGCTGGTGGGGGATAGCCTAGGACAGGTGGTGTACGGCCTGCCCTCCACCGTGCCGGTCACGCTGGAGATGATGGCGGCGCACGGCGCGGCGGTGGTGCGCGGCAGTTATCATGCGGTGGTGGTGGTCGACATGCCGTTCGGCAGCTACGAGGCCTCGCCCGAAAAGGCGTTTGAAAGTGCTGCGTATCTGCTCAAGCAGACCGGCGCGGCGGCGGTGAAGCTCGAAGGCGGGCAGGCAATGGCCCCCACCGTCAAATTCCTCTCCGAACGCGGTATTCCCGTTATGGGCCATGTCGGGCTCACGCCGCAGGCGGTCAACACGCTCGGCGGCTATGGCGCGCGCGGGCGCAGCAAGGCCGAAGCGGACAAGATCGTCGCCGACGCCCGCGCCGTCGCGGAGGCCGGGGCGTTTGCGATCGTGATCGAGGGCGTGGTCGAGCCGATCGCGATTGAAATCACCCATGCGGTGGCCTGTCCCACGATCGGCATCGGTGCCTCGGCGCAGTGTGACGGGCAAGTGCTGGTGGCGGAGGATATGCTCGGCCTGTTCGATCGCACAGCCCGCTTCGTCAAGAAATTCGATGACCTTGCAGGCCGTATTTCCGCCGCGGTTGAAACCTATGCGGCGGATGTCCGGTCGCGCGCCTTCCCCGGTGCCGAGCAAATCTATGCCCCAAAGGACTGACGCCGCTTAGGAGTTCCGCCCGATTTTTTGAGCGCTTTTGTTTGTCTTCCGGCGCGGCTAAGGTCCGCGCCTCCCCGCCCTGATCCGATGGAGTTTCCCCCTTGGCTGTGCCGCCGAATACCGATGCCGCATTCCTGCGTGAAGTCGACGAGGAACTGCGTCGCGATCAACTGGCCAAGGCCGCGCGGCGCTACGGCATCGCCGCCATTGCCGTCGTATTGCTCGCGCTTTTTGGCTTTGGCGGGTGGTTGCTGTGGCAATCGCATGAGCAATCGGTCGCGGGCGAGCAGGGCGAAGCACTGTCAAAGGCCTATGAAGACATGGGCAGCAACCGCATCGATTCGGCCAATGCCAAGCTGACCACGCTGGCGACCTCGAATATCGGCGGCTACCGCGCGCTGGCGTTGATGAGCCAAGCCGATTTGCTGTTGCAGAAGCAGGATTTGCGCGGGGCCGCCGCGAAGTTCGCACAGGTCGCGGGCGATACGTCGATCGGCCAGCCGCTCCGCGACGTCGCGTTGATCCGCCAGACCACTGCCGAGTTTGACTCGCTGAAGCCTGACGTCGTCATAGCGCGGCTGCGCGGGATCGCTGTTAAGGGCAATCCCTGGTTCGGCAATGCCGGAGAGCTTGTCGCGATTTCCTATCTCCGCCAGAATCGGCGGGATCTCGCGGGCGTGCTGTACGGTCAGATCGCGCGCGATCCGACCACGGAGGAGACTCTGCGGCAACGCGCGGTTCAGATGGCGGGCGTATTGGGTGTGGATGCCGTCACCGAGGCTAAGGAACAGAAATCGCAATGAAGATGACCAACCGCTTTCTCGTCGTGGCCGTGACTGCTGTCGCGCTCAGCGGCTGCGCCTCGATGAAGGGCAAGAAGAAGACGCCGGTGCTGGGACAGCGCATCGCGATCTTGGCCGGCGAGCATGACGTTCTCGCCGACAAGACCATTGCCGGCGTCGATGTGCTTGTGCCGCCCGCAGCCCCCAATGACAGCTGGGCGCAGCCCGGTGGCAGCGCGTCCAAGTCGCTTGGCCAGTTGAGCCTCGGCTCGTCCTTGTCGCGTGCGTGGAGCGCCTCGATTGACGGCGGCAGCAATCGTCAGCGGCTCGGCGCGGCACCGGTCGTCGCTGACGGTCGCCTTTACGCGATCGATGTCGATGCGACGATTCACGCCTTTTCGTCGACGACGGGGGCGGCTGCTTGGTCCACCAACATCGCCGAAACGCATAAGGGCAAGATCGACAAGAAGACGCGCGGCGCACGCTTTGGCGGCGGCGTGAGCTTCGATGATGGCAAGGTCTTTGCGACCGATGGCCTGGGCGATGTCGTCGCGCTCGAAGCCGCGACCGGGAAGGTGCTGTGGCGCGTCAAGCCGGGTGCCCCGCTGCGCGGCGCGCCGACCGTCGCCAATGGCCAAGTCTATATTCTGAGCCAGGACAACCAGCTGTACGCCTTGTCGCAGGCCGATGGCGCTGTCGTATGGACGCAGTCGGGATCGATCGAGACGCAAGGCGTGTTCGGCGTGGCCGCGCCGGCCGTCAGCCAGGGTACCGTGGTGGCGGGCTTCTCGTCGGGCGAGCTCAACGCCTATCGCTATGAGAATGGCCGCACGCTCTGGCAGGACGCGCTGTCGCGTTCGACCATCTCGACTTCGGTGTCGTCGCTGGCGGACATCGACGCCGATCCCGTCATCGATCGCGGTGTCGTGTTCGCGGTCGGGCAGGGCGGGCGTATGGTCGCGCTCGAAATCGTCTCGGGCCAGCGCATGTGGGAACAGAATTTCGCTGGCATCTCCACCCCGTGGGTGGCCGGCGAATGGGTGTTCCTGGTGACGGACGATGCTCGTCTGGTTTGCCTCGCTCGCGCGACCGGAAAGGTCCGTTGGATCAGTCAGTTGCAGCATTTCAAGAGCGAGAAGCGCAAGAAGGACGGCACGATCAAGGACAGCAAGAAGGCCAATCCGGTCACCTGGTTCGGTCCGGTGCTGGCGGGCGGGCGGCTGGTGCTGACCAATTCGCTCGGTCAGATCGTCTCGGCGTCGGTCGAAAATGGCAAGGTCGGCACGGTGATTGAGTCCAAGGCCCCGTTCACGCTGCCGCCGGTCGTGTCCAACAATACGCTGTACGTGCTCGACCAGAAGGGCCGTGTCACCGCTTACAAATGAGGTGCGGCGCGGTCCGGTTGGACCGCGCCGATGATCCATTGGGCAGGATCAGTTGGGCAGGGCGGTAATATCGACCTTTTCCACCCATTTCGGGAAAAAGGCTGGCTGGCGGTTCGACCAGCCCGACGCGGTCGCCGCCGCCTCGCTGATCGACTGCAGCAATTTGCGGCGCAGGTCGGGATGCAGATGCGGCAGCGCTGCGGCAGCACAGAAGGCTGCGGGTAGCCACGGACGAATTTCCGCACCGACCAGGCGCTCGTACAGAAAGCGATAGGCGGAAAAGGTCGTCAGCCGCCCCTGGCCCAGATCGAAGGCCGTAATGGTCAGCAGCGGCGCGAAAAGCGGCTCCACCGAATCCAGGCCACTGTCGTCCGGGATCATTGCGCGGATGTCGGGCAGGCGTGTGTAGACGCGAACTTGGGCGCGGATGCTCGCCGCTTCGACAACGTCCCTCGACCAGCGTGCCATCGCGTCATCTCGGTCGAGACCGATGTCCAGAGAGCGCCGGACATAACGCTGCGTTGCCGACGAAAAGCCAGCAAACTCCTTCATTTCCGCCAATGTCATGGCACCATTCGCCGGCTTCATTCGAGAACCCATTACATCACCCCGCGCCCAAAAAGTGCAGTTGGGCGATCATGCGCTTCGTGGCTTACTCCATGGTTAACGCGCGATCGTCCAATAGTAGTAAGCGACCATAGATTTTGTTGCAGCGCAACACGCGAGGTGGCGAATCTGGTCCAATGATGGAAAATTCTGAAAGGTGCGGCGATCGCGCAACATTTTTAGGCGAAGCGGGACCGCCGCTAAGGATTATCGGCGATCCGCGATAATCGCGGCCTCCGCGTCCTGATCATAGCCGGACGATTTGGGGGCCGCGCCGTTATCGCCCGGTTTGGTCGTCGCAGGAGGATCCGAAGCGTCCATCGATTCGTCGAGCGCGTTATCGAGCACCGCGTCCGGGCTGGTCGGATCGCGCTCGAGGCGCTTGGCAATCGACTCGTCCTGGCCCGCATTTTGGCGCGGATGATGGATCTGTTCGTTCTCTTCGGGGCTTCCCGGGGCGATCGACAAGCTGTCGAGCGCTTTCTCGTCGATCATTTTGGTATCGTGCGGCATCGTCGCTCTCCTGACTGCAATGGCTCTGAAACGAGCGGAGCGCGGACAGTGTTCCGTCAGGGCAGGCGGGTGACGGTCACGCGCTGCTGGTTCATCGTGGCGCGGCCAAACACCGTCATGAAAGCGATGTCGGTGGCATCGCGGCCAACCGCAACGCGGGCCAGTTCGGCGCTGGATGCCATGCGCGTGGCATCGACCAGATGCCAGTCGCCATCGATCCACAATTCGGCGACGGCATGGAAGTCGGGCGGGTCGACGCCTGGGGCATAGGCGGATACGCACCGGGCCGGAATGCCGCCAGCGCGCGCGAGTGCCACCAGCAGGTGCGCGTAGTCGCGGCAGACGCCGCGGCGTTCGGCAAAGGTCATCAGCGCGGTGGTCGTGCCGCTGGAGGTGCCACTGGCATATGTGAGGTGGCCTGCCACCCAATCGACCAGCGCGCTCGCCAATGGGCCTGCCGACAGCCCGCCAAATTCCTGTTCGACAAAGCCTTCCAAACGATCGGATTCGCAGTACCGACTAGGCAGCAAATAGGGGATGGTTTCGGGCGGCATCAAGCGGATCGGCGTGTCGCCCAACTCGGCGAAATCGCGCGGTTGGCGCAGGATCTCCACGGTCGCGCGATATTCGGCGTGAAACGATCCTTCCGCGTGAAGCCAGCACCGTTGTCCAATACCCTCTTCGCCGGGCACCGCGCGTAACGGCGTGTTGCTCCACACCGTGAAATCCTGCGTCAAAAGGCGCTGATCGGGGCCTTTTGCAGCTTCGATCAGCAACAGCACGTCGGCGGCACCGTCGATCGCATAATTCAACGTCACATCGATCGAGAGGCGCATCACGGACCCTTCGGCAAAAGAAAGGGCCCGATAGACATTCTATCGGGCCCAGACCGGACAGATCCGGTGCGTCGCGTATCGCGTCGATCAGTTGCGGTTGCCGAACATCCGCAGGATGAAGAGGAACATGTTGATGAAGTCGAGATAGAGGGTCAGCGCCGACATGATCACCGTGCGCTGCTCGTCTTCGGTTCCGGCGACATAGGCATAGACGCTCTTCGTGCGCTGGGTATCATAAGCGGTCAAACCAGCGAACAGCAGAACGCCGACGATGCTGATAACCAGCGCGAGCGGGCCTGACTGGAAGAACACGTTCAGCAGCATTGCGACAATCAGGCCGACCAACCCCATGACCAGGAAGGTGCCGAACGCCGAAAGGTCACGCTTCGTGGTGTAGCCGTAAAGGCTAAGCCCCGCAAAAGCGGCCGACGTCGCGAAGAAGGCCTGTGCAACCGACGTGCCGGTGTAGCGCAGGAACACCGTCGACAATGACAGGCCCATCGCTACCGCAAAGCCCCAGAACATCGCCTGCAGCGTGCCGGGTGCCATGCGGGCGGCCCCATAGCTCATGGCGAAAACGAAGCCCAAGGGTGCCAGCATGATGATCCAGGCGAGCGGACCGCCACCGATCAAAATGTGCGCCGCAGGCGAATCCAGGCCGCCCCATGAGAAGAACATGGCGACCAACCCGGTCAACAGGATGCCCGACAGCATGTAGTTGTAAACCGAAAGCATATAGCTGCGCAGGCCGGCATCGAATGCCGCCGTGCCGACGGTCCCAGCCGCCGGGAACGCCGAAGCATTCGGACGGGGATCAGACCAGTTTGCCATTGCGAGAAGCTCCTAAACACCGACCATATGTCAGATGACGGCAATATCGGCCTTTACAGCGCGGTTTTCAAGCCAATCCCGCAACCGTGCGATCCCGCCGTCGCGCAGATCGCCGACGACCGATCGACAGGAATGCGGCCCCAACGTGAAAGCACTTTCGTAATCTCGGTATGCTCTGCTAGGCTGCCGAGCAGAGCAGAAACTGCCGAGAGGATTGATCGAATGGCGACCCCACCGGGCATCGCGCCGCCGCGCGCGTCAGCCTATGCATATTACGTTCTCGGCATTCTTTTCCTGGTCTACGTGCTTAATTTTGTCGATCGGCAGATCATCTCGATCCTCGCCGAAGACATCAAGCGCGACCTGCATTTGAAAGATGAGGATCTTGGTTTCCTATATGGCACGGCGTTCGGGGTGTTCTATTCCTTGTTCGGCATCCCGCTCGGCCGGTTAGCGGATAACTGGCACCGGGTTCGGTTGATGACCGCAGGCCTGGTGCTGTGGTCGAGCATGACCGCGCTGTCCGGCTTTGCGCGCTCGGGAGGAATGCTGGTTGCGGCGCGAGTCGGCGTGGGCATTGGCGAGGCGACGGCAAGCCCGTCGGCTTATTCCCTGATTTCCGACTATTTTCCCAAGAAGTTGCGTGCCACCGCGCTCGCGATCTACTCGTCCGGCCTCTATGTCGGAGGCGGGGTTTCGCTCAGCATCGCAGGGCTCGTCGTGCATCGCTGGAACGCAACCTATCCGGCCGGCGGACCGCTGGGGTTGCACGGGTGGCAAGCCGCGTTCATCGCCGTGGGGCTGCCGGGCTTACTGTTAGCGCTGCTGGTCGCGACACTGCGCGAGCCAGTGCGCGGTGCGGTGGAGGGACTGCCGCCGCCCGAACGGCATCCGGCCCCGTTCCGCGCCTTGCTGGCCGATCTGCTCACCATCGTGCCTCCGTTCACGCTGATTGGCGCGGCGCGTGGCGGGGGGCGGTCGTTGGCGATCAACGTGCTTGCGCTTGGCGTGGTGGCAGGCGCGATCGCGGTGTTGCGCCACTTTGGCGAACCGTGGCCGCAATGGACTGCCGTCGGGCTAGGGGCATATGCGGTCTTTTCCTGGGCCAGCGCGCTGAAGCGCCGCGATTTGCCGACCTATACGCTGGTGATCGCCAATCCGGCATTTCTCTGTGTCGTCATTGCCTATGGCTTGAACGCGTTTGTCAGCTACGGCGTCAGCCTGTGGGCGGCACCCTATGCGATGCGCACCTTGGGTGTGACGATCCAACAAGCCGGCGGGTGGATCGGCGGAACGCTGGCCTTTGGGGGTTTTGTCGGGGTGACGGTGGGCGGCATTGTCGCTGACCGACTACGGCGGCGCTTTCCGGCGGGACGGATCATGGTCATCCTGTTCGGCGCGATCGTGCCGCTGCCCTTCATCGTCATCGCGTTTCGCAGCGGGGACGTTTCGATCTTCGTCTCCGCGTTACTGGTGGCGGCAACGTGTTCGAGTACGGCGCTGGGTGCAGCAGGGGCGACGATGCAGGATCTGGTATTGCCGCGCATGCGTGGCACCGCAACGGGCGCGTTCTTCATCGGCACGACGCTGCTTGGCCTGGCGATGGGCCCCTATATTGCCGGGCGCGTTTCGACCCTGTCGGGCAGTCTTACCACCGGCGTGCTTTCGCTGCTGCTGACCGCACCGATCACGATCGGCGCGGCCATCGCAGCGTATCGATTGGTGCCACGGGCAGAAGCCAATCGTGAGGCGCGGGCGCGCGCTGCGGGAGAGGTGATCGCCTAGGCGCGCGTCAGCCCGCGCTGAAGACCCCGCAGGCAATCCGCGCCCCGCTATTGCCCGACGGGTCGGTCATCAAATCGTCCGGCTTGGCATGGACGACGATGGCCGAGCCATCGGTGTCGAGCAGCCCAGCCATCGTTGCGCCGGGCAGCAAGATGCCGATCGTCCCGCGCCCACCAGCGCCGACGATGAGATTGGGCAGATCGCCTTCATGCGGCCCCTGGGGGTTCATCGAGCCGTGCTTGGTGCCCGCCGGGTTCCAATGGCCACCTGCACTGGCGAAGTCGGGGGCGTCGCAGCGCCCGACGGTATGCACATGTGCCCCATGCGTGCCGGGCGTGAGATCGTGCACATCGAGCGTCAGTCGCAGGCCACCCGTCACTTCGGTCGCGGTCGCGCGACCGACATCGGCACCGTCCGGCGTGCGGATTTGCGCCACCGCATGCGCGCCCTCCGCGACTGACGCGCCGACGGCGACAGTCTTTTGCGTATCGCAGCCGGTGAGGCCGAATGTTGTCAATGCAGTTGCCGCGATCACGAATTTGCGCATGCGAATCTCCTGTTGCCGCCGCGACCGTTGCTGGGCGTTAATCACCAAACGCGCAACTGCCGCCTTAGGCTCGCTCCTTTGATTCCGTCCGTCAGACGAACCCTAGGTTCCACGACGAGCTGTTGTAATTGCCGATATTGGGCAGGACCGTGCGCATGTCGGTCGCGGAAACGCCAAACCAATTGGCGAGCGTCGAGGCATATTGGTCGACCGCGATCGTCGGCAGCAGCCGGCCCTGGCCGACGTCGTCGACCGTGCCATTGCCGATTGCGGGCGGCGTTCCATAGAAGCGCTGCCCGCGTACAGCATCGCCCATTACGAAATGCATGCTGCCCCAGCCGTGATCGGATCCGTCGTTGTTCGACACCAGCGTCCGCCCGAAATCGGAGGCGGTGAAAGTGGTTACCTTGTCGGCCACGCCCATCGCGACGGTTGTGTCGTAAAAGGCCCGCATCGCGTTTGCGAGCAGCGTGGTCTGAGTGGGATGATTGGCGACCAGCGCATCATGCATGTCCCACCCGCCAAGCGACACGAAGAACACTTGCCGCCGGGCGCCCAGTTGCGACGAGACCGAGATGAGCCGCGCGACGATCTTGAGCTGATCGGCAAGGCTGTTGGACGTGGGGAAAAGCGGGAAATTGGCGGCAGGCGCGCTAGCGAGCGCAGCATTGACCTGGGCATAGGTATCGAGTGCGCGCTTGCTGATCTTGGCGTGCTCGTCCTGAAAGATGTTGGTTTGCGACGCGGCCATCAGCGTGCGCAGCGTGCTTGCGCCCGTGCTCGACCCGAACAGGGTTGAGCCATTGTTCAACAATGCGATCGGCCCACCGGTGCCAACCGCATATTGGATCGCGGTCTTGCCGGTCAGGAATACAGCGTTGCCGGTGGCGTTGATGCAGGTCAGCGTCGCCGAGCCATTGCCGCTTTGGAGCAGATCCCCGATGCGACCGCCCCAGCCCGAGGTCGCGCCCTCGGGGTTGGAGGCTTGCCAATAGCTTTGCTGGTCGTTGTGGCTGAACAGCTTCGGCGGCAGTGGCACCGAATTGGCGCTATATTGCGCCTTGGTCGTCGGCTGGACCAACGTGCCGACATTGAGCGCGACCGCCATTTTTCCTGCGTTGAACAGCGGCAGCAGCGGTGACAGCGTCGGAGCCAACGCATATTGTCTGCCGCCGGCAAGCGCGGTCGCGGGATTCAGCACGGTGGCGGCCAGCGCCGCGCGATCGAGCGCAATGTTGCTGCGGGCAGCCTGATAGAGCGCGTAGCTCGCCTGATCATAGGGCGGCAACGTGTTGGCGTAATCGTTACCGCCATAGAGGAACACGCAGACCAGCGCCTTGTAATCGCTGGTAACGGCTGCAGCAGCTTCGCCGATCGCGGCGAGGCTGGTGACGAACGGCATGGCGCTGCCTGCCAGTCCGAGCGCGGCGGAGCGTTTGAGGAAGGCGCGGCGGGATTGGTCGCTGGTCATGGCGCGATCCTTACTTGAAGGTCAGATAATCGGGCGAGGCCATCGTCAGCAAAATGGCGGTCATCACGCGGTTGCTGGGGCCGGTCGCACCGGTATTGGCGATGCTGTCGACCGCGGCTTTGATTGCCGCAACCGTCGCGCTGCTCAATTGCCCATTGGCGAGCACGAGGTTGACCTCGTCGATCAACGCCTGACTGTCCGCCGCGAGCGTCAGGATCGTGGTGTAGTCCGCCTTGAAGTCGCCGGTGCCATTGGCGATCAGCGCCTGCATGTAATTGATATAGGCGACGACACTCAGCTCGTTGGTGATCTGAAATTCCGGCGCGACCAGCCCCGCGCTGGCGATGGCGGTATTGGGCGGTGCATAGCCGGGACGAAAGAAATTGAAGACCGTCGCGCTGTGTCCGATCGATTGGGCGAGCCGCGAATTGGGGTTCGACGTGTCGCCGATCGCCCAGGCATTGGACGGCGACGTCGCGGAATAGGCGCGTGCCCAACCGACCAGCCGCAGCACGGGTTCGCGTAACTTGCCAGCGGTCGCGCTGGTCAAGGCCGCAGAATCGCGGGCTTCGGTATCGAGCAGGATCGCGCGGATCACGGCCTTCAAATCGCCGCGAACGCCCTTTCCATTGTCGGCGAACACGGCGGATACCCGTCCGATATAAGCGGGCGAGGGGTTGGAAGTGACGAGCCGCTGGATCAATTGCTTGGAGACGAAGGGCGGGACGTTTGGATGCGCAAAGATCGCGTCGAGCGCGAGGTTGACGGCGGCCATTCCCTCGGTTCCCGCCGGGATCGTCGTGCCGAGAAACGTCGATGCACCGGTTTCGTGCTGCGACGCCGTCATGACCAGCGGCACGCGGTAACGCTCCGGCGTCGTGCTGTCGGACGATGCCAAATTGAGTCCGGTAAATACCCGCGCCAACCCCGATACATCGGCTGGGCCATAGGTTTCGAGCGGCTTTCCCGCGTTTGTTTTGACCGATCCGTCGGGATTGAGCTGATACAGGCCGAGCGTGAACAACTGCATCAGTTCGCGCGCATAATTTTCGTCGGGCTGAGAGCCCGTGGTAGGGTTTGCCTTCCGGTTGCCGAGAAAGGTCAGGAAAGTCGCCATTGCCGCATTGGTGGTGATCGCGCCCATCAGCGTGCGGAAATTGCCAAAGGCATTGTCGAGCAGCACGTCGAAATAGGCCGCGCCGGCAAACTGCTTCCAGTTGAGGTTGAGCGCGTCGACGCCGATCACCAACATTTCCGACAGCGCGATGCCGACGCGTTGGCGCAACTGATCGGGTTCGACGATCATTTGCCGCCAGATCGTCTGGTCGAACCCCGCCAGCGAATTGATGAAGGTTGCGGCCGAATAGCCATTGGCCACGAGCCAGTCCCAGTGGCGTGTCGACCGAGACAGCGCGAATTGCGCGGTCAGCCAGCCATCGTAGCTGGCCGACTGCACGTTTGCGATCTCCGCCTTGGTCGCACCGAGCGTCGCCTGGCCCAGAAAGCGGCTGGCGGCGGCCGCTCCGATCGGGGTCGGTGTGGGCGTCGATGGCGTGGGGGTGGGGGAGCCTCCGGTGGCGCCGCCGCCGCTTCCGCCGTCTCCGCACGCGGCAAGCGCCAGCGTCGCCGCCAGCGCGGCCATGGAAGCGCCGGACAGCGCGGCGGGGTTCGCGATTTCGAGTGGAGCCGTTTCAACAGGAGCATCGGCTGCAACTACGCGATCGTCCAGGACGAGTGCTTGCTCTGTCACGCTTTTACCCCACTTCGGACCAAAGCGCGCCGGCGCGCTCGTGTCGTCCGGCGCTCCTACCAGCAAAGCAGCCCCCCCGCCATGATCTATCATAAGGCAATGCAGCGTTAAGGACGGCGTTGAGGACGGCGGGGCGAGCGGGGGATCGATCGCTCAGCGCGCAACCTTTTAGACGCTGGGCGTGGCCTCGTGCCCTTCCCCAAGCTTCCCCTCGCTGCTATCGCCCCTCGCGACTCTTGCATTCGCCCATACTGGGCGCGCCCGCGCGGCTTTTCGCCGCCTCCCCGCCGCGCCCCGTTAGGCCCCATAGGGAAGGACCCGCTGCATATGACCGCCATTGGCCAGGATACCCTCGGCACTCGCACCACGCTCGACGTGAACGGCGCGCAGTATGATTATTTCAGCCTCGCTGCCGCCGCGGAAAAGCTCGGCGATATCAGCCGTCTGCCCTTCTCGATGAAGGTGCTGCTCGAGAACCTGCTGCGCTTTGAGGATGGCGTTACCGTCACCACCGAGGATCTGCAGGCGATCATCGACTGGCAGCAGGAGCGCAAATCCGACCGCGAAGTCCAGTATCGCCCCGCGCGCGTGCTGATGCAGGATTTCACCGGCGTGCCCTGCGTAGTCGATTTGGCGGCGATGCGCGATGCGATCACCAAGCTTGGTGGCGATGCCGCCAAGATCAACCCGCTGGTGCCGGTGCACCTCGTGATCGATCACTCGGTGATGGTCGACGAGTTCGGCACGCCCAAGGCGTTCGAGGATAACGTCGAGCTCGAATATCAGCGCAACAATGAGCGTTACGAGTTCCTGAAATGGGGTTCCAAGGCGCTCGACAATTTCAAGGTCGTGCCCCCTGGCACCGGCATCTGCCACCAGGTGAACCTCGAGAACATCGCGCAGGCGGTGTGGTCGTCGGTGTCGCCGGACGGCAGGACGATCGCGTATCCCGACACTTGCGTCGGCACCGACAGCCACACGACGATGGTCAACGGCCTGGGCGTGCTCGGCTGGGGCGTTGGCGGGATTGAGGCGGAAGCTGCGATGCTCGGCCAGCCCGTGTCGATGCTGATCCCCGAAGTCGTCGGCTTCAAGCTGCACGGTTCGCTCGCCGAGGGCATCACCGCGACCGATCTGGTGCTGACCGTCACGCAGATGCTGCGCGCCAAGGGCGTGGTCGGCCGCTTTGTCGAATTTTATGGCCCCGGCCTCGACGCACTGAGCCTCGCCGATCGTGCGACGATCGCCAACATGGCACCGGAATATGGCGCGACCTGCGGCTTCTTCCCGATCGATGACGCGACGCTCACCTATCTGCGCCTGACCGGCCGCACCGATGAACAGATCGCGCTGGTCGAGGCTTATGCCAAGGCGCAGGGCATGTGGCGTCTGGCGGATGCGCCGGACCCCGTCTTCACCGACACGCTCGAGCTCGACATGTCGAACGTCGTGCCGTCGCTTGCTGGCCCCAAGCGCCCGCAGGACAAGGTCATCCTCACCGAGGTCGACGATACCTTCAACGCCGATCTCGCCAAGGTCTACAGCCACGCCACCGCCAAGCGCGTTCCGGTCGAAGGCCGCGACCATGACATTGGCGATGGTGACGTGGTGATCGCGGCGATCACGAGCTGCACCAACACCTCCAACCCGTCGGTGCTGGTCGCCGCCGGTCTGGTCGCGCGCAAGGCCAATGCTTTCGGCCTCAAGCCCAAGCCGTGGGTGAAGACCTCGCTGGCACCCGGCTCGCAGGTCGTGACCGATTATCTCGACAAGGCTGGCTTGACCGAAGACCTCAACGCGGTCGGCTTCAACCTGGTCGGCTATGGCTGCACCACCTGCATCGGTAACTCGGGCCCGCTCGCTGCGCCGATTTCGGCGGCGATCAACGGCAATGACATCGTCGCCGCCTCGGTGCTGTCGGGCAACCGCAACTTCGAGGGCCGCGTTTCGCCTGACGTGCGCGCCAACTTCCTGGCCTCGCCGCCGCTGGTCGTCGCTTATGCGCTCAAGGGCACGGTGACCGAGGACTTCACCACCACCCCGATCGGCCAGGCGACCGACGGCACCGACGTTTACCTCAAGGACATCTGGCCGACCAACGCCGAAGTCCGTGAAGTGATGGACGCGAACATCGACCGCGGCATGTTCCAGTCGCGCTACGCCAGCGTCTTCCTGGGCGACAAGAAGTGGCAGGCGATCGATGTGGTCGGTTCGGACACCTATGCGTGGCCGCCTGCATCGACCTACATCGCCAACCCGCCCTATTTCGAGGGCATGTCGATGACCCCGGCACCGGTGCAGGACATTGTCGAGGCGCGTCCTCTCGCCATCCTGGGCGATTCGATCACGACCGACCACATTTCGCCGGCCGGTTCGATCAAGGCCGACAGCCCGGCGGGTGCATGGCTGATGGAGCGTCAGGTCGCGCGCGCCGACTTCAACTCCTATGGCGCACGTCGCGGCAACGACAATGTCATGGTGCGCGGCACCTTCGCCAATATCCGCATCAAGAACGAGATGGTCCCCGGCGTCGAGGGTGGCATGTCCTCGTACAAGGGCGAGACGATGCCGATCTACGACGCGGCGATGCGCTTCAAGGCAGACGGCGTTCCGCTGATCGTCATCGCGGGCAAGGAATATGGCACCGGTTCGTCGCGCGACTGGGCGGCGAAGGGCACCAATCTGCTCGGCGTGCGCGTTGTCATCACCGAAAGCTTCGAGCGCATTCACCGCTCGAACCTGGTCGGCATGGGCGTGCTGCCGCTGCAGTTCGCCGAGGGTGTCGACCGCAAGACCTTGAAGCTCGACGGTTCGGAAAGCTTCACGATCATGAAGGTCGCGGACATCCGCCCGCGCCAGGATGTCGAGGTCACGCTGACCCGCGCCGATGGCACGGTCGAAACCTTCCTGACGCGTTGCCGGATCGATACCGTCAACGAGCTGGAATATTTCCTCAACGGCGGCATCCTGCAGTACGTGCTGCGCAAGCTGGCGGCGTAATGCCGATGCTGTCGTGACGACGGCGATCGAGGCGATTGGATGGGCAGCGGCGCTGCTCATCCTCGCTTCCTATCTGCTGGTTTCGACCGGCAAACTGTCCGGCCAGTCGGCAGCGTTCCAATGGATGAACGTCGTCGGTGCGGCCGGATTTGTTTTGAATAGCGGCTGGCACGGGGCGTGGCCCTCGACCACGCTCAACATTGCATGGGCAACGATTGGTATCGTCACGCTGATTCGGCTGCTGCAAAAGCGTCTTCGTCGCAGCAATGAGGAAGTAGAATAGGAAATGCCCGCCACGCATGTGCATGGCGGGCATCCTTTCCTCCCCAGGAAACTCTCAAGCCTCTGCGAACGGTCGAGCTTTTGACAAGCTGCCGATCCGTTGACGGCGCAATAGAGAGGAAAGACCCGCGCCGAACAGGGGGGATGCGCCCGCCATTCGGTAAAGGCGTTACTTATCTGCGTAAATTCGGAGTCCCCTTGTAAATATATGACAGGTTGCGGCATGATGATCGGGGGGCTCCCTTGGGGCGCGCCGCATCGTGAGGGACGCAGAAGCATGGCCGATCGCAAATTGTTCGCTGGGCACGCTATCCGTCGTTTGCGACGGCAGGCCGGACTGACGCAGGCGGCCATGGCCGAAATGCTGACGATCAGCCCGAGCTACCTCAATCTGGTCGAAAAGAACCAGCGGCCTTTATCGGCATCGTTGATCGTCAAGCTGGCGGAGAGTTTCGATTTCGACCCGCGTGCGCTGGCGGCGGGGGAACCCGGCGGGGGGGAGGCAGCACTCCGGCGACGGCTCGCCGACCCGATGTTCGCCGACCTGGAAATCGACCGTAATGAAATCGAGGAATGGCTGGCGGGCGCACCGGGCGGGGCGGAAGCGTTTGCGCGCGCGTTCGACCGGATCGGGGCGGCGGGCTCGGCCGAGGCAGGGGCGGCGGATCCGATTGCCGAGGTGCGCCGCGAAATTGAACGATGGCGTGGCCATTTCGCCGATCTGGATGCGCTGGCGGAAGGGCTTGCCGATGAATTGCGCCTCGGCGCGGGCGATCTCTATGGAGCGATTGCCGAGCGGTTGCGGGTGAAGCATCAGCTCACCATTCGCGTATTGCCGGTGGACGTCATGCCCGATCTGCTGCGCCGCACCGATCTCCACGCGCGGCAATTGCAGCTCTCCGAAATGCTCGACCCGGCGTCGCGCGTGTTCGGGGCGGCCTATCAACTCGCCCAGATCGAGGCGCGTGGCGAAATCGATGGGCTGGCCAAGGGGGCAGGCTTTACCGATCGCGACGCGGAACGCCTGTATCGCCGCCACCTTGCCAGCTATTTCGCGGCGGCGTTGATGATGCCGTATGCGCGCTTCCTGCGCGCGTGCGAGGCGACGGGATACGATATTGAACTTCTGCAACGCCGCTTCGGCGCCGGATTCGAGCAGGTCGCGCATCGGCTGACCACTTTGCAGCGCATTGGTGCGCGCGGGCTGCCGTTTTTCCTGGTGCGGATCGATCGCGCCGGGCAGGTGTCGAAGCGCTTTTCAGGGGCGAGCGGATCGCCGCTGGCGGAGTCGGAGGGGCGTTGCCCGCTATGGCGGTTGCACGCCGCGTTCGATCGACCGGGAGTGCTGGCGGTGCAATTGATCGAGCTGGAGGGTGGTGCACGCTGGTTGACGATGGCGCGGACCGTTACGCCGCAGGGGCGGCGCTACGGCGCGGTGCCGGCGGAATTCGCGGTCGGGCTGGGCGTGGCGGCGGAGCATGCCGGTACGTTGGTGGTGGCGCGGGGACTCGACTTGAAGGGGGAGGCCACGCCGATCGGGCTTGGCTGCCGCGCATGTGGGCGCGGCGGTTGTCCGCAGCGATCGCTGCCGCCGGTCGGTCGAGCATTGGCGATCAACGAGCGCGAGCGCGGCGTGAGCGCGTTTACCTTTGGCGGGGACTGAGGCACGATCATGGGAGAGGCGGAAAGCGATTTCGGGGCGGTTCCGCCGATACGGCTGGTTACCCGTTTTCTGGCCGAGATGCAGACGACCATTGTCCAGGCGGGGCTGCGCGGCTTTGACGGGGATCTGGATCGGTTTGTGATCTTCACCTTGATCGCGCGTCAGAGTGCGGCAACCCCGATCGACGGCATGGACTCCGCCGCCGATCCGCCCGATTCCCGCGCGATCTCGATCAATTCCTTGGCGGCATCGCTTTCACGTCCGTTCGAGACCGTGCGTCGCCACGTCAATGCGCTGATCGCGCAAGAGGTGGTGGCGCGCACGCCAAGCGGGGTGGTGGCGCTTGCCAGTGGCTTGCAACGCCCCGAAATGGTCGAAATGTCGATGACGGCGCACGATGCCTTTGTCAGGCTGGTCGAGGATTTGCAGGCATTCGACCTGCCGATGCCGTCGCAGCGCGTGACGAGCCTGTATCATCCGGCGGTCGGGGTGCGGGCTGCTGCCGACATCATGCTCGCCGTTGCCGATAACAATCGGGGGTTGCACCAGGAATGGATCAATCTTGTTCTGTATTCGACCATCCTGTGCGCAAACGCCCGCGCCTATACCTACGATCCCGAATTGGCCCGGCGTTACGCGGATCAATTCCGCGTCCCGCCCGATTCGCTGCGTCGTCCGCTCAGGGTGAGTGCGCTGGCTCGTACCCTGCGCCTTCCATACGCGACGGTGCAGCGTCGGGTGGAGCGGCTGGTGGCCGACGGTCGGGTCAAAAAGGCGCGCGGTGGTTTGCTGGTTTCGGAGGAGTGGCTCAATTTGCCGAGTAGCGTCGCGGTGAGTGTCGGCAGTTATCAAAATATCCGGCGCATTTTAGCGGCGGCGACGGCGGCGGGCTTTCCCATCGCAAGCCCGGCCCAGGCCTATGTACGGGGGCGCCCGACGCCGAGCGTGATCCAAGATCGCCCTGACTGACGGGTTGTAAATATATTTCATAATTACAAAAATGTATCTCGCTAATTAACAGCGAAACGCCAATTTATGACGATTCTTGGTCAAATAGTTCTGTAAACTTGCCTACATCATCCACATCGCAGCCGATGAGGATGTTCGCCGTGACCTACCAGACCGCTATCGCCCACACCGCCAAACTCATCCAGAGCCAGAACGGCACCTGGGACGGCATCGACGCCGAAAGCGTCGCGCGGATGCGGGTGCAGAACCGTTTCCAGACCGGGCTCGACATTGCGCGCTACACCGCCGCGATCATGCGCCGCGACATGGCGGCGTATGACGCCGATCCGGCCAAATACACGCAGTCGCTGGGCTGCTGGCACGGCTTCATCGGCCAACAGAAGATGATCAGCATCAAGAAGCATTTCGGATCGACCGAGCGTCGCTATCTGTACCTCTCGGGCTGGATGGTTGCCGCGTTGCGCAGCGAATTCGGGCCGCTGCCTGACCAGTCGATGCACGAAAAGACTAGTGTTCCGGCGCTGATCGAGGAACTCTACACCTTCCTGCGCCAGGCCGATGCGCGCGAACTCGGCATGATGTTCCGCGAGCTCGATGCCGCCCGCGCTGCTGGCGACGAAGTCAACGAGCATCGTCTGCTCAACGCGATCGACGGCTATCAGACGCATGTCGTGCCGATCATCGCCGACATCGACGCGGGCTTCGGTAATGCCGAGGCGACCTATCTGCTCGCCAAGAAGATGATCGAGGCGGGCGCGTGCGCGTTGCAGATCGAGAATCAGGTCAGCGACGAGAAGCAGTGCGGGCATCAGGATGGCAAGGTGACCGTGCCGCACGAGGACTTCCTCGCGAAGGTCCGCGCCTGTCGCTACGCCTTCCTCGAACTCGGCGTTGAGGATGGCATTATCGTCACGCGCACCGACTCGCTCGGGGCGGGGCTGACCAAGCAGATCGCTGTGTCGAAGGAACCGGGCGATCTCGGCGACCAGTATAACAGCTTCCTCGATTGCGAGGAGATCGACCCGGCGACCGCGCGCAATGGCGACGTCATCCTCAACCGTGATGGCAAGCTGCTGCGGCCGAAGCGGCTGCCGTCCAACCTGTTCCAGTTCCGTCCCGGAACCGGCGAGGACCGTTGCGTGCTCGACTGCATCACTTCGCTCCAGCATGGTGCGGACTTGCTGTGGATTGAGACCGAGAAGCCGCACATCGCGCAGATTGCGGGCATGGTCGACCGCATCCGCGAGGTCGTGCCCAACGCCAAGCTGGTCTATAACAATTCGCCGTCGTTCAACTGGACGCTCAACTTCCGCCAGCAAGTGTTTGATGCCTGGGCGGGAGAGGGCAAGGACGTGTCGGCTTACGATCGCGCGAAGCTGATGTCGGTCGAGTATGACGGCACGCCGCTGGCCGATGAAGCCGATGAGCGTATCCGCACCTTCCAGAAGGATGCCGCAGCGCGCGCCGGGATCTTCCACCACCTCATCACGCTGCCGACCTATCACACCGCGGCGCTGTCGACCGACAATCTCGCCAAGGAGTATTTCGGCGAGGCGGGGATGCTCGGCTATGTGAAGGGCGTGCAGCGCAAGGAAATCCGCGAAGGCATCGCCTGTGTGAAGCACCAGAACATGTCGGGCAGCGACATCGGTGACGATCACAAGGAATATTTCGCGGGCGAAGCGGCGCTGAAGGCCGGTGGCGCGCACAATACGATGAACCAGTTCGCGGCCTGACGCAGCAGGCGGAGCAAAGCTCCGCCGCGCCCGCGGCAGGCCCGGCCGGCGGGGCCTGCAGCCCCGTCCGACGACGCGGCTTTGCCGCAGCGGGGTTCTACTCTTCCGTCATGCCGGGCTCGTCCCGGCACCCACCCTGGCACGGATTTCTGAACCGTTATCCGCGCGCAGCGGTGGACCCCGGCACAAGGCCGGGGTGACGGCAACGGGTTGGGCTTACACCCCCGCGTTGGTCAGCCGGTCGATCTGGTCGGTGCTGAGCGTCAGGTCCATCGCCCCGATCAACTCCTCGACTTGCGCAACGCTGGTGGCACTGGCGATCGGTGCGGTGACGCCGGGCTGGGCGGCAAGCCAGGCCAGCGCGATCTGCGCCAGTGAAGCACCGGTTTCCTCGGCAATCGCGTCCATCGCATCAAGCACGGCAGGGCCGGTCCCATCCATGAACGCCTGCATCCGCCCGCCGCGCACGCTTTTTCCGAAATCGGCGGCGCTGCGATATTTGCCGGTCAGATAGCCCGAGGCGAGGCCGTAATAAGGCACCACGCCGATATTATGTTCGACGCAATAATCCTGAAGCTGGCCTTCGAACTTGTGACGGCTGACCAGATTATATTCGGGCTGCAGCACATGATAATGCGGCAGGCCGTGGGCGGTGGCGGCGTCATTGGCCGATTTCAGCCGCGCTGCGTGGAAGTTGGACGCACCAAGCGCGCGTACCTTGCCCGCGTCGATCAGCTTGGCGAAGGCCGCGAGCGCGTCCTCCTGCGCCACGGCATCGTCATCCTGATGCGCGAAATAGAGATCGATCGTCTCCACCCCCAGCCGCTGGAGCGACGCGTCGCATGCCGCTGCGATACGCGCAGGGGCGAGTTTTTCGCCGCCGTCGCCCGGCAGCATGCCGACCTTGGTGGCGATCTGCACTTGCTCGCGCTTGCCGCTCGCTTTGAGCCAGGCACCGATCACGCTTTCCGATTCCCCGCCTTTATGGCCGGGCACCCACGCCGAATAGACATCGGCGGTGTCGATCATCGTGCCGCCCCCCGCGACGAACGCGTCGAGCACCGCGAAACTGGTGTCCTGGTCGGCGGTCCAGCCGAAGACGTTTCCGCCCAATATGAGCGGCGCGATATGGAGTTCGGTCGCGCCAAGGCGGCGTAGAGTGGTCATGATCAGTGGTCCCCGGAGTCGGTTTCGTTGCCGCCTTCATCGTCATCGACGATGATCGCGGCATTGGCGTCGGCGCTATTGGCGTCAAGCGAGGCGGCGGCCGTGTCGAGCGCCTTGTCTTCCCCTGCGGTTGCACCGGAGGGAGATTTGCCCGAGCAAGCCGCCAGCAACAGCAGCGCGAAAAGCAAGGGCGTCCGCATCAATCCTGGATCTCGTTGCCGACATCCTTCAATGCTGCGCCGGTTTTGTCGGCGACCCGGTCGGCCTTGTTGCCGAGCACCGCGCCCGCATTGTCGATCCGCGATTCGGCGGCACCGAGCGCGGCGTCGGTATCGTCGACAGCCTGCGCTGCGGTCGCATTGGCGTCGGCAGCAACGGCGTTTGCTGCCTCGGAAACCTCGTTCTGCGCCTTCGGGCTGCAGCCGGATACGCCGAATGCGAGGAGAGCAGCCAGTGGCAGAATGGCGAGCGACTTGGTCATCGTGATTACCCTTGGCTTTCGGAAGATGGACTGCAACGGTAAAGGATGGGCGTTGCCCCTTCAACTCCATCTGGCTGATCTTGTTGCACTCAAGCCGTTCTAAAGGGCTAGGGGCGGCCCGCCACGGGACGCGCATATCGCGCGGGAGGAAGGGCTCGAAGCGCGTTGACCTCATATAAAGATATCTTTATATGTTGCCGCCAATGACCATCGCTCTCGACATCTTTCGCGCGCTTGCCGACGCGACCCGGCTGCGCATCGTGGCCCTGCTGCGCTCTATGGAGCTATCGGTTGGTGAATTGGCGCAGGTGCTCGGGCAAAGCCAGCCGCGCGTCAGCCGCCATGTCAAAATCCTGTGCGATGCCGGTCTGGCCGAGCGCCGCAAGGAGGGCAGCTGGGTGTTCGTAGCGTTGGGCGGCGGCACCACCGTCGGCCCGGTGCTGGAGGCGCTGGATTCGTGGGCGGCGCTTCAGCCCGATCATTGGGCGGTGGCCGATTCCGCGCGACTGGCGGCGGTGCGTGCGGATCGCGCTGCCTCGGCGGCTTTGTGGTTCGAGGCCAATGCAGGACAGTGGGACGCGATCCGCTCGCTCCATATCGCCGAAAGCGAGGTCGAGGCGGCGATTTCGGCGGTGCTGGGCGATGCGCCGATCGGCCAGTTGATCGACATCGGCACCGGCACCGGGCGGATGCTGGAATTGTTTGCGGGACGCGCCGAGCAGGCGCTGGGGATCGATCGCTCGTCCGAAATGCTGCGGCTGGCGCGCGCGAAACTGTCCGAGCGGGGGCTGGACAATACGGAATTGCGGCAGGCCGATCTCTATGCGCTTCCTTTGGCCGATGGCGCGGCGGACGTGGCGATCGTGCACCATGTGCTGCACTTCGCGCAGCAGCCGGGTGCGGCGATCGCCGAGGCGGCGCGCGTGCTGAAGGCGGGCGGGCGGTTGCTGATCGCCGATTTCGCGGCGCACGACCGCGAGGAGTTGCGGACGAAGGACGGGCATACCCGCCTGGGCTTTGCCGATGAACAAATGGCGACATGGTTCGCCGCCGCCGATCTCGCGCCCGAGCGGACCGAGCGGCTGGAAGGCGGGGAACTGACGGTGAAATTATGGCTCGCGCGCAAACGCGATGCCCAGCGTTCCGGGGTACATAAGGCGATGGCGGCATGACGATTTCGGTGAACCAGCTCGAGGAGGCGCGGCGCGCGCTCGAGGCCCCGCTGTTCGCGGATCTGGCAGGCGATGCGGCGGTGTCGTTCGAATTCTTCCCGCCCAAGACCGAGAAGATGGAAGAGGCGCTGTGGGAGACGGTGCGCACGCTGGAGCCGTTCGGCCCGAGCTTCGTATCGGTCACCTATGGCGCGGGCGGCACGACGCGCGACCGCACCCACGCCACGGTCGCGCGGATCGAGCGCGAGACGAGCATGGCGGCGGCAGCGCACCTGACCTGCGTCGAGGCGTCGCGCGCCGAGATTGACGAGATTGCCGAGCAATATTGGGCAGCGGGCGTGCGCCATATCGTGGCGTTGCGCGGCGATGCGCCGGGGGCAGGGGGCTTTGTCCCGCATCCCGAAGGCTATACCAATGCCGCCGATCTGGTGGCTGGCCTGAAGCGGCTGCACCCGTTCGAGATTTCGGTCGCGGCTTACCCCGAATGCCACCCGGATTCGCGCGACCAGGCGGACGATCTCGACAATCTCAAGCGCAAGCTGGATGCAGGCGCGACGCGCGGGATCACGCAATTCTTCTTCGAGCCCGAAACCTTTTTCCGTTTCCGCGATCGGGCGGCGGCGGCCGGGATCACGGCGGAGATGGTGCCCGGCATCATGCCCGTCACCAATTTCCAGAGCATCGTGCGCATGTCGGCGATGTGCGGCACGGTGGTGCCGCCGTGGATGGGGCGCCTGTTCGAGGGGCTTGATGATCATCCCGCCAGCCGGCAGCTGATCGCCGCGACGCTCGCCGCCGAACTGTGCCGCAAGCTGTATGCGGGCGATGTGCGCAATTTCCATTTCTACACGCTCAACCGCGCAGAGCTGAGCTTTGCTATATGTCACCTATTGGGCCTGCGCGCTAAGCCCGTGGCGGCGGCTGCGGCGGCGTAACACATTCCCCTCCCGCTTGCGGGAGGGGTTAGGGGAGGGCCTGTCAGGTCCCTCCCGAGACATTCCCTCCCCCTGCCCCTCCCGCAAGCGGGAGGGGAGAAGGATTAGACGATGACGGCACGAGAAACCCTGTTGGCTGAAGCGGCCAAGCGCATCCTGATCACCGATGGCGCGTTCGGCACCGAGATCCAGAATTGGAAGCTGTCGGAGGCGGATTATGCGGGCGACCTGGGCCTGACCAAGGACCAGAAGGGCAATAACGACATCCTCGCGCTGACCAAGCCGGCGGTGCCCGAGGCGATCCACCGCGCCTATTTCGAAGCAGGGGCGGATATTGCCGAGACCAACACCTTCTCGGCCAACCGCATCAGCCAGGCGGATTATGCCGCCGAACATCTGGTGCGCGAGATCAATGTCGAGAGCGCGCGGCTCGCGCGGCGGCTGGCGGATGAATATCAGGCCAAGGACGGCCGCCCGCGCTTTGTTGCAGGGGCCGTCGGGCCGACCAACAAGACGCTGTCGCTCAGCCCCGACGTCAACGATCCGGGCTTTCGCGAGATCGACTTCGATTATCTGAAGGGCGTGTACCGCGAACAGACCGATGCGCTGATCGAGGGTGGGGCGGACTTCATCCTGGTCGAGACGGTGTTCGACACGCTTAACGCCAAGGCGGCGATCATGGCGGCGCTGGAAGCGGGAGAGGCGCTGGGGCGCGATGTGCCGATCATGCTGTCGATGACGCTGACCGACCTTTCTGGCCGCAATCTCTCGGGGCATACGGTCGAGGCGTTCTGGCATGCCGTGCGCCATGCCAAGCCGGTGACGATCGGGCTCAATTGCTCGTTCGGCGCGGAGCAGTTGCGCCCGCATGTGCGCACGCTGGCGGGCATCGCCGATACCCTCATCATGGTCTATCCCAATGCCGGGCTGCCCAATGAACTGGGCGAATATGACGAAGCCCCGGCGACGACGGCGGGGCTGGTCGGCGAATGGGCGAGCGCGGGCCAGGTCAACATCCTGGGCGGTTGCTGCGGATCGACGCCGGCGCACATCAAGGCGATTGCCGAGGGCGTGGCGGGGCTCGCACCGCGCGTGATGCCGGTGCCGCCGGTGGTGACCCGGCTGGCCGGGCTGGAGCCGATGACGATGGCGGCATAACAATTCTCCCTCTCCCCGCGTGCGGGGAGAGGGTGCCGAGCGAAGCGAAGGCGGGAGAGGGGCAGTGATCGACGGCCCGTTCCCAATACTGCCCCTCTCCCCGACCCTCTCCCCGCCAGCGGGGAGAGGGAGAAGAAGAAAAAACACCCATGACCACCACCTCCACCGCCCAGTTCGTCAACATCGGCGAGCGCACCAACGTTACCGGCTCCGCCCGCTTCAAGAAGCTCATCATGGCGGGGGATTATCCGGCGGCGGTGGAAGTCGCGCGGCAGCAGGTCGAGAGTGGCGCGCAGGTGCTCGACATCAACATGGATGAGGGTCTGCTCGACGCCGAATATGCGATGGTCACCTTCCTCAAGCTGATCGCCGCCGAGCCCGACATTGCGCGCATCCCGTTCATGGTCGACAGCTCGAAATGGTCGGTGATCGAGGCCGGGCTGAAGTGCGTCAGCGGCAAGCCGATCGTCAATTCGATCAGCATGAAGGAAGGGGAAGAGCAGTTCCTCGCCCAGGCCAAGAAGGTCATGCAATACGGTGCCGCCGTCGTCGTCATGGCGTTCGACACCGTCGGCCAGGCCGATACGCGCGCGCGCAAGCTCGAAATTTGCGCGCGGGCCTATGATTTGCTGATGGGCATCGGCTTTCCGCCGGAGGACATCATCTTCGATCCCAACATCTTCGCGGTGGCGACGGGGATTGAGGAGCATAACAATTACGCGGTCGACTTCATCGAGGCGTGTCGCGACATCAAGGCGCGCTGCCCGCACGCGCATATCTCGGGTGGCCTCTCCAACCTGTCGTTCAGCTTCCGCGGCAATGAGCCGGTGCGCCGCGCGATGCATTCGGTGTTCCTTTATTACGCCATCCCCGCCGGGCTCGACATGGCGATCGTCAATGCCGGGCAGCTCGACATTTACGACGCGATCGACCCCAAGTTGCGCACCGCGTGCGAGGATGTGATCCTCAACCGCGACGAGGGCGCGACCGAGCGGCTGATCGCGATGGCGGAAAGCTTCAAGGGCACCGATGCGGTGGCCGAGAAAGCGGCGGCGGAGTGGCGCGGCCTGCCGGTCAACAAGCGGCTCGAATATGCGCTGGTCAAGGGCATCGACTTGCATGTGGTCGAGGATACCGAGGAAGCCCGCCAGGGCTTCGCGCGTCCGATCGAGGTGATCGAAGGGCCGCTGATGGACGGGATGAACGTCGTCGGCGACCTGTTCGGATCGGGCAAGATGTTCCTGCCGCAAGTGGTGAAAAGCGCGCGCGTGATGAAGAAGGCGGTGGCGCATCTGCTGCCCTTCATCGAGGCGGCGAAGGAGCCAGGCGCGCGCGGCAAGGGCAAGATCATCATGGCGACCGTGAAGGGCGACGTGCATGACATCGGCAAGAACATCGTTGGCGTGGTGTTGCAGTGCAACGGTTTCGACGTGGTCGACATGGGGGTGATGGTGCCCTGGTCGGACATCCTCAAGGCCGCGAACGAGAATGACGCCGACATGATTGGCCTGTCGGGGCTGATCACGCCGTCGCTCGACGAGATGGTGACGGTGGCCGAGGAAATGCAGCGCGCTGGCATGACGATGCCGCTGCTGATCGGCGGGGCGACCACTTCCAAGGTGCACACCGCGCTGCGCATTGCGCCTGCCTATAAGGGGCCCGTGGTGCATGTGCTCGACGCGAGCCGTGCGGTTGGCGTCGCCTCGACGTTGGTCAGCGACACGATCCGCGACGAATTCGTGCAGAAGACCTCGGACGAATATGAAGCGGTCCGCATCGCGCGCGCCAATAAGGGGCAGAGCGAGCTGATCCCGATCGAGACCGCGCGCGCCAATGGCTTTGTCGCGGACATGACGTTGAAGCCGGGCGCACCCAAGCAGCCCGGCGTGCATGTGTTCGAGGATTGGGACCTCGCCGACCTGCGCGAGCTGATCGACTGGACGCCATTCTTCCGCGCCTGGGAATTGGCGGGGAATTACCCGGCGATCCTTGATGACGAAATCGTCGGGGAAAGCGCGCGCAACCTGTTTGCGGATGCGCAGAAGATGCTCGACCAGATCATTGCGGAGAAGTGGCTGACGGCGAAGGGCGTGGCGGGGCTGTGGCCGTGCCGGCGGGAAGGGGATGATGTTATTGTGTTCCCCTCCCGCTTGCGGGAGGGGCTAGGGGAGGGGCTGTCCGCGAACGGTCCGTCCGATGGCACACCAGCCCCTCCCCCAACCCCTCCCGCAAGCGGGAGGGGAGAAGCTGTGCGCATGCCCTTCCTCCGCCAGCAGATCGCCAAGCGCGAGGGGCGGGCCAATATGTGCCTGGCCGATTTCATCGATTTCGATGGCGATTGGATCGGCGGCTTCGCGGTCACCGCCGGGCACGGCATCGAGGCGCATCTCGCGCGCTTCAAGGCCGACAATGACGATTATTCGGACATCCTGCTGAAGGCACTGGCCGACCGCCTGGCCGAGGCCTTTGCAGAGCGGATGCACCAGCATGTCCGCACCACCTTGTGGGGCTATGCCGAGGGCGAGCAACTCACCAACGAAGCGCTGATCCGTGAGCAGTATCGCGGCATCCGCCCGGCACCGGGCTATCCGGCTTGCCCCGATCATAGCGAAAAGCCGATGCTGTTCGAGCTGCTTGGCGCGACCGAGGCGACCGGTATCACGCTGACCGACAGCTTCGCGATGCTGCCGACGGCGGCGGTGTCGGGCTTCTATTTCGGGCACCCGCAAGCCGAATATTTCGGCGTGGCGCGCGTCGGGCCCGACCAGTTGGAGGAGTATGCCGAGCGGCGCGGGGTTGACCTCGCCACCGCAACGCGCTGGCTGCGGCCGAATCTGGATTGATCTAGCCGCGCCGTGGCGTTGCGATCACATGCAGGCCCGTCAGCGAATGGGTGGTCGTCTTCAGGCTGATCACTGGCTCGGGCGCGGCGGGCGTGAAGCGGAAGTGGCGCAGCAACACCGCCATCATCACGGCGATCTCGGTCTGCGCGAAGGCGGCGGCGATGCACAGGCGTGGCCCGGCGCCGAAGGGCAAGAATGCGCCGCGATCATAGGCGGCACCGGGCGCGAAGCGGTCGGGATCGAACGCATCGGGGCGATCCCACAGCTGGCGATGGCGATGGATCGCGAACACCGGCAGGATTACGACTTGCCCGGGATGGAGCCGGTGGCCCTGTAATTCGCTGGGCCGTAGCGCCGCGCGCACCAGAATGGGGCCGGGCGGATAGAGACGCAGCGTTTCCTGCACGACCTGGCGGCCGATCGGCAGGGTCGGGTCCGTCGCATCGGCCGCGAGCGCTTCGCGATACACCGCTTCCTGCCACTCCGGGTAGAGCGCCAGCAGATACAGGCCCCAAGCCGCTGCCTGCGCGGTCGTCTCCAGCCCGGCGGGGAGGAAGCCTAGCAGATTGTCGGCGAGCGGCCCGGCACCGCGCATCAGCGCTGCAATATCCTGCACGCGATCGGGCGGCGTGGCGCGCGCAGCGGCGAGGCGCGCGGCCACCGCACGCAAGCGTTGCTCAGGGCCCCCGCGTCCCATGCCGCGGAGCCGGTCAATCCACGCATCCGGGACCGGCAGCAGATCGAGCAAGCCGAAATGCGCCGCGGCACGGATGAAGGGCGGGACATCCGCTGCGATCGCATCCAGATCGGCATCGTCCAGCCCGGTTAGCAAGGTGCTCATCACGATTTCCGTGACGATCCGCGCCAAGGCGACCGACACGTCGATCGGCGCTTCGGTCGACCAGGACCTCGCAGCTCGTTCGGCCGCTGCGGCCATTGCGGGGACGGCGGACTGCACCGCCGCCGGTTTGAACGCGGGCGCTGCGGCCTGGCGTTGGCGCGCCCAGGATTCCCCCTCGGCGGCGGCGAGACCCTTTCCCCAGGCGCGGCGCATCAGCAGACGCAACTGTCGATTGCGCCCGAATGCGCCGTCCTTGTCGAGCAACACCTGCCGCACCGCATCCGGGTGCGACACCACGACGGGCGAGCGCGGCCCCGGTAGTTTCAGCGACCAGTCGGAATAGATTGCGTCGGAGATGACCGAGGCCGGATCGGACAGCGCGCGGGTGAGCATCGCATAAGCCGAGGGCGGCCCGGCGGGCGAGACATAGCGTGGTGGCAACGCTTGGGTGGTCTCGGTCAGCATGCTGTTCCCCCCGAATCGCAGTCTCCATAGGCGTCGAGGTGGTCTTTGAAAAGCGCGCCGCGCTCGCTGGTTAACCCTCAATATACCTTCCCCTGCGGCGGGCGGGCGGGCATCCCACCCCGCAAAGGAGCCCTGACTCATGCGCCGCATTCTTCCGCTGCTCGCCTTTGCCTTCGTCACCCCCGCCGCCGCGCAGCAGGCGCGCGCGCCGTTTACCATTGCCGAGACGGGGCAAGGCTTCCAGACGATCGACGAGGCGGTGCAATCGGTGCGGATGGGGACGGCTACGATCCTGATCGCGCCGGGGGTCTATCACCAATGCACCGTGCAGGCGGGCGGGCATATCACCTTCAAGGCGGTGACGCCGGGCACCGCGATCTTCGAGGGCACGACCTGCGAGGGCAAGGCAGCGTTCGTGCTGCGCGGGCAGGGCTCGACCGTCGATGGCATCGTGTTCCGCAAGATGCGCGTCGCCGATGGCAATGGCGCGGGCATCCGCACCGAAATGGGCGATCTGGTGGTGCGCAACGCGATGTTCCTCGACAGCCAGGAAGGCATTCTCGGCGGGGAGCCGGTCGCGCAGAAGATCTCGATCGACCATTCGACCTTTGCCGGGCTCGGCCAGTGTGATGAGAGCCCGAGCTGTTCGCACAGCATCTATCTGGCCAATCGCGGATCGGTGGTGGTGACGAATTCGCGCTTCGAGCGCGGCACCGGCGGGCATTACGTCAAATTGCGCGTGCCCAAGGTGACCATCGCCGACAACAGCTTCGACGATACGCAGGGCCGCAAGACCAATTACATGATCGACCTGCCCGAGGGCGCGACCGGGCTGATCACCCGCAACACCTTCGTCCAGGGGCCGAATAAGGAAAACCATTCGGGGATGATCGTGGTGTCGGCCGAGGCCAAGACCTACCCCTCGGCGGGGCTGCGCGTGGAGGGCAATGATGCGAGCCTTGCGCCCAACGCCCCGACCAACCCCGCCTTCGTCGCCAATATGAGCGGCGAGCAACTGGCAGTGGGGGCGAACCGGCTGGGCGCGGGGATCCGCCTGTACGAGGTGCGCTAACGCCAGACTGGGTGCGACGTGAGGGTTGGCGCGTACATATTGACGTAGTGCGCCATGCGCGGGCGGTCGCTCGCATTGGGGCTGGCACCGTGCGGCAAATCCTGTCGCCAGATGATCAAATCGCCCGCAGCAGCGGGGATGGTGATTGCTTCCGCGCCAATATCGACCAGACGCGGATCGGCGTCGCCCAGTGCATCGAGCCAGTCGGGAAAGCGGTGGTGGAAGCCGGGGACGAGCTGTAGCGCGCCCTGATCGGCGCGCGTGTCGGTCAAATAGAGAATGCCCTGCGTCGCGAACGGGATCGGCTGGGCGAGGCTGACGTCCCAGTGCAGATGCGGGCCGGGAAAGGTGTAGCCTGGGCGCTCGGGTGGGTTGAAGCTCATCCGGTCGACCGTCATCCACAGATCGGCCGTGCCCCAGAGCTGAGCGAAGGCCTTATGCACGCGCGGCGCGGTGCGCGCGACGTCGAGGGCGGGATGCTGGAAATATTGCACCATGATGCCGTTCGTGCGGGGAGCATACCAGCTCGTCGGATCATCGGGCGTTCCCCCGACTTGCTGCCATAACAGTGCTTCGCACGCCTTGGCCTCGTCCGGGGACAGCGCGCCGCGCAGAATCACGAAGCCGAGTGCGTCCCACTGCGCAAGGTCGTCCGCATCCAGCACATCCGGAGCTGCCTCGACTCTGGCGAGGCGCTCCGCCGTCGCGTGGGGCGGCGGAGCGTTATCGAGCCAGGCGTGATAACGCTCCACCCGATCGGCATCGGGCGGCCCCGCGGTTGCGAGTACCCATGCCTGAAAGGTCGCGTAATCGGGCTGGTGGCCAAGGTAGACCGAGGTCTGTTCGACGCCAAGGCCAAGCACGTCGAGCAAGATCCGCGCTTGTATCCGGGAAAGGCTCCTCGGCGCACGAAAGGTTGCCTCCGCCCAATAGCGATCCAGGTCGCGGATCGTCGCCAGCTCGGCCCCGCTCCTGTCCATCAGCGGCAGGGCACTCCGCCTGCCGCCAGATCGAGGCATTTGCCGTCGATTTTCGGGCCCGTCAGCGTGAGGCCGATCTGGTGCGCGAGCGTCGGCAGGATGTCGACCGTCTCGACGCCTGTCGGCTGTTCGAAACCGGTCATGCCCTTCCGCCAGAACAGGATCGGTACGCGCCGATCATAATCATAGGGGCTGCCATGGGTCGCGACATAGCCTTTGGTCGGATCGGGGATCGGGGTGATAAGCGGTTTGAGGAAGACGATCAATTCGCCCGACCGGCCAACCTTGTACGATGCCCGGGCACGTTCCAGCAGCGTCCATTTTTCGGGCGGTCCCTTGGGGCTTGGCATGGCGAGGATCTGCGCTTGCGTGAAGACCTCGGCGACCTGCGGGTTGGCCTTGTAATAGGCGATCGCGGCGTCCTGCACGGCTTTGCGCTGGGCGGGGGTAATGTCCTGGGCGATATAGACGTCGCCATTGGGTATATCGCCGAACAGCACCGGCTTGGCGATGCCGAGCTTTGCCCCGATTTCCTTGCCAACGACGGCGGGCGCGAGCGCGACGGTGGCGCGGGCCGCGTTGGGCAGTCCGGCGTCGATTTCGCGTTCGGGGATGTCGTTGCCGCCGTGGTCGGCGGTCAGCACGACTTCGTAATCGACGCCGGTCGCATCGAGCACGCTGAAGAACGAGCCGAGGGTCGCGTCAAGCTGCTGGAGCTGGATACACATCTCGGCACCCTCAGTGCCATAAGTGTGGCCGATATAGTCGGTGGCGGACGCTCCGACATCAATGATGTCGGTGGTCGGGCCCTGGCCGAGCTTCATATCCTGCACCAGGCCCGCTGCGAGCGCGACGATCGCACCGTCAAAGGCGGGGGACGCACGGAAGGCACCGGCGCTGCCTGCGGCCCGCTCGAAATGCCCCGCCCCTACGGTTTTGCCTGCACCAACGGGCACTGCGCGGTCGTGTGCCTTGCACACCTCCGGGACCTCCAGCGCGGCCTGTGGCTGGGCGATATTGGCAGCGGTCGCTTCATTGGCGCGGACGACAACTGCGGGAGTGGCGCGACCGGCATAGCTGACAAAAGCCTTGCCGTTCCACCACCACAGCTCGTCGACAGTATGGCCGCCCATCATCACTGCCGCGCGATCCTTGCCCGCGACCGACACGACGCGCACCGCAGGATTGGCCGCCTTCATCCGCTCGCCAAGCGTGGGGACGAGCAAATGCTTGTCGGACACGGTATAATTGGCCGAGGTCGAACCGGGCACCGTCTCGTCTTCGGCGCAATAGACTTGCTTGTCGGCGCGGGCGACCGAAAGGTCGGTCCAGTTATTGGCGATGATGCCGGTATGTTCGGGGCGGAAACCGGTGAGGATCGTCGAATGGCCGGGACAGGTTTCGGTTGCGGCGTGGCTTTGATACCCGCTCGGGAACACGCCACCCTGCTGCAGCCGGGCGAAGCCGCCGGTGAAGGATTTGCGATATTCCCCGAACAGGTCGGCGGAAAATTGGTCGACCGAGATCACGACGATCAGCTTGGGCGGGGCAGCATTGGCGGTCCGTGGTGCTGGCGGTGCGTCCTTGGCCGCGACTGGTGCGCTAAGCAGCGCTATCGACAGGGCAAGACTTGATACGAACCGTTTCATGATAATCTCCGCTATCGACAGGCTTGACCGCGCGCGCTGCTATGGCCTTGGTGCGCGCGAGCTACAAGGATGGTCGATGCGCTGGTTTCATTACGCGATGGTGACGGTGGTGGCGGTGTTGGGGTTGAGCGCGGCGCAAGCCGAGCCCGCAGCCCCCGATGCGGGCTTGGGAGGGCGGCATCTCACGATGACGCTGGTGGCTGAGACCGAGCATCCGGCCGCCGGGTCCAACGTGACGCTCGCTTTGGCCACGGTCCCGCAACCAGGCTGGCACGGCTATTGGGAAAATCCCGGCGACGCGGGCTTCCCTGCCAAATTGGACTGGTCGTTGCCCAAGGGCGTGACCGTCAGCGACCCGAGCTATCCCGTGCCCGGACGGCTCGTGGTGGCCGATTTGATGAACTACGTGTTCGACAAACCCTATGCACCGCTGGTCACGCTCAGCGTGCCTGCAGGACTGGCGCAGGGGACGGCCCTGCCGGTCAAGCTGCATGTCAATTATCTGGTGTGCTCGGCGACGGTGTGCGTCCCCGAGACGGCGGATTTGGCGATTGCACTGACCGTTGGCGACGGGG
The DNA here is from genome assembly GCF_003985085.1 of Sphingomonas sp. TF3. Classification (NCBI taxonomy): domain Bacteria; kingdom Pseudomonadati; phylum Pseudomonadota; class Alphaproteobacteria; order Sphingomonadales; family Sphingomonadaceae; genus Sphingomonas; species Sphingomonas sp. TF3. Next base: position 11,348 of record NZ_RWKS01000016.1, on the reverse strand, counting down.
TGATCTCCGCGCAAGCGCAGGCGCAGTTCGATGCGTGGCACCGCGCCGTTCCGCGGCCGCTCGATGCGAAAAGTGTTTTTCAGATTGCCGGGGGCACCATTCGCATCGCCATCCCGTATCCGGCGGGAGCGGCGGTAGCGAAGGACGCCTATTTTTACCCGATTACGCCCGGGATGATCGACTATGCCAAGCCGCAGAGCGTGGTGCGGGATGGCGACCGGCTGGTGGTGGAAACCAAGGCGGCCGCTGGCGCGGGCGCAGCGTCGCTAAAGGGCGTGTTGCAGATCGGTGCGCAACAGGGGCTATTGGTCACGGCAGCGGCGGGCAACGTTGCATCGGTTGCCTCGACGGCGTCCGCGTCGAGGGACAATGTGTGGCTGGCGACGGCGATTGCCTTTGCCGGGGCAATGTTGGGCGGCTTGATCCTCAACATCATGCCGTGCGTCTTTCCGATCCTGAGCCTCAAGGCGCTGAGCCTGGCGCGGGGTCATCTCGACGAGCGCGCGGCACGGCATGAAGCCTTGGCCTATACCGGCGGCGTGGTTGCAGTCTGCGTTGGTTTGGGCGCGGCGATTCTGGCCTTGCGCGCAGGCGGTACGGCGGTGGGCTGGGCGTTCCAGTTGCAGGATCCGCGCGCGATTGTGCTGCTCCTGCTGCTGACCGTGGCATTGTCGCTCAACTTGGGCGGTTTGTTCGAAATTCCCACCCCAGCGTTCGTCAACCGCAGCGGTGGGGCGGGCGGTGCCTTCGCCACTGGCGCGCTGGCTGCCTTCATTGCGACGCCCTGTACCGGACCCTTTATGGGCGCAGCATTGGGCGCGGCGCTGGTTCTGCCATGGCCGGCCGCTTTGGCGGTGTTCGCCGGGCTTGGGCTTGGGCTTGCCTTGCCGTTTCTCGCGCTCGGTTTCGTGCCTGCGCTGCGCAAGCGCTTGCCCAAGCCGGGGATGTGGATGGAGACCTTCCGGCGCATCTTGTCGGTGCCGATGTGGCTCACCGCCATCGCACTGGCTTGGGTATTGGGCAAAGAGGCCGGGGTCGATGCCCTTGCTCTGGGACTCGTGTTCACGCTGGCTCTCGCGATCGTGTTGTGGGTGGCGGGGCAACGGCAGCGCGCGGGGCTGGGCTTTGGTGTCGTGACGACACTGCTCCTGCTCGGCGTCGCTATCGTGGGTGCCTGGTCTGTCAACGGACGCCATCCGGACCGGGCCGCCACCACTGCGGCGCAGCCGGGGGGTGCGGAGCCGTTTAGCGAGGCCCGGCTGGAGAGCTTGCGCAAGGCCGGGCGGCCTGTTTTCGTTTACTTCACCGCTGACTGGTGCCTCACGTGCAAGGTCAATGAAAAAGCGGCAATCGAAACCGACACTACCCGTGCCGCTTTCGCTGCGCACAATGTTGCGGTGTTAATTGGAGATTGGACCAACGGTGATCCGGTGATGGGGCGCTTTATCGAAGCGCATAACCGGGCGGGCGTGCCGCTATATCTTTATTATGGTCCTGGAACGGGCCAGCCACAGGTGCTGCCGCAAGTTTTGTCCTCTGCTCTGCTTGCCAGTCTACCGACGAAATAGTGCGATATAAAGTACGGCGACCATGGTCGTTTTTTGCCTATCATCCAGCACGATGATTTGCATTACTATATCGCATTTATTGTTTTGTGGATGTGGGGTTGCAGGTGTCGTGCTCAGTTAACTCTTTTTTAACCTTTCCCGCGCATTTTCACCCAACCTTAACGTTCGTTAATGCGGGCGAACGGGGCTTAGGGTTCGTGGTATGACCGAAGGCCTGACATCGATCCATGATGCTGCACCCCTTGCGCGCGAGGTGCTGAGTGCGCTGACCGACCGTTGGCCGAATTCTGCGATGCTGCTGCCGGGCGCACTTCCTCTTGCGTCAGGAGGCGTTACGGATCGCGACTTCGTGCATACCGTTCAATATCTGAACGACCACGGATTTATTTCTTACGATGCCATGGTACTTGGTGCCGATCCAGAGCCGCGGGTGATCGGTGCATTGATCACGCGGCGGGGCCAGCACCTGTTGGGTCTAATCGACAAGGTCAGCTGTTAACGCACCGCCGACGCTTTCCAAAAGTGCAGCGGCAATACGCGAAAGCCGCAGCATCATGTCGAGCTCCATCTGCCCAACCTTGCGGTGTTCGACATCGTATACGCCAAGGTGGCCGATATTGTCGCCCGCCGCGGTCCGGAGCGGGAAGCCGCAATAAAAGAGAAGGCCGACCCGCTCGGCGTCTACCGGGTCGAGCCACCGCTGCGGCGCGTCATTGATCGCAAATGAATTCTCGCCGTCGCCCCGCACGGCACATGCGAGTACGCGCTTGTTTTCGCTGGCGTCGGTGATCATCGCCAAGCTGCAGTCAAGTAACGACACCGCCATGAATGCGATGTCATCAAGTCTCCGTTCGTGGGAAGCGCGCATAGTTTTAATGGGGAGATCTTCCAAAATATTGCACGGATCACATGTTCCGCAGTGTTCATGAAGCAACATGAATTTTGGCACGGTATCGCTAATCCCGAAGACGGGCTTTCCCTCGTCCATGTCGTTGGTAAGCGAGTAACACGAAAAACGGGATTTGGCATCAGAGTCGTTCTACTCAATTTGAACGAACGCTTCGCTGTCAGAAACCAATCGGTATTTGCTGACGCTTTGCCCCCTTGTGCGGCGCAGCAATCCGTCGCAGCATGGAACCCGCGGCGTTTTGGGGGCTTTACCGTTAGATGGGGATGCGGTCAGCGTTTGATGAAATCATGGGGCAGGCTGGGTCGGCCACGCCCCGCGCAGAATTGGCCGCGCTTGGGAACTGGATCGAGAGCACGCCCGATGCGGAATTGCGCAGGCGGCAACAGTCGGCCGAAGCAACCTTTCGACAACTCGGCATTACTTTTGCGGTCTATGGGGATAGCGATGCAAGCGAACGCATCATCCCGTTCGACATCGTGCCGCGAATCTTCCTCGCCAGCGAATGGGCGCGGCTTTCGGATGGGTTGGTGCAGCGCGTTGAGGCGATCAACGCATTCCTGCACGACATTTACGGTGAGCGTCGGATCCTGGCCGAAGGCGTGCTGCCGCCGGATTTGATCTTCGGCAATCCGCAGTTCCGGCCCGAAATTGCCGGTATCCGACCACCGCACGACGTATGGGCGCATATTTGCGGGATCGATCTGGTGCGAACCGGGCCCGACGATTTCTTCGTGCTGGAGGACAATGCGCGCACGCCCTCGGGCGTCAGCTACATGCTGGAAAATCGCGAGGCGATGCTGCGACTGTGTCCCGAATTGTTTCGCGATTTTCGCGTCGCCGCCGTAGATTCCTATCCCGATCGCCTCCTCGAGACGATGAAATCGGTCGCGCCGCAGGGCGTCGCCGCGCCGGTGTGCGTGGTGTTGACGCCGGGACATTATAATTCGGCCTATTACGAACACAGCTTCCTGGCGGACTCGATGGGGGTTGAACTGGTCGAGGCGGCCGATCTCGTGGTCGATGACGATATCGTCTGGATGCGCACGATCGCGGGGCGCGTGAAGGTAGATGTCATCTATCGTCGCATTGACGATGACTATCTCGATCCGTTGGTGTTCCGGCCGGATTCGATGCTGGGGGTGCCGGGGCTGATCGCGGCTTATGCGGCGGGCAATGTCGCGATCTTGAACGCGCCGGGCAATGGCATTGCCGATGATAAGGCGATCTATTCCTACATGCCCGAGATCGTGAAATTCTATTCGGGAGCGGATCCGAAACTCCCCAATGTCGAAACCTGGCGGTGCCGCGAGCCGCAGGCGCTTCGATACGTGCTCGATAATCTGGCGGATGTGGTGGTGAAACTGGTCGATGGTTCGGGAGGCTACGGTATGCTCGTCGGGCCGACGGCCACCAAGGCCGAGATCGAGGCGTTTCGTGCCGCCCTGATGGCAGAGCCGCACCGCTATATCGCGCAGCCAACGCTGGCGCTGTCGACGGTGCCGACGATGACGGAAATCGGCCTTGCGCCGCGCCATGTCGATTTCCGGCCATTCGTGTTGACCGGATCGAAGGGCGTTCAAGTGGTGCCTGGCGGCCTGACCCGGGTTGCGCTGAAGGAAGGATCGTTAGTGGTCAATTCCTCGCAGGGCGGGGGCACGAAAGACAGCTTCGTATTGATGGATGACGGCGTGCAGCCTGCCGAGTTCCTGACCCAATCGCAGGGGCAGGCCGCGTGAGCCCGGCGCGGACGCGCACGTCGGCGAAGGCGGGTGGCCGATGCTGAGCCGTACCGCCTCATCGCTTTATTGGCTGGGTCGCTATGTCGAGCGGACCGATTTCATCGCGCGTCTGGTGGAGGCGACGGTCCGCCTGGACGTCCTGTCTCCGCGTCCGGCGGGGGAGGCGGCCTGGGCGTCGGCGCTGGCAGTGACCGAAACGGACGCCGCCTTTGCCGAAACCGGGCGGTCGATTACCCAAGCGCATGTCGCGCGGTTTCTTACGCTCGATTCCAGCCACCCGGGGTCGATGGTCCGATCGATCGACATGGCCCGCAACAATGCACGCGCGGTCCGCACCGCCCTCACCAAGGAAGCCTGGACCGGGATCAACCGTGCCTGGTTGATTTTCGACCACCGCACCAGTCCGGGTGCGCAGGGGCAGGGCGGGGCGATGGCGACGCTCAACCTCGTCGAGGCGATCAAGGCGGAAACGCGCGGCTTCGAAGGCGCGGTCCATCGTATGTTGCGCAACCAGACGACGTGGTTCATCCGCCTTGGTCAGGCAATTGAGCGCGCGGACAATACCGCCCGCCTGCTCGATGTGAAATATCACATCCTGCTGCCCGAGGGCGAACGCGTCGGTGGCGTGGTTGATCGCGACCAATGGACAACCATCCTGCAGACGGTGTCGGCTGTCACGGCGTATCGCTGGCTCTATTCCGAAGGCCTGCGACCGGCGAACGTCATCGATTTGTTGATCGCCCGGCCCGAACTCCCCCGCAGTCTCGCCGCGTCGGTCGAGGAAGCGGTCGAGATCCTCAATCTGCTTGCCAAGCGCACCGGGCTCCACGGCGAGGCCGACCGCATGGCACGGGCGCGGCAGCAGCGCCTGCAACGGCTGCGCTCGGGCGACGTGATCGCGCAGGGGCTGCACCAGTTTCTGCAAGGCTTCATTGCCGAAAACGACCAATTGCACATGGCGGTCGGCCGCCAGTTCAAGTTCACCTGATGCGGCTGTCGGTCGATCATCGCACGACCTATCGCTTTTCCAGCCCGCAGGCGCGCTTGACGCAGTTGCTCCGCCTGATTCCCGATGGCACGCATGACCAATCCGTCGCGAGCTGGAACCTGCATGTCGATTGCGATGCCCGCCTGCGGCACGGCCGCGACGGCTTCGGCAATCGCACGACGATGCTCTATGTCGAAGGGCCGATCGAAAGCATCGAAATTGCAGTGTCCGGCGAAGTGCTGACCAACCCCTCCAACGGGGTCGTCCATGGCGCGCATGAGCCGTTACCGCCCGCAGTGTTTCTCCGGACCACGCCCCTGACGACGCCTGATGCAGAGATTGTCGCCTTCGCGCGAGCAATTCGGGAGCCAGATCCGGTTGCCCGGCTTCATGCGTTGAACCTTGCCGTCCATCGCCGCTTCGCGCTCGATCGCGGGCGCGCGGTGGCCGGGCGGAGTGCGATTGCAGCCTTTTCGCAAGGGGAGGCCAGTGCTCGCGATATGGCGCAGGTCTTCATCACGGCGGCGCGCACGCTCGACGTCCCGGCCCGCTATGTCTCAGGGTATAGCCCGGCTTGTGTGGTTGGAGCCGGGCGTCCGGCTCCCCACGGCTGGGCGGAGGCGCATGTGGCGGGATTGGGCTGGGTCGCGTTTGACCCATGTACCGGCCTCAGCGCGGACGAAGCCTATGCCCGAGTGGCAGTAGCGCTCGATTCGGCCGGAGCCGCCCCGGTGGCCGGGTCTCGGCTTGGCGAAGGTGAGGAGATGCTGGACGTCGATCTCCACGTCGATCGCAGCGGCCAATAGGATAGCGTCAGCGACCGCCAGGATCAGCGGGCGCTGGCGAGGTGATCCGAGACTGCATGGCGTTCGGCCGGTGGCCGGTAAGTCGCCTCTTCGTCGACCAACAGGGACCAACCACTCGGGCCGAGCGCTTCGATCGGCTGATAGCGGACCTTGTACGCCATGCGCTGCGACCCCTTAACCCAATAGCCAAGGTAGACATAGGGCAAGCCCGCCGCGCGTGCGCGCAGGATGTGGTCCATGATGATGATGGTGCCGAGTCCCGGGCGCTCGGCATGCTCGGGATCGAAGAAGCTGTAGATCATCGAAAGCCCGTCGGCCTGCTGGTCGGTCAGGCACGCACCGATCAGCTTGCCGCGTTCACCATGTATCGATGGCTCGCGATATTCGACGATGAAACTGTTAACGGGCGAATGCTCGACCATGTCGGCATAATCGCCCTCGTCCATATCCGCCATGCCGCCGCCAGGATGCCGGGCGGCGAGATAACGTCGGAGCAACTGATACTGTTCGTCGGTTGCCCATGGGCGGCAGGCGGCGACTTCCAGATCGGCGTTCCGGCGCAGGTGCTTGCGCTGGGTGGCGTTGGGGGCAAAACCGGCGGCCACCACCCGAACCGATACGCAGGCGGAACAGCCCGCGCAGCTCGGTCGATAGGCAACCGATTGACTGCGGCGGAAACCGATGCGGCTCAGCGCATCGTTCAAGTCGCCAGCTTGTTCCCCACGAAGCTCCGTAAAGACCTTCCGTTCCTGCCGGTCGGGCAAATACGGGCACGGCGAAGGGCTGGTGACGAAAAACCTTGGAAAGCGAAATGGCGCTGTCACCGCGTATCGTTCCTTGAACCAGGGAGCGCGCCGTCGCTGTGGCGGCTCGTGGCCCCGTTATGAATCGGATGGAACGTGATGAAAAGCGGCTTTACCAACAATGGTGGTTAACGCGACGCCGAAAACGACGGACCGTGCGCGATCCACCTATAATGCAGTGTTGAGGTCCGTTGCGGAAGGCCGGGGCGTGCGGTTGGTCGCACGCCCGATTCCACTCGTCACGCCAGTTCGACGGTGCTCACTTCATAGCCGCCGACGCGGAGCGCGGCGATCAACCGATCGAGATGCGCACGGTCGCGGGTTTCGCATTCCACATCGGTGATCAACCCCTTGGCCGGCAGCGTGGTGAACACGCGCTGGTGATAGATTTCGATGATATTGACGCGCTCGGCATCGAAAATCCGCGCGACGTTGAACAGTGCGCCGGGCTGGTCCTGCAAGCGGATGCGCAGTCGCGCCAGTCGCCCCGACCGCGCCAGGTCGCGGAGCAGGACGTTGGCCAGCAAACGCGTGTCGATATTGCCGCCGCACAGGACGACGCCGACAGTCTTGCCCGCGAAACGTTCGGGATGCTGCAGCAAGGCGGCAAGGCCTGCGGCTCCGGCACCCTCGACCACGGTCTTTTCGATTTGCAGCAGCAGGCTGACCGCTTGCTCCAGGCTGCGTTCGCTGACCAATACGATGTCATCGACCAAAGCGCGGACCATGTTCGACGTGATCGCGCCCGGTTCCTTGACGGCAATGCCTTCGGCGAGCGTGTCGCCGGCGCACGGCATGTCGGTGCCGTTGATGCGGTTATACATGGAGGGGAACAATTCGGCCTCGACGCCGATGACTTCGATCGGATGGTCGGCCGCCGCCGCGACCACCGCCATGCCCGAAATCAGCCCGCCGCCGCCGATCGGGGTGAGGAAGGTATCGATGCCGGGCACATCTTTGAGCATTTCGATCGCGACGGTGCCCTGGCCTGCGATGACGCGCGCATCGTCGAACGGGTGGACGAAGGTGAGCCCGCGCTCCACCTCCAGCTCGCGCGCATGCGCATAAGCGGCGTCGAAGGTGTCGCCGAATAGCACGACGGTAGCACCGTGCCCTTCGGTCTGCGTCACCTTCACCGTCGGCGTGTTGGTTGGCATCACGATGGTAGCGGGAATGCCGAGCCGGTTGGCATGATAGGCCAGACCCTGCGCGTGATTGCCAGCCGATGCGGCGATCACGCCGCTGGTTCCTGCAGGCAATTGCAGCAGCGTGTTGAGCGCGCCGCGCTCCTTATAGGCGGCGGTAAACTGGAGGTTCTCGAACTTCAGATACACCGTTGCGCCGGTCAGCTCCGACAGCGTCTTGCTGATGAAGGTCGGGGTTCGCACGATCTGGTCGGCAATGCGCGCGTGAGCGGCCTGGACATCGGCCAGAGTGACGGGGAGGGTTTCGGGCGCGGGGCGGGTGTGCGTGGCCATTCTATCTTCCGTTTTCCCTGGACGTGTCCAAGGGCTGATCTGCTTTGCTCCGCGTCACGCGAATGACAGGGCCACACGATGCGCGGCTCGAACGGAGTTGGCAGCGCGCCTAGACCATCTGGCGCGGCGAAGGAACATTGCTTATCGCCGTGTCCATGCAAAGCTCCCCCTTCGCCCGCCGTGCAGCGCTTCTTCTCGCCGCACTTTCGCTGCCGACGACGGCGTTTGCCGACGCGTTGGTCGACAATGTCAACGGCATCACGCTCGACCAAAATGGCAAGGTGGTGCGCTTCACCGGCGTTTTGATTTCGCCCGATGGCAAGGTGGTGAAGCTGCTCGCCGATAATGAGAAGCGCCCGGTCAAGCTGGACTGGCGCGCCGACGAACATGGCAAAGTCCTGCTGCCCGGTTTCATCGACGCGCACGGCCATGTGATGGAGCTGGGTTTTCGCGCGCTTGAGCTGGATCTGTCGGCGGCCAAGTCGCTGGACGAGGCGAAGGCGCGGATTGCGGCCTATGCGGCGGCCAATCCCGACAAAAAGTGGATCATTGGCGGCGGCTGGAACCAGGAAGTGTGGGGTCTCGGTCGCTTCCCGACTGCGGCCGATCTGGATGCCGTGGTCGGCGATCGCCCGGTCTGGCTGTCGCGCGCCGATGGTCACGCCAGTTGGGGCAATAGCGCGGCGCTGAAGGCGGCCGGCATTTCCGCCAAATCGGTATCGCCCCCCGGCGGCCGCATCGAAAAGACCGGCCTGCAGCCCAATGGCGTGTTCGTCGACGCGGCGCAGGCGCTGGTCGAAAAGGTCGTGCCGCAGCCACTGCCCAAGGATCGCGATTTCGCCTTCCTGAAGGCGCAGGACATTTTGCTGAGCTATGGCATCACCGCGACCGCCGATATGGGGACCGGCATGGACGACTGGCTTGCCTATCGTCGTGTCGGTGATGTGGGCAATTTGCGCGTGCGCATCATGAGCTACGCCATGGGCGTGGACACCGCCATCCGTATCGGCGGGGCAGGGCCGACGCCGTGGCTCTATGGCGACAAGCTGCGCATGGGCGGCGTGAAGCTCTATGCCGATGGCGCGCTCGGGTCGCGCGGGGCATGGCTGAAAAAGCCGTATAGCGACGCCCCCGGGCAATCGGGCGCTGGCTTCCTCTCGGACGACGTGCTGCGCAATTACATGAGTCGCGCCGCGCTCGACCATTATCAGGTCGCGGTCCACGCCATTGGTGATCGCGCCAATGCCGAAGTGCTCGATGCGATCGACGACATGGTCGACACCTATAAAGGCGATCGGCGCTGGCGGATCGAACATGCGCAAATCGTCGACCCAGCCGATCTGCCGCGCTTCGGCAAGAACGGCATCGTCGCCTCGATGCAGCCGACGCACCAGACCAGTGATCGCACTATGGCGGAGGCGCGGCTTGGGCCGGATCGGTTGAGCGGTGCCTATGCCTGGGGCTCGATGCTCAAAAATGGCGCGACGCTGGCGTTCGGGTCGGATTATCCGGTCGAAAAGCCCGATCCGTTTGCGGGCTGGGCTGCAGCCTTCACCCGCCAGGACGCCGATGGTCAGCCTTTTGGTGGCTGGCGGCCCGAAGAGCGCGTGACGCGCGAGCAGGCGTGGTGGGCGTTTACGGGCGCGGCGGCCTATGCCGGTTTTGCCGAGGACAAATTCGGGCGGCTGGGCGTCGGGCAGCGCGCCGATTTCATCATCGTCGATCGGGACCCGCTGCTCGCCTCGCCGACCGAACTGCGCGCGACCAAGGTTGAGCAGACCTGGGTCGGCGGTGTGAAGATGTGGGTGCGCCCGTAGCGCAACGCGACCCGCCTGTCGCGCCGTCCCCGCCACCGTCACCGTCACCGCCACCGTCATGCCGGGCCTGTCCCCGCATCCACCGCGCCGCGCTCTCGCTGGCGATCGTAGCGGACACCGGTGGACCCCGGCACAAGGCCGGGGTGACGGGTGGGGCGTAGTGTACGAAGCCGACTGGCCAGGGCGAGCGTGCACACTGCTTCCCGCGTGCCAGCATCGCGCCGAACAGGATCGGCCGCAGGCGAGTCGGGTGCGGAAGTCCACAAAGTCCACGCTACGTCCCCGCTCTTTTGCGCCCCGCGCAAGGGGGCGACAGGTACGGCGGCGCTGTGGCGTGGGCAACGGACGGTGCGTGGCATGCCGCGAGCGTGGCACAATGCGGGGATGTAGGACAGGCTAGGTTGCCCGTGGGGTGATTGTTGCTTCGGCTCTCGAACGGCTGGGTTTGGTGGATTCCAGCCCGACCGCTTTCGGAAAGGCAGGCGGCAATAGCCGACATTGCCAAACTGCCGCCTTTCTCGAAAACGATGGTGTTTGGAGAAAACAAACGGCCGTTCAGACTTAGCCGTGAGGCATGTAAGAGATCAGCCAACAGATGCTGGACAGCGTTGGAGACTTCCTCCAGGCAACGAATAGCCGTCATTGGCGATGAAGCGTGCCGCTTTGCCGGCGCGTTGAACGATCATCCTTAGACAATAGCCGTCAGGATGGAGGCGCTCTACTGCGCCAAATGCCAAAAGATAATCGTTTTCGGGGATTTGAAACATGCCAGGATAGTCACGAAGGACGATGTTATAGTTGGGCCCGCCCCGACCATGACTGATTGATGCGCTCCAGACACGAAGTTCACTTCCATAGGTGACCAGATGATCACCCCGGAAGACAATCGCCTCGCGGATACGAAGCAGGACGCCCAGCGTCATCATCGAGCAGATAGCGGCGGTCAGAATTGAAAATATTACGGTAGTCGTGGCAAGCTTGAAATTGAGCGGCCGCTGACGAAGGCCGCGAACGAGACACAACAAGCCTAGGCCGGTACCAATCACATAGGACCAGCTTTCCAAGCTCTTTGGGAGATAAAGTTCTTGGCCGGTATCAGTGAATATCGCGGTCAGGGACATCATCCCCCACACGCTGATTATTAACATGGGCAGCGCCGACCGGATGAATACCGACGAAGACCCGGCTTCCAGTTCAGCGTTGTGGGTCATGCTGCAAGCATAGCGTGCAACAATGAAG
>NZ_RWKS01000015.1:0-113559 GCF_003985085.1 Sphingomonas sp. TF3 | reverse complement strand
GATCGACCGAAGGCAAATGCGACTTGTCGCCGAAGTCCATCGACGTCTGCTTTTCGCGCGGCTTGGCGGTGGTGACCGGCGTCATTTGCCGTTCGGAAATGACCGGACCCGGTCGGACATCGGGGGTCGCCACCGCACGCGGCATCGACAATTTGCGCGGCGATTCGGGCACGAATCGCTCGGGTTCGATCTCTGCTGCGCCGCGCCGGTCGGTCAGTCGCTTCGGCTCGCGTGGCGCGCGGGCCGGTCGTTCGGCCATGTCGATGGTGAAGCTATAGGCCCATAGCGCCAGCCCGCAGAGGCCGACAATCGCGGCCGCACCGCGCGTCGTCCACAGCACCGCCTCGCTATTCCCGATCAGCGCAATCGCGGCGCGGAGCAGGTCCGACACGGCAAGGCCGAGGATCCCGCCCCACCCGGCCGGCAACCACCCCACCGCCGCGCCGGACACCAGCGCGAATGCGGAGCCGAGCAACGCGATGCCGCCCGCTGCGGTGAGCAATATCCGCCGCCAACGCCCAACGGGCACGTCGCGCCACAGTCGCAAAGCAATCAGCAGGAGCGTCGGTAGCAACAGCGCGATTCCCGGACCCAGCAACCAGAAGGCTCCGTCGGCGACCAAAGCCCCGCCGCGCCCCAACCAGTTGCGCGCCGGGCCGGCCGAAGCCGTATTGAGCGACGGATCGCTGGCATGATAGCTCGCCAGCGCAATCACGATCACCACCACCAACGTCACCAGCGCGATCGCAGCGATCAACGCGCCGCTGCGCACCGCGCCGGCCCGGACGGTTTCACGCCACAACGGTGGCTGCGCGCGGCTCGCCATGCTTTCCAAATCCCAAATGTTCGCTGTCTGTCCCCAGGAATCATCGCGCGCGCGCGGGCTTGCGTCAAGGCTGGAGCGGTGGGGCGAAGCCGTTGGCACGCCCCCGCCGAAGCGCTACAGCGGGCTATGAACCAAGCAGACGTCATCATTCTCGGCGGCGGGCTCGTCGGCAGCGCGCTCGCCGTGGCGCTCGATCGGCACGGGCTCAGCGCCATCATCATCGACATCGCCGATCCGGAGGTGATCCTTGCCGCCGGCTTTGACGGCCGCGCTTCGGCGATTGCCGGTGCGCCGTGGCGGATGCTCGGTGCGATCGGTGTGGCCGATCGTCTTGCTGCTTTTGCCTGCCCGATCCAGGGGATTCGCGTCAGCGATGGGCTGGAGCCCGGTGCGCTCGATTTCGAGCCGGATGCGGGCGAGGATGCGCTTGGGCATATGGTCGAGAATCGACGGCTGCGCGCGGCGTTGTTCGAAGCGGCATCGGCCGCGCCCAGGGTGGACGTACGGATGAAGACTCGGGCAGTCGCGGTCGATCGCGGCGAACACGGCGTTACCGTCACGCTCGATTCGGGCGCGGTCATCACCGCGCCGCTGCTGATCGCGGCAGAAGGTCGCAATTCACCGACGCGCGAGGCGGCGGGCCTGCGTGTCGCGCGCTGGACGTATGACAATGCTGCGATCGTCACGTCGCTGCACCATGAACACCCCCATGAGAACATCGCCTTCGAGATCTTCTATCCCGATGGTCCGTTCGCAATCCTGCCACTCAACGATGACGATCAGGGCCACCGCTCGTGCATCGTCTGGTCGGTGACGCGTGATCAGGCCCCGGGGATGATGAAGCTGTCCGACCGCGGTTGGCTGGCCGAGGCGGACAAGCGGATCGGTGGCTTTCTCGGCACGCTCGGACCGCTCGGCAACCGGATGAGCTATCCGCTCGGCTTTCACCATGCTGCCAAGATCGTGTCGAACCGGCTGGCGCTGGTTGGCGATGCCGCGCACGGCATCCACCCGATCGCGGGCCAGGGTGTCAATGTCGGTTTCCGCGACGTGGCGACCCTGGTCGAAGTGCTGGTCGAGGGCAAGCGCACCGGGCTCGACCTCGGCGATCCGCAGTTGCTCGCACGCTATGATCGTTGGCGCAGCCTCGACACCTTCATGGTGGCGGCGGCAACCGATGGGCTCACGCGGCTGTTCGGCGTGCCGGGCAAGACCGCCAACGCGGTGCGGCGTTTCGGCTTGTCGGCCGTGCAGCACATGCCCCCGCTAAAGCGCCGCTTCATCGCCGAAGCGCGCGGCGAGAGCGGCGACGTACCCAAGCTGCTGCAGGGAATGACGGTTTAGCCGCGAGCGGCGGCGCAGGTCGCTGCGTTGATTGGGGTCGCGCGTCCACCGGTAGCCCGCAGAGCCGTGGTCAGTTGCGCACATTTTCCCCGGCGGCAGGCGGCGCACTGGCTGTCGCTGCGATACGCGCGTCCTCGTTGCCAATCCGTCGCTGCGTAGCGACATGTTCCACCGCTGCCGCCTTTTTCGGGTCGAACAGCGTGGCGAAGAACATCCCGATCATCATCGCCGCGCCGCCGAGGCGGCCCTTGCGCTTGGCCTTGCTCATTGCGCTTGCCTCTATTGCAGCGTCACCGAATCCTCGCCGTCATGCCGCCCGAAGAACTGCATGAGCTGGATGATCAGTTCGGCGCGGTTCTCGATACCGCCGGCTTCCAGCAACGCCTGCTTTGCCGCGACGTCGAACGGGGCGATCTGCGCGATCCCGTTGACCAGCGATTCGTCGTCGAGCCGCGCTACCGCGTCCCAATCGACCGCATAGCCCTGCGCATCGGCAAAGGTGCGCGATTCGCTTTCCAGCGCGGAGCGGCGCGACAGCGAAAGCATTTCGGGGCTGGCAGGGCCAGCGATCAGTTCGGCCTCGACCTGGCGGAAAGCCGTGGCCACATCCAGCTCGCGCACGATCCGGAACAGCGACAGCCCTTCGAGGATGAGGTTGTAGCGTCCGTCCTCGCTTGCCTCGAACTCGGCGATCTTGCCGACGCAGCCAATGTCGAACAGCGCGGGCCGTTCGACGCGATTGGCGGCGTTCGCGGGGAGGGTGGGTCGCGGCTGCACCATGCCGATTCGCCGGTCGCGCGCCATGGCGTCGGAAATCATCGCGCGATAGCGCGGCTCGAAGATGTGCAACGGCAAATGCATCCTCGGGAAGAGCAATGCCCCTGCCAGCGGGAAGATCGAGAGCCGCGTCGTCGTCACCCGAACAGGATTGCCGACAGCTTGCGCCGCTGCGCCGACACCCACGGATCTTCGAGTCCGACCACCTCGAACAGCTTGAGCAACTGCGTCCGCGCGGCACCCTCGTTCCAGCTGCGGTCATCGGCGATCATCGCCAGCAGCGTGGCCGCAGCCCCGTCGCGGTCACCCGCTGCCATCTGGCCACCGGCCAGGGCAAAACGCTTGTCGAAATCCTGCGGATTGGCAGCGACTTCGGCGGCAAGCCCAGCCAGATCATCGACCGGCTTGGCCTCGCGGGCCAGCGCCAGCGCACTGCGCGCGCGCTCAATCTCGGGCAGCTTGGCTATCTCTTCGGGCAACGCCGCGATCGCCGCTTCGGCGGCATCGGTCTGCTTGTCGGCAACCAGCGCGCGCACCATTCCCGAAAGAACGGCCGGATGCTCGGGGGCCATTTCGGCGAGCTGTGTGAATACGCTGACGGCACGCGCGGCATCGCCCTCGACCAATACCTGCTCGCCCATCGCGATCAGCGGTTCGAGTTCGGCTTCCAGGCTTGCCTCGGTGCTTTCGATCGGCAGCTGCTTCAAGATCTGGTCGAGCATGGTGCGCAACTGCGTCTCGCTGCGCGCGGGTGTCAGGTCCGCGACCAATTGCCCCTGGAACATGGCATAGACGGTCGGGATCGACTTGATCTGGAATTGCGCGGCGATGAACTGATTCTTGTCGGTGTCGATCTTGGCCAGCACCACACCCTTGTCGGCATAAGCGGCAGCAACCTTTTCGAGCAGCGGCGTCAGCGCCTTGCACGGCCCGCACCATTCTGCCCAGAAATCGATGATCACCAATTTGGTCATCGACGGTTCGACGACGTCGCGGCGGAAGCTTTCCACGGCTTCGCGTTCGGCGCTGCTCATACCCAGGGTAGCCAAGTGTCGCTCCAATCCAGTGTGCCCGGCCTTATGTGGTTGCTCAGGCCGCGAAGCCAACCCTTTTCGCATGATTGGGGCAGGGAATGCACTTTGCTGCGATAAGGGGGTTGCCGAGTCCGCATGTCGCTGTTAGAGCCCGCCGCCTTACCCGCCCAGTCAGCGACTGATTGGGCCGTAACGCCAGAGCGGGCGTAGCTCAGGGGTAGAGCACAACCTTGCCAAGGTTGGGGTCGAGGGTTCGAATCCCTTCGCCCGCTCCAGTTTTCCGAATCGGCAGTTCACAGCGTGAATTGCTCCGGCACCAAAACCTGAAATCCCCTTGGAGTCGCACCGATCGCGGGCCTTCTCCTATGTCCCGACGGGGGCTGACGCGAATTTGAAGTCTGGCGGTGTGCGGCGTTCGATCTTCCGATCGACCCAGCCGGGCCCAAGGTTGAGCTACCTGCTTTTTGCCTGCCGCCATTTTTGACGCTCCCGGAAGCGACATCCGTTGATACGGTCCGATGCGCGGCCTTCCGCCGAACGCGCAGCAATGCTCTAAGCGTGCTATGAGGATTGCCCGTATACACCTGCCGCTGATTTTGATCGCTGCGCTCGCCGCCGCGCCGCTTGGCGCACAATCCACCTTCGACCACGTCGATCCGATGATCGGGACGGGTGGTGAAGGGCATACCTTCCCCGGGGCTGCGGCACCGTTTGGCATGGTGCAGCTGAGCCCCGATACCGATACCGGCCATGTCATCCGCGACAGCTATAAATGGGCGGCGGGATATCGCTATTCCGACCCGACCATCGAAGGCTTTTCAGCGACCCATTTCTCGGGCGCAGGGCATTCCGATCTCGGCGATTTCCTGGTGATGCCGACGTCGGGCGATGCTGTCCCGCTCGAGCCCGGCGACGTGGCCAAGCCGGGGTCGGGCTATCGATCGCGTTTCAATCATGCAAGCGAGGTGGCCACCCCGGGCTATTACGCCGTGACCCTGACCGATCCAGCCGTGCGAGCCGAGATGACTGCGGGCACGCGGATCGGGGTGCATCGGTACACCTTCGCCCCGGGCAAGGCCGCGCATCTGGTGCTGGATCTGCGGTCATCGCTCTACAATTATCCGGGCAAGGTCTTGTGGGCCTCGCTTCGGCTGATGCCGGACGGCACGCTGGTCGGCGCGCGGGAGACGCGCGGATGGGCACCGGACCGCAAACTGTATTTAGCGATGCGCTTCTCAACCCCGCTCGCCGGGCACGCCTTCATTAGCACCGAGAAGGACGTCGCTTACCGCGGATTCCAGGGCCCGGGGCGAGGAACCGACGCCGTCGCGGAACGATCGGGCCGCGCGCTCGTCGCGCGGCTCGATTTCGGCGCACTCACGTGTCCACTCGAGGTGAAGATCGCGATTTCATCGGTCGATGAGGCGGGCGCGGTTGCCAATCTCGCCAGCGAACCCGGCGATTTTGATGCCGTGCACGCCCGCACGACCGCAGCCTGGCGCGCAGCGCTCGACGTCCTCGAGATCGCAGCACCCGTCGCGATGCAGAAGAGCGTTGCCACGGCGTTGTATCACAGCCTGCTAGCCCCTTCGGTGGCTGGAGATGCCGACGGCCGGTATCGCGGGCCCGACAACCAAGTGCATCGCGCAACCGGTTATACTTTCCGCTCGACCTTCTCGCTATGGGATACGTTTCGCGCCGAACACCCCCTGCTGACATTGGTGCAACCGGCCAGCACCACGAACGACGTGGTGCGCTCGCTCGTTGCGAGCCGCGAGAACAGCCCCGATGGCATCCTGCCGGTATGGCAGTTCCAGGGACGCGAGACCTGGACCATGATCGGCTATCATGCCGCTCCGGTTATCGCGGATGCCTATCTGAAAGGGATTCGCGGGTTCGATGCAAACGCCGCGCTCGCCGCGATGGTGGCGAGTGCGACCTATGCCCCCTACGGCGGTCTCGGCGACTATATGAAGCTTGGCTACGTACCGATCGACCGCGAGCCAGAAGCCGCCTCGAAGACCGTCGAATATGCCTATGACGATTGGACCATCGCCCGCATGGCACGCGCGATGGGGCGCAGCGACGTCGCCGCGACCTTCGAGAAGCGCGCGCACAACTGGCGCAACAGCTTCGATGGAAGAACCGGTTTCGTTCGCGCGCGCAAGGCGGACGGCAGCTTCCGCACCCCGTTCGACCCGACCGCCATCAATTACGGATCGGATTATACCGAAGGCAACGCCTGGCAATATAGCTGGTTCGTACCGCAGGACCAGGCGGCGTTGACGACCGCGCTCGGCGGCGATGCCGCGACGATTGCCAAGCTCGATGCGATGTTCGATTACGACACTTCGAAGCTGGATTACAGCCACGCCGAGGATATCGCCGGGCTGATCGGCCAGTACATCCACGGCAATGAGCCGAGCCATCACGTCGCCTATCTTTACAGCTATGCTGGCGCGCCGTGGCGTACCCAGGCGCGGCTGAAACAGATCGTCGAGAGCCAATATCATCCGACCCCCGACGGTCTGTCCGGCAATGATGACCTCGGGCAAATGTCGGCATGGCTGGTCTTCACGGCGCTGGGCTTCTACCCGGTGACGCCAGGCAGCCTCGAATATGTGATTGGTCGGCCGTTCGTCGATCGGGCGACTTTAACGCTGCCTAACGGTAAGCGCCTCACCATCGTGGCGGACGGGCTCGACGACAGCCATCCGTTTGTGCGATCCGTCAGCTTGAACGGTGTCCCCATAACCCGCGCCTATCTGCGTCACGACCAGATCATGGCGGGCGGAGAGTTGCGGTTCACTATGCAATCGAAGCCAAACACGGCGTGGGCGGCTCGACCTGCAGATCGACCGTATTCGAGCAGTCAGACGCGATGAGGTCGAAGGCACGCGGAGGTGCCTGGGCGCTTCACCGTAACGCTGTCCGTTCAGGTTCGATATTTGCGGTTTTCGGCGGTCCTGGTGGCACGGGCATGGCCCGCAACAGCGGTCGATGCGCCCTAGGCGAGCGCCGAATAGTCCATTGCGGCGAGGTCGGTGAGCAGATCGGGTCCCGTCGGCTCCCATCCCAGCCGCGCGCGCGTCCAGGCGTTCGACGCGACCATGTCGAGCGCTGCGAAGGGGGCCATCCAGCCAAAATAGCGTTCGACTTCGTCGGCCGCGATCGAGCGGACCGGCAGCCCGCTTCCCTTCCCGATCGCTTCAGCGATGGCGCGCGCCGTGACGCCCTCCTCCACCGACGCATTGTAGCGCGCGCCCGGTTCGCCCTTGTCCAGTGCCAGGACGTAAAGCTCGGCGACGTCGCTGACGTGCGCGGCAGACCAGCGGGTCTTGCCCTCGCCCAGATACGCGATCGCACCGGATCGGCGGGCCTCGGCGATCAGCGGCGTGATCAGTCCGGCCCTGCTAGTGTCGTGGACCTGCGGCAGCCGGATGGTGCGGACATCGATGCGTCGCGCGATCAGCGCCGCGCCAGCAAGCTCGGTCGCGATACGCGGATTGGCGTGGCGCGGGTTTAGCACGTCCTCGGTCGCCGGGCCGCCGTTGAGCGGCGTGCCGATGCCAACGCCCGAGGTGATCAGGATCGGCTTCTGCGTCCCCTCCAGCGCCTCGCCCATCGCGGCGATGTTGCGTTGGTCCTTCTTGGTATTCTCGAAAAATGTCTGGAAATTGTGATCGAACGCGCAATGGATCACGGCATCGGCCGCCGCAGCGCCGCGGGCGAGCGTCTCGGGCTGTTCGAGGTCGCCACGGTGGACTTCGACGCCGACCGCTTCGAGGTGCCTGGCACCGGCCTCGGAACGGGTGAGACCGAGCACCTGATGGCCGCGATCCAAGAGTTTGGGAATGACGTGCGAGCCGATGAACCCGGTCGCGCCGGTCAGGAACACGCGCATAAAATAGTCTCCTTGTGCCGGGGCGGCATATCGCGATCCAGGAGAACCTGTTAAAGTAGTGACCTTATCATGGTATAACCCGTAACAGGATCGATCATGGCCGGCGAAACGCCCAACCTGCTCGGAGCCTATCTTCGCGACCGCCGCACCCGCCTTGACCCTGTGGCATTAGGGTTCGACAGCAGTCGACGGCGTACGCCGGGGCTGCGCCGCGAGGAAGTTGCCAGCCGCGCGAACATCAGCCCGACATGGTACACTTGGCTGGAGCAGGGGCGCGGTGGCGCGCCATCAGCCGACGTACTGGACCGCATTGCCAAAGGGCTGATGCTGACCGAGCCGGAGCGCGAGCACCTCTACATGCTGGGCCTCGGCCGCCCGCCGGAGGCGCGTTACCAGGCCGTCGACGGGATCTCCCCCCGGCTGCAACGCGTGCTGGACGGGATGGTGCTGAGCCCCGCGATCGTCAAAACAGCAATGTGGGATGTTGTCGGGTGGAACCGGGCGGCGGCGCTGCTGCTGACCGATTATGCCAAGCTGCCGCGCGAAGACCGCAACATCCTCCGCCTGATGTTCGGGAGCGACCAGGTCCGCCTCCGAAACGCGGATTGGGACGGCGTCGCCCGCTTCGTTGTCGGTGGCTTTCGCGCGGACGTAGCGCGCGCCGGTGCCAATAACAGCGCGGCAGTAACCAAGCTGGTCAGTGAATTGTGTCGCGTGAGCCCGCAGTTCGAGGCCCTGTGGCAAGACAATGATGTGGTGGCGCACGGCGAGGGGGTAAAGCGCATCCATCACCCAGAGGCGGGGCTGCTTGCCATGGAATTCTCGTCCTTCGCGGTCGAAGGGCGGCCCGAACTCGGGATGATCATATACAACCCCGCCACGCCAGCGGATGCCGATCGACTGCGCGCGCTGTTGGACGCTCATGACGATTGATGGAGATCGGGCGGCCCCGAAACGGAGATCGTCCACTCGCCGACCAGTCCGCGCCGTGACAGAGGCCGAAAAGCCAGGATTTCCAACTTTCGCAGTCCCGTAGATACCGGCATCGCGGCGGTGGCACGCGATGCGCGTCTGGTTTAGCTTCGGCCCCATGACCACAGGCAAAATCCGAATCGGCATTGGCGGGTGGACCTATGAGCCGTGGCGCGGGGTGTTTTTCCCCGATAAATGGCCGATCAAGCGCGAACTTGAATATGCGGCGGCACGGCTGACCGCGATCGAGGTCAACGGGACCTATTATTCGTCGCAAAAGCCCGCGACGTTCGCTTCCTGGGCAAAGGCGGTGCCAGACGGTTTTGTGTTCGCGCTGAAGGCCTCGCGCTATTGCACCAACCGCAAGGTCCTGGCCGAAGCAGGCGAGTCGATCGCTCGCTTCACGGGGCAAGGGATTGTCGAGCTCGGAGATCGGCTGGGGCCGATCCTATGGCAGTTTATGGCAACCAAGCAGTTCGATCCCGATGATTTCGGGGCCTTCCTCAAGCTGCTGCCGCGGCACCAAGATGGGGTCGCGTTACGTCACGCGGTGCAGGTTCGACACGCCAGTTTCCAGGTTCCCGAATTCGTCGCGCTGGCGCGGGCCGCCGGTGTGGCGATTGTCTATGCCGATTCGGCGGACTATCCCGCGATTGCCGATGTCAGCGGCGACTTTGTCTATGCCCGGCTCGAAGCCGCAGTGGAGGAAGAACCCACCGGCTATGCGCCTGCAGCGCTGGATCGCTGGGCCGATGTGGCGCGCGGCTGGGCCCGGGGCGAGGCACGCGATCCCCTGGTGCGTTTTGCCGAGCCTGCGCCCGAAGTCCCCCGCGATACCTTCGTGTTCTTCATCAACGGCGCAAAGGTGCGCGCGCCGGCCGGGGCGATGGCACTGATCGAACGGATCGACGGCTAGCGCGGCTGGGGGGCCGACTCCGGCTGTGGCGTTGCGCCGCCGGGTGCAGCCGCGCCCTGTGCGGTCCGAACCGCCGGTGCTGGCGCGGGCGCGACGGCTATAGCGGGCGCGGCATTGACACTCGGGGCAAAAAGCGCCGCACTTTCGATCGTGTCGAGTGCGCGACGCGCTGCGATGTAACGCCGTGCTGCGCTCGTCCAGCGCTCCGCCCGCGGGGCACCGGGTGTGCGCGAAACTTCGGCGAGGGCCGCCTCGACCTGCCCGGCATCCAGCAAACGGCGCGCGCGCGCGACGCGATCGACCGGCAGCGGCGAAGGTGTTCCCGCCTTGCGCACGACCACCAGATTGCTGAGTTCGCGTTTCAGGCTTTGCCACCAGCCGGTGCTGGCCATCCCGGTCATGAGCTCGGGCGCAACCCCGTCGAGCCCGATGCGCAGATCCTCCAGCGTCACCGGTTCGCGCGCGGCTTGCACGATGGTGGCGATCGCTGCAGGCTGCACGCTACCGAAGCGTTCGCGCAACTGATCCTCGAGAAACCCCAGATTGAGCCCGCGGTCGAGCGCACGGCGCGCGGCGAAGGCGACCATCAACCCCTCGCTCCGCGTCGCATAGCCAGAGGCACGCCGTGCATCGCGATCGATCGTTCCCGACCGTGCTTCCAGATCGCCGATCTTGTCGGCCAGTTCGACTTCGCGGCTGGACAAGGCGGCAAGGTCGATCGTCGGGACCGGGGCGTTGGTCTTGCTCGGCACGATTACGACCGGCGCTTGTCCGTTGCTGCCAACCGGTAGCGTGACGGTGGCGACCGGCTTGGTGTCGCCGCCCCGGACGAGGCGCAAGATGACGAAAGCGGTGGCGCTCGCCCCGATCAGGAACGCGATCAGCCCGAGCGCGATCGCCCGCCGCCAGCCGAGGCCGTCCGACGTCGCGACCCGCGGGGGCGGCACGAAGGGCGGCACGGTACGCGCCGCGACCGGCTCGACCTGCGGCGAATCGAAACGAGCGGGCGCGGTTTCGGGGACGGGAGGCGGTGTGTCGTCCATAGCCGCCTTATCGGGGCCATGACGCGGGCGGTCAACGGCTCGTCGTGCCGCCGCGCGCCTCCACCGCAGCAAACAAGGCGGCATCGTCCGGCGTCGCCGCGATGGCGAGCGCGCGCCAACCGCGCCCGGCGGCGGTGGCGATTGCCGGGCTGAAGGCGGCGATGTCCAGGGCCGCGCGATCCATCCCCAGATGTTCGAGCAGCCCCGCCAGTCGGCGCGCGGCGCGTGCCGAATGCAACAACGCGGTGGTTCCGGCGAGCGCGCGAAGCGCTGAATCATCGACGGGGATGGTGACGCTTTCATAGACGGGCACCACCGCCGCAACGGCTCCGCCCCGCTCCAGCGTGCGATCGCGACCGGTGAGGTGCAAGGCGTTGGCAAGCCCGTGCGCGGTGGCGATGGCCGCTATGTCGGCGGCGTTGCCGTCACCGGTCGCAATGACGTCAAAACCCGCCGCGCGTGCCGCCGCCGCCGTATGCGGCCCGACCGCCAGCACGGGGAGTTCCCGCAGCGCTTCGAGCCCGGGCCCGCCGAGCCGAAGCGCGTTGGCGCTGGTCAGAATGAGCGAATCGTAGAGTGTGGGATCGGGGACATCCCAGGGAAGCGCGCCCACCGCGAACAGCGGGAGTGATAGTGTTGCGAACCCGGCGGCCTGTGCGCGGGCGACGGTGGCGGCATTGCCCGGCTCGGGCCGCAACACCGCCAGTGTGGTCACGCCGCGAACAGCCGCCGTACCGACGCCGGAGCCCGCGCCAGCAAATCGGCCGCCAGCCGCGCGGCGAGCGTGGCATCGCCAACGGCCGCGCAAGCTTCGCCCGAAACGTGTGCGCTGCCATCCTCGGCGAACAATTCGGCGCGCAGGCGGATGGTGTCGCCGTCGCGTGTCGCCAGCGCAGCGACCGGCGAATGGCAATCGGCCTGCAATGCGGCGAGCAAGGCGCGTTCGACCAGCACACAGCAGTGCGTCGCTGCATCATCGATTGCGGCGAGCCAGCCGAGCATTCGCGTGTCGCTCGCCCGCGCCTCGATCCCGACCGCGCCTTGCGCGGGCGCGGGCAGCATGATGTCAATCGCGATGGCGACACCGACATCGGGGCGGCCAAGCCGGTCGAGCCCTGCTGCCGCCAGCATGGAGGCATCGACGGCACCCGCCGCGACCTTGGCCAGGCGCGTATCGACATTTCCGCGAAACAGCACAGTCGCCAGATCGGGGCGTATCCGTCGCAATTGTGCGACTCGGCGTGGCGAGCTGGTGCCGATCACCGCGCCCCGGCGCAGTGCGGCGATGCTTTCGGCCCCGATCAGCCGGTCGCGGACATCGGCACGCGGCAGCATCGCCGCGATCGCAATGTCGGCGGGGCGGATCGTCTCGACATCCTTCATCGAATGCACCGCGCAATCGATCTCACCCGACAGCAAGGCGCGGTCGAGTTCCTTGGTCCACAGTGCCTTGCCGCCGATTTCGGCGAGCGCGACATTCTGCACGCGGTCGCCCGTGGTCTTGATCGTAACGATCTCGATCGCATCGGCGGTCCAGCCATGCGCCCGGGCCAGCGTGTCGCGCACCATATTGGCCTGGACGAGCGCAAGCGACGATCCGCGCGTGCCGAGTCTGAATTGCGGATGGGTCACACGGGTCCTCTGGTTTCGTGATACCCCTCTTGGCGAAACCACCCGATTTCGACAAGCGCCGCGCAACACGCTAGGGGCGGCGCATGGCACTGATCCTTGGTCTTGAATCGAGCTGTGACGAAACCGCCGCCGCGGTGATTTCGTCTGACCGGCGCGTCCTCGCTCACCGCCTGGCGGGACAGGAGGCAGCGCACCGGCCGTTTGGCGGGGTGGTGCCCGAAATCGCCGCGCGCGCACATGTCGAAGTGCTGGCCCCACTGGTCGAAGCCGCATTGGCCGATGCCGGGGTAACGCTGGCCGATGTCGATGCGATTGCGGCAACCGCCGGGCCGGGCCTGATCGGTGGGGTGATGGTCGGGCTGGTCACGGGCAAGGCGCTGGCGCATGCGGCGGGCAAGCCGCTGATCGCGGTCAACCATCTCGAAGGCCACGCCCTGTCACCGCGCCTGGCCGATCCCGATCTCGCTTTCCCCTATCTCTTGCTGTTGGTGTCGGGCGGGCATTGCCAGTTGCTGCTGGTCGAAGGCGTTGCGCGCTATCGCCGCCTCGCCACCACGATCGACGATGCGGCTGGGGAAGCGTTCGACAAGACCGCCAAGGTGTTGGGGCTGGGCTTCCCCGGTGGCCCGGCGGTCGAGGCCGCAGCGGCATTGGGGCGGCCGATCGTGCCATTGCCACGCCCGCTGAAGGGATCGGCCGAGCCGCATTTCTCCTTCGCGGGCCTGAAAAGTGCGGTGGTGCGCGCACACGACGCCAAGACATGGAGCGTCGAGGATTTGGCCGCCTCGTTCCAGGCAGCGGTGATCGATTGCCTGCTCGATCGCACCGCGCGCGCGCTTGATCGTGCCGCGGGGGCGACGGCGCTGGTGGTCGCGGGCGGGGTTGCGGCGAATGGCGCGGTGCGGGGCGCGCTAAGCGCGCTGGCACACGATAACGGCTTGCGCTTCGTCGCACCTCCTTTGTGGCTGTGTACCGACAACGCTGCGATGATCGGCTGGGCCGGGGCGGAGCGCTTTGCCGAAGGTTTGACCGACCCGCTCGACATTGCCGCGCGGCCGCGCTGGCCGCTCGATCCGGGGGCCGAAGCGGTGCGCGGCGCGGGGGTGAAGGCATGAAGATCGGCGTCATTGGCGGCGGGGCCTGGGGCACCGCGTTGGCACAGGTTGCCGCGCGCGGCGGTGATCCTGTCTTGCTATGGGCGCGCGAGCCCGACGTGGTCGCTTCGATCAACCAGACGCACGAGAATAGCCGCTTTCTCGCAGGCATTGCGCTGCCGCCCTCGATCCGGGCGACCGGCGCGCTTGGGGATCTCGCGGCGTGCGATGCGTTGCTGGTCGTCGCGCCCGCGCAGCACGTCCGCGCGGTGTTGGCCGAAACCCCGGTCGGCACGACGCCGCTGGTGCTGTGTGCCAAGGGGATTGAGGCGGGGACGCAGTTTCTGGTCGGCGAAGTGGCGCAACAGCTCCATCCTGAAGCGCCGATTGCAGTGCTGTCCGGCCCGACCTTTGCGCATGAAGTGGCGGCGGGGCAGCCGACCGCAGTCACGCTGGCCTGTGCCGACGCTGCGCTCGGCGCGGCGCTGGCCGATCGGCTCGCCAGCCCGAGCTTTCGCCCCTATGCCTCGACCGATGTGATCGGTGCCGAGATTGGCGGGGCGGTCAAGAATGTGCTCGCGATCGCGTGCGGCGTGGTCGAGGGCGCGGGGCTCGGCCAGAATGCACGCGCCGCGCTGATCGCGCGCGGCTTTGCAGAGATGACGCGCTTCGGTCTGGCGCGCGGTGCGCGGGCGGAAACGCTCAGCGGCCTGTCGGGGTTGGGCGATCTGGTGCTGACCTGTTCGTCGACCAGTTCGCGCAATTTCTCGCTCGGCATGGGATTGGGCCAGGGCAAGCGCGCGGCGGATCTGCTTGCCGATCGCCTGACCGTCGCAGAGGGCGCGTTCACCGCGCCAGTGCTGCGCGATGCGGCGGCGGCAGCGGGCGTCGACATGCCGGTGGTGGAGGCGGTGTGCGCGCTGCTTGACGGGCGCGAAGTCCATGCCGTGGTGGGCGCGCTGCTCGCGCGCCCGCTACGCCCGGAATAGCCGCTACTAAAAGTCGATCGCGATACCCTTTGACTCCCAATCGCCATAGCGGGTGGGATCAAGGCCATCGGGGTCGCCCTTCGCACTTTGCCCGGCCATCGCCGCCGGTTTCGGCTCGGGCTGCGGCAGCGGCGGGTTCGCGCTGAGATAGGCAGGTGGCTTCACATGCGACGGGCGGCGGGCCATGGAGGTGTCCTTGGGGCGGCATGATGCCGTATGCCGCGTGACATCGGCGGTCTTTCCGCCCAATTCAACCCATCGCCTGCTATTGTGAGACCCCGCTTTTGACCCTTCCGCCGCCCCGCCGCTATATGCCCAAGCCCGAACCGGTCGATCCGCCGGGTGTTCCCGCGCGGCGCGCGGCACTGCGCCTGCTCGATGCCGTATTACGCCAGGGCCTGCCGCTGGAGGCGGCGATCGGGCGCGCAACGGCGGGAATCGAGCGTGCCGACGACCGGGCGCTGGCCCATGCCATCGCCGCCGAAGTACTGCGCCGCTTGCCCGATCTCGACGCGCTGATCGATTCGGCGACCAAGACGCGGCTGCCCGATGATGCCAAGGCGCGCTTTGCGCTGCGCATCGCGCTCGTCCAGGCCTTGTCGCTCGGCACGCCGCCGCACGCCGCGATCTCGACCGTGCTGCCGCTGGTCGATGGCGGCCCGCGCAAGCTCGTCCACGGCGTGTTCGGCACGTTGATGCGCGGCGGCGACCAGCTTCCCGAACAGCCGACCCTGCCCGATCCGGTGGCGATCCGGTGGCATGCCGCCTGGGGCGATGACGGGATCGAGGCGGCCGAGCGCGCAATGGCAGCCCCGCCACCGCTCGACCTGACGCTGGCCGATCCGGCCACTACGGCTGCGATGGCGGAGGCGCTGGGCGGCGTGTCGCTGCTGCCCGGCCATGTGCGCCTGCCCTCGGCGCATGTGCCCGAATTGCCGGGATTCGAGGACGGAAGTTGGTGGGTACAGGATATCGCCGCTTCGCTGCCCGCGCGCTTGCTCGGGCGTGGCCCCGGCGTTGCGCTGGACCTGTGCGCCGCCCCCGGCGGCAAGACGATGCAACTCGCGAGCGCAGGCTGGAGCGTCACCTCGGTCGATTCTTCGGAAAGTCGTCTGGCGCGACTTCGCGAAAATCTGGAGCGCACGCATCTGACGGCAGAGGTGATCGCGGCCGATCTGCTCTTGTGGTCGCCATCGGCTCCCGCAGATGCCGTGCTGCTCGACGCACCCTGCAGCGCGACGGGGATCTTTCGCCGTCACCCGGACGTGCTGCACCGCGTCCGTCCCTCGCAAATCACCGAACTGGCCGCGTTGCAGGCAAAATTGCTTGCCCGTGCCGCCGATTGGGTAAAGCCGGGCGGGACGCTTGTTTTCGCGACCTGTTCGCTTGAACCGGCCGAGGGAGAGGCGCAGTTGAAGCGTTTTCTGGCCGCACGCAGCGATTATGCGATCGAGCCCGTTGCGCAGGACGCGCTTCCGGTTGGCATCGTGCCCAATCCCGGCGGTTGGGTGCGCACGCTTCCCGGCATGGTCGATCCCGGCGGCAATGACGGCTTTTTCATCGCACGGCTGCGCCGCACCGGATAATCCCTTGCTTGCCCGGCGTCGTGGCCATGCTAGAGGCTGAAGGCTTATGACATACCGTCCTGTCCGTATCGCGCCGTCGATCCTGTCCGCCGATTTCGCCAAATTGGGCGAGGAAGTCCGCGCGATCGATCTTGCGGGTGCGGACTGGATCCATGTCGATGTGATGGACGGGCATTTCGTGCCTAATATCTCGATCGGTCCGGCGGTGGTGAAGGCGATCCGCCCGCACACCACCAAGCCGCTCGACGTGCATTTGATGATTGCGCCGGTCGATCCGTATCTGGACGCCTTTGCCGAGGCGGGCGCGGATACGATCAGCATCCATGTCGAAGCGGGGCCGCATACCCATCGCAGCCTCCAGCACATCCGCAGCCTGGGCAAGCGCCCCGGCGTGGTGCTGACCCCGCAGACCCCGGCCAAGGCGCTCGATTATCTGCTGGAAGAGGTCGACCTTGTCCTCATCATGAGCGTCAATCCCGGCTTTGGCGGGCAGGCGTTCATCGAAAGTTCGCTGCGCAAGATCGAGGCGGTGCGCAAGATGATCGACAAGGGCGGCTATGCTGTCGATCTGGAGGTCGATGGCGGCATCGATCTTGTCACCGCGCCCCGGGCGATTGCTGCCGGGGCCGATGCGCTGGTCGCGGGTACGGCGACCTTCCGCGGCGGCCCCGCGGCCTACGCCGCCAATATCGCGGGCCTGCGCGGCTAGATGGTTGAGCTGTCCCCCCTTGGAGCCCCGATCGAGTCCGGCCCCAATGTGCAGGGCGACAGCATCGACGAAGGCAAGCGGCTAATCCGCCAAGGGGGAGACAAAGGGTTGTCGCTGGCCGAACGTCTGGCCGAACGCTTTCATCGGCTAACCTGGCGGACGCCCATTCACGGAATGCGGTTGAAGGGTCGGCACCCGCTGAAGCTGATCGCGGTGCCGGACGATCCCTTTTTGGGCGATGCCAGGCGTGGCAACGCATTGCTCGATGGTCGACTGAGCTTTCGTGGCGAATCTCGCGCGATCGCGGCGCTCGATCTGGTGAAGCCGGATTTTTCCAAGGCTTTTGCCGAGTATCTGCACGGGTTTTCGTGGCTGCGCGATCTCTCCACCGTGGCCACGCGCGCGCAGGGAATCCCCATTGCCGAGGCGCTGATGCGGCGTTGGCTCGATGCCCATGCCGACACGGTCAGCGAACCGGCGTGGCGCGCCGATCTGTGGGGGCGGCGGATCCTGCTGTGGACCGCGCACGCACCGCTTATCCTGTCATCGACCGATCTCGTCTACCGCAGCCGTGTTCTCAATACGCTGGCGCGCGGCGCGCGGCATATCGACCGCGGGGCGGAAAAGGCCGCGCCGGGCGCGCCGCGCGTTGCGGCGATGTGCGGCGTGGTCGCAGCCGGGTTGTTGATCCCGGGCGGCGATGTGCGGCGCAGTGCCACCGAAGCCGCGCTTACCAAGGCGCTGGCCGCATCGATTTTCGAAGATGGCGGTAACGTCGCGCGCGCGCCCGCCGCACAGGTCGATCTGCTGATGTTGTTGACCGCACTCCGCGAAGTCTATGCCGCGCGACGGCTTGAAGCGCCGACGAGTGTCACCAACGCGATCGCGGCGCTCGTTCCCGCCTTGCTCGGCGTCTGCCATGGCGACCGCGATGTCAGCAGTTGGCAAGGCGGCGCGCCGGTTGGGGCGGCGGCGCTCGACCAGATCATCGCGGCAACGGGCGTGCGCACGCGTCCACTCCGCCAGGCGCGCGAGTGGGGCTATCAGCGTTTGGCGGCCGGATCCACCGTCGTCATTCTCGACGGTGCACCCCCGCCGATCGCGCGTTTGGTCGAGGGCGGGTGTGCATCGACGCTGGCGTTCGAAATGTCCGATGGCCCGCATCGGCTCGTCGTCAATTGCGGCGGCGCGCGCGCGGGCGTCGTGCAGCTTCCGGCGGCGCTGGCCGAAGGGTTGCGGACTACAGCGGCGCATTCGACGCTGATCGTTGGGGATAGCAATTCGACCGCGATCCATAGCGATGGCACGCTCGGGCGCGGCGTATCCGAGGTCGAACTTGCGCGGCAGGAGAGCGAGGGGTTGAGCCGCGTCGAGGCAAGCCATGATGGCTATGCCCGCCGCTTCGGTTTTCTCCATCGCCGCCAGCTCATTCTGGCGAGCGACGGGCGCGAGCTGCGCGGCGAGGACATGCTGCTCCCCGCGACCAAGCGCCGCAAGCTGGCGGCGACCGGCTTCGCCGTCCGTTTTCACCTGGGCGTGGGCGTGCAGGTTTCGCCGACTGCCGACGGACTTGCCGCGCTGTTACGGTTGCCCGGTGGCGGATTGTGGCAGTTCCGCTGTCGCGGCGGCACGCTGGCGGTCGAGGAAAGCGTGTGGATCGATGCCGATGGCCGCCCGCATGCGACGATGCAACTCGTCATCACCGGTGAATCGCCTGCGGGTGGGGCGAGTGTGAGCTGGGCGTTCAAGCGCGCGGGATAAACCGCACCGGTTGAATCTTCGCGGGCGAGCGGGCAGGGACGCGCAAAGCCATCCCCTGGAGCAACCATGACCACCATCCCCATTCGCCGCGCGCTGCTGTCGGTGTCCGACAAGACCGGTATCGTTGATCTCGCCCGTTCGCTTGCCGAGGCAGGCGTCGAACTCGTTTCGACCGGTGGCACCGCCAAGGCGCTGCGCGAGGCGGGTCTCAACGTGCGCGACATTTCGGACCTGACCGGTTTCCCAGAAATGATGGACGGCCGCGTCAAGACGCTGCACCCGGTGGTGCATGGCGGGCTTCTCGCCGTGCGCGACGATGCCGCCCATGTCGCCGCGATGGAGGAACATGGCATCGGCGCGATCGATCTCGTCGTCGTCAATCTCTATCCGTTCGAGGCGACCGTCGCCAAGGGCGCCGAGCGCGATGAGATCATCGAGAATATCGACATTGGTGGCCCGTCGATGGTGCGCTCTGCCGCCAAGAACCATGCCTTTGTCGCGATCGTCACCGATCCGGCGGATTATGCGGTGGTGGCGCAAGGCAGCACGACGCTCGCCGATCGCCGTCGCTTCGCCGCCAAGGCCTATGCGGCGACTGCCGCCTATGACGGGATGATCGCACAGTGGTTCGCCTTTGCCGACCAGGGCGAACGCTTCCCCGAGACGCTGCCCTTGACGCTGAAGCGCGGGCAGGCGCTGCGCTATGGCGAGAACCCGCATCAGTCGGCGGCGTTCTACACCGCCAGCGGCCCGCACGCGCGCGGCATCGGCCAGGCGCGGCAGGTGCAGGGCAAGGAACTCAGCTACAACAACCTCAACGACGCCGATGCCGCGCTCGATCTGGTCAGCGAATTCCGCGAGGCTGCGCCGACCTGCGTCATCGTCAAGCACGCCA
Organism: Sphingomonas sp. TF3; assembly: GCF_003985085.1. Taxonomy (NCBI): domain Bacteria; kingdom Pseudomonadati; phylum Pseudomonadota; class Alphaproteobacteria; order Sphingomonadales; family Sphingomonadaceae; genus Sphingomonas; species Sphingomonas sp. TF3. Next base: position 94,077 of record NZ_RWKS01000015.1, on the reverse strand, counting down.
ATCCGTGCGGCGTCGCTACCGGCACCACGCTCGAACAGGCCTATGCCGCCGCCTTCGCGTGCGACACGGTTTCGGCTTTTGGCGGAATCATCGCGCTTAACCGGGCGCTGGACGGGGCGACGGCGCGCGCGATTTCGGGGATTTTCACCGAAGTGGTGGTCGCGCCCGATGCCGATGAAGAGGCGCTGGCGATCTTCGCCGCCAAGAAGAATTTGCGGTTGCTGCTGACCGGCGAACTGCCCGATCCGGCGCGCGCCGGGCTGCTCGCCAAGGCGATCACCGGCGGCTGGCTGGTGCAGACGCGCGATGGCGCGAGCAACCCCGAGCTGCAGGTCGTGACCAAGCGCCAGCCGACCGCCGAGGAACTGGCCGATTGCCGTTTCGCCTGGACCATCGCCAAGCACGTCAAGTCCAACGCCATCGTCTACGCCAAGGATGGCAGCACGGCCGGCATTGGCGCGGGGCAAATGAACCGCCTCGAATCCGCGCGCATCGCCGCGTGGAAGGCGAAGGACGCCGCCGAAAAGGCGGGTTGGGCAACTCCGCGCACGATCGGTTCGGCGGTAGCATCGGATGCCTTCTTCCCGTTTGCCGACGGGCTCCTGGCAGCAGTCGAGGCGGGCGCGACCGCCGTGATTCAGCCGGGCGGATCGATCCGCGACGATGAAGTGATCGCAGCGGCCGATGCAGCGGGCCTCGCGATGGTGTTCACCGGCGTTCGCCACTTCCGCCACTGAGGCGGCATCAAGCGGTCGCCGTTCAGGCGGCGACCGCTTCCGCCCCCGGCATCCGCCGGAACAAGGCGCGGTCCTCTGGACCGAACGCAAAGCGATATAGCACGAACAGATAGACACCGGCGATGGCGGGTTCGCCGATCAGCAGCTCCGCCCATTCGAAACGGTGCGGCAGCAGGGTGAACGCTCCGCCGACCAGCCCCGCCGCCAGCACCGCCCACGCCATCGGCCAGCGCCAGCCCGCGACGCGCGCCTTGAGCAAATGTGCCAGATAGTTGGATTTGATAATCGACGTCAGCGCGACCGACAGGAACAGCGCGATCGCCGGACCCGCCGCCTGATATTCGAGCGGCCAGCCGAGCCATTGCATCCCGAAGATCAGCGCGAAGCTAAGGCCCACCTGGAACAGCAGCATCCCGATCGAAATCGCCATGTTCTGCAGCCGCGCGATATAGACGAGCGCGGATTCGCACACCGCCCCGGTCGAGGCCGCCGCTTCCGCGAACAGCAGGAACGCGAGCGCCGCCGTCCCCGCGACGAATTGCGGGCCCACCGTCCCCATCACCGCCTCGCCCGGAATGGAGCCCATCATCGCGAGGCCGGTCTGCGCCGCCAGAATCCAGAAGCCGACTTGCCGCACCTGGCTGGCCACGCCGGCATTGTCGCCGCGCGCGAGACTGGTGGTGATGACCGGGCCCAGGATCGGGTCGAAACTGGTCTTCAGCTTCCCCGGAATCGAGGCGACCTGCTGCGCCATCCAGTAAATGCCGACGATGCGCGGTTCGAACATCAGGAACAGGATCGAGCGATCGACATTGCGCGTACCCCATTCCAGCGCATCGGCCCCGGCGAGCGGGGCATTGCGGCGGATCAGCGCGATGGTGCGTGCCGGGTGCAGCCGCCAGCCATGCGGTCGCCCGTAACTGCGCACGAACGGAACGGCGGATGCCGCCAGCGCGGCGATCATCGACAGCATATAGGCGATGACCAGCCCGTCATGCCGCGCGATTGGATACAGCACGCCCGCCGCGATCGAGATCGTCCACGGTTCGATCACCGCGCGCGCAGTCACCGTCGCCTGAACGTTGCGGCGATAGGCGAGGCCGGCAAGCATGATGTCGGACCACGCGCTGGCGACGATGATGCAGGGTAGCAGGCGTTCGAGCAGAGTCGGGCTGCTACCGTGATACATCAGCTCGGGCACCAGCATCAGCGCGGCGCTGGCGAGGCCCGACGCGATTGCGGCGACCACCAGGCAATCCCATACGATCTGGACATGCGGTCGCTCGTCCGCCTCCGCGATCGCTTGCGCCAGCCCGCGCTTAAGCCCGAAGGTAGCGAGCAAGGCCGCGACCTCGACGAACAACACCGCACGCGCAAAGGTGCCGAGCGTATCCGGGCCGTAGAGTCGGCCGGCGATGAACAGGAACGGCAGCCGCGCGACCAGCCGCATCATGAAGCCGATGATGTTGGTGCGGCCACCTTTGGCCAGCGCGTCGATTTCTTCCGTGCTTTGCCCGCCGGTCACGCCTGCGAGAGCGCTCAATGCGCGGCCCCCCAGCTGAGCCCGGTGCCGATCTCGATGCCCAGCGGAACGCTGAGCGTCACCGCGGGCTCGGCGGCGGTTGCCATCACGCGTTCGATCACCGGCTTGGCCGCGGCGACATCGCCTTCGGGCAGTTCGAAGACGAGTTCGTCATGCACCTGTAGCAGCATCCGTACATTGGGCAGGCCAGCCTCGATCAAGGCGGGGCCCATCCGCACCATCGCGCGCTTGATGATGTCGGCGCAGGTGCCTTGTATCGGGGCGTTGATTGCGGCGCGTTCGGCCCCCTGGCGCTCATGCTGCACCTTGGAGGCGATGCGCGGGAAATGCGTTTTCCGCCCGAACAGGGTGGTGGTGTAGCCGGTCTCGCGCACGCTCTCGGTGGTCTGGGCGATATAGTTGCGGATGCCGGGGAAGCGGTCGAAATAGCGGTCGATCATCGCTTGCGCTTCGTCCGCCGTCACATCCAGCCGCCCGGCCAGGCCCCAGCGGCTGATGCCGTAGAGGATGGCGAAGTTGATCGTCTTGGCGCGCCCGCGCGTGTCGCGATTGACCTCGCCGAACAATTCCTGCGCGGTCATGCTGTGAATGTCGGCCCCGCTGGCAAACGCCTCGCGCAGCGCGGGTACGTCGGCCATGTGCGCAGCGAGCCGCAACTCGATCTGCGAATAGTCGGCGGCGAGCAGCACGTTGCCCGGCTCCGCGACGAAGGCATCGCGAATCTGGCGGCCGATTTCGGTGCGGATCGGGATGTTCTGCAAATTGGGGTCGGTCGAGGATAAGCGCCCGGTCTGCGCGCCGGTCAGGCTGTAGGACGTATGCACGCGGCCCGTCGCCGGGTTGATCTGCGCTTGCAGGGCATCAGTATAGGTCGATTTCAGCTTCGACAATTGCCGCCATTCGAGCACCTTGGTGGCGATGTCCTTGCCCGGCGAATCGCGGTCGGCGGCAATGCGTTCGAGTTCGTTGACGTCGGTCGAATAGACGCCCGATTTGCCCTTGCGGCCACCCTTGATGCCCATGCGTTCGAACAGCACGTCGCCCAATTGCTTGGGGCTGCCGATCGTGAACGGGCCACCGGCAAGCGCATGGATTTCGACTTCGAGCGCGCCGATCTGCCCGGAAAACTCGCCAGACAGCTGCGCGAGGCGTTCGCGATCGACCTTGATGCCGTGGCGTTCCATCTGCGCGATGACGGGGACGAGCGGGCGGTCGACCATTTCGTAGACGCGCGTTGCGCCTTCGGCGGGCAAGCGTGGCTTGAACCGCCGCCACAGACGCAGCGTCACATCGGCATCCTCGGCGGCATAGCGCGTCGCGGCGTCGAGATCGATTTCGTTGAAGGTGCGCTGCGATTTGCCGACGCCGACCACGTCCTTGAAGGCGATGCAGCTGTGCGAGAGATGCGTCGCGGCGAGTTCGTCCATGCTATGGCCGTGCAGCCCGGCATCGAGATCGAAGCTCATCAGGATGGTGTCGTCAAAGGGTGCGACATTCACGCCCAAGCGGCCGAGCACGATCATGTCGTATTTCAGATTGTGCCCGATCTTGAGCACGCCCGGATCCTCGAACAGCGGCTTGAGCTTGGCCACCGCGACCTCTGCGCTCAACTGCACCGGTTTTTCCGCAAAGAGCCCGCTTCCGCCATGTGCCAGAGGTACGTAGCAAGCGAGATTGGGATGCAGCGCCATGCTGATTCCGACCAGTTCGGCGCGCGTGGCATCGATTCCGGTGGTCTCGGTGTCGATCGCGATCCAGCCCTGGTGGCGCGCGATGGTGATCCAGCGCTCCAACGCGGCTTCGTCGACCACGGTTTCATACGAATCATGATCGCAGGGCGGGTCCTGCTCGGTCGGCACCGCTTTCGGTGCCGCGACAGGGGCATCGGCTACGGCGGACAATTTCGCGATCAGCGACTTGAAGCCGTGATGCTCCAGAAACGCGCGCAACGGCGCGTCGGGAATGCCCTGCAATTCGAGCTCGTCGAGCGGCTGCGGCAGCGGTTCGTCGCATTTGAGCGTGACCAGCACCTTGGACAGCCGCGCATTATCGGCCTGCGCGATCAGATTGTCGCGCAATTTGCCGGCCTTCATCGTCGGCGCGGCGGCGAGCACGCCCTCGAGATCGCCATGTTCGGCGATCAGCTTGGACGCGGTCTTGGGGCCTACGCCGGTGACGCCGGGGACGTTGTCGACGCTGTCGCCCATAAGCGCGAGCACGTCGCCCAATTGCGCGGGTTCGACGCCGAACTTCTCGCGGACATGCTCCGCGCCAAGGCGGCGGTTGTTCATCGTGTCGTACAGATCGAGGCCAGGCTCGATCAACTGCATCAGATCCTTGTCGGCGGAGACGATCGTCACCGCCCAGCCCTGCGCCAGCGCGGCTTTGGCGTAGCAGGCGATGATATCGTCGGCCTCCAGCCCCTCGGTCTCGATACACGGCAGCGAGAAGGCGCGCGTGGCATCGCGAATCATCGGGAATTGCGGGACCAGATCCTCGGGCGCGGGCGGGCGATGCGCTTTATATTGATCGTACAGATCGTTGCGGAAGGTCTTGCTCGACTTGTCGAGGATGACCGCCATGTGCGTCGGCCCATCGGCCTTGTGCAGTTCATCGGCCAGTTTCCACAGCATCGTGGTATAGCCGTAAACGGCACCGACCGGCTCGCCATGAATGTTGGTGAGCGGCGGGAGGCGGTGATAGGCGCGGAAGATATACCCCGAGCCATCGACAAGATAGAGATGCGGCATTGCGGGTGGATAGCCCAAGCTTTCGCAAGGACAAAGCCCCGCTTTCGTGTCGGCTATCCGTGATTCGCCACGACGCTCGCCACCACCGCCTGCATCAGCGCCTGGCGGGCGGGAATCGGCTTGGGCGTATCGCCGATCATCACTGCGATCGCGTAGCTGCGGCCATCGGGGGCGATCAGCAGGCCGACATCGTTATAGCCGGCAGTGCGTCCGGCGAGATCCTGGCCCGTGCCGGTCTTGTGGCCGAAGGTCCACCCGGCTGGCACCGCGCCGCGCAGGCGCTGCTTGCCGGTATGCGAGGATTCCATCGTGGCCAGAAGATACTCGGTCGAGCTGCGCGACAACAGGTCCCCGCGCTTCAGCCGCGCCAGTGCCTCCGCAATGGCGCGGGGGGCCGCACCGTCGGGCGGATCGGAAACATAGCGTTCATAGGCGGCGATGCGGTCGGTGCGCGGGAGACGCGCGCGGGCGAGCGCAAAGGCGTTGCCGAAGGCGAAATCGGGTTTCCATACCAACCCGGCGGTCTGGCTTTGCAGCAGGCGCTCGCCCGGGCCGAAGCGAATGTCGCCCAGCCGCTTGCGCTGGAGGAAGTCGCGCACCGCATTGGGCCCGCCGACATAGCGCAACAAGCGGTCGTTGGCGGTGTTGTCGCTCATCGTCAGCGCGCGTTGCAACAATTCGCCGACGGTGGTCTGATAGCCCTGCTCACCCTTGATCAGCGCCGCGATCGGCTGATGGAAGACGGTGAGATCGTCGCGGGTCAGCGTGATCGGATCTTCGAGTTTCAAGCGCCCGGCATCGCGGTAATCGAGCACGGTCATCGCGACCCACAATTTGCTGACGCTTTGCTGCGGCAGGCGTTGCTCGCCGCCGGTGTCCACTGCCCAGCCTTCCTCGATGCTGCGCACTGCGACGCCAACGCGTCCGTCAAAGCCCCGCACCAGCGCCGCGACATTGGCGACGAGCGCGGAAGGCGGCGCGACGGGCCGCGGCGCGATGGGGACCGTCACCGCAGAGGTCGGCAGCGGAGCGAGCGGCGGAGCGGCGGCGAGGCGCGCGACATGGACATTGGCATCGTGACCGCAGGCGCACAGGGCAGCGGTGAGCACCATTGCCGCCGCCGGTTTTGGGAATCGATACGGAAGAATGCGCGTCACCGTTTACTTGCCCCAATGTCCCGAGAAAGACCCTCTCTCCCGAGCCCCACATCCCATGATAGGGCAACAATAGGGTTGAGGAATCCTTTCGCGGCAACCGTGCGATGAATCGCCTGTACCACAGGATGAGACGAGCTTTTAGCGGGAACCGGCCAGACCGTTGATTTCAGGGCACCAAAATGGTGTCGAGCGCTTCGGGCAGCATATTTGGATAATCCAGCGTATAATGCAGCCCGCGCGATTCCTTGCGGTGCAGCGCCGAACGCACGATCAGTTCCGCGGTCTGCAGCAGGTTGCGCAACTCGATCAGGTCGGGCGTGACGCGGAAGTGGCCGTAATAATCGTTGACCTCGTCGGTCAGCATGCGGATGCGGTGCTGCGCGCGTTCCAGCCGCTTGGTGGTGCGCACGATCCCGACATAATTCCACATGAAGCGGCGGATTTCGGTCCAGTTCTGCTTGATGACGACTTCCTCGTCCGAATCCTCGACGCGGCTTTCGTCCCACGGGCGGATCGCCGGCGGCGGGGGCAAATCGTCCCAATGCTCGCTGATATGCTGCGCGCAGGCTTCGCCGAACACGAAACATTCGAGCAGGCTGTTGGAGGCAAGCCGGTTGGCACCGTGCAGCCCGCTCTCGCTGCATTCGCCCGCAGCATAGAGGCCAGGCAGATCGGTGCGACCGTCGAGATCCACCACCACCCCGCCGCACGTGTAATGCTGGGCGGGCACCACCGGGATCGGGTCGGTGGTCATGTCGATGCCGAGGCCGAGCAGCTTTTCCTGGATGTTGGGGAAATGCTCGTGGATGAACTCCGGCCCCATATGGCTGATGTCGAGATGGACGTAATCGAGCCCCAAGCGCTTGATTTCATGGTCGATCGCGCGCGCGACGATGTCGCGCGGGGCCAGTTCCAGCCGCGGATCGAAATCGGGCATGAAGCGATAGCCGGTGTCGGGGATGAGCAATTGCCCGCCCTCGCCGCGCACCGCCTCGGTGATCAGGAAGTTCTTGACGTCGAGATTGTAGAGGCAGGTCGGGTGGAACTGCATCATCTCCATGTTGGAAACACGGCAGCCCGCGCGCCACGCCATGGCGATTCCGTCCCCGGTTGCGCCACGCGGTGCCGTCGAAAACAGATAGGTGCGCCCTGCCCCGCCCGTTGCGAGGATCGTTGCGCGCGCGGTGTACAGCTCGACCCGACCGGTCGCGCGGTTGACGGCATAGACGCCCCACACATGCCCGGCGCCCGAATAGCGTTCCTCATGCCGACTGGTGGCAAGGTCGATCGCGACCATGTCGGGGACGAGCGTGATGTTGGGATGGTCGGTCGCGGCGCGTTGTAGCGCCTCCTGTACCGCCCAGCCGGTCGCATCGGCAACATGGACGATGCGGCGGTGCGAATGGCCGCCCTCGCGCGTCAAATGCAGCGCGCCGCCATTCTCTTCGCTTTCGGTCGCAAAGGGCACGCCCAGTTCGCGTAAGCGTGCAATCGCAGCGGGTGCGCGCTCGACCACCATTTCGACGGTCGCACGGTTGTTCAGCCCGGCACCCGCGATCATCGTGTCTTCGATATGGCTTTCGAAGGTGTCGCCTTCTTCCAGCACGGCCGCGATGCCGCCTTGCGCCCAGGCGGTCGAGCCTTCGTCGAGCCGCCCCTTGGCGAGCACCGTAACCTTGAACCGATCAGCGAGGTTGAGCGCTGCGGTGAGCCCGGCTGCACCCGAGCCGATGATGAGCACGTCCGAGGTGTTGGTCTGGGGCAAAAGCAAATCCGTTCGTGTCGAGCGCAGTCGAGACACCTGTCGCGGCGGCCCGCAGGGTTCTCGACTACGCTCGAACCGAACGGGAAGACAAGGGGATTAGGCGGCGTTCGATGCCCGCGTGAGGTTTAGGAAGACGTCCTCCAGATCAGCTTCGCGCGTCGAGACGTCGACGATGCCATATCCATCAGCCTGCACCGCAGCGAGCACCTGGCCCGCATTCACCTGGTCCTTGGCATAAGTAATGGCGAGCGTGCGCGTGCCCTTGAGCGCGATCTTCTGGAAACATGCCGCCGTTGGCAGTGCGGCAACGTCGCGGTCGACGGTCACCTCGACCAGCTTCTCGGTCGCCTTTGCCAGCAATTCGCGCGTCGGCTCGTTGGCGATGACCTTGCCATGGTTGATGATGGCGATGCGGTCGCACAATTGTTCGGCTTCCTCGAGATAATGCGTCGTCAGCACCACCGTGATCCCCGCATCGTTGAGCGAGCGGACATAGGCCCAGAGCTGCTGGCGCAATTCGATATCGACGCCGGCCGTCGGCTCGTCCAGCACCAGCACGGGCGGGCTGTGGACCATGGCCTTGGCGACCATCAGCCGCCGCTTCATCCCGCCCGACAGCGTGCGGGCATAGGCATTGGCCTTGTCCTCCAGATGCACCGCGCGCAGCAATTCCATCGAGCGCCGCTTGGCCTTGGGCACGCCGTACAGCCCGGCCTGGATCTCCAGCGTCTCGAACGGCGAGAAGAAGGGATCGAACAGGATTTCCTGATTGACGATGCCGATCGAGACCTTCGCGTTGCGCGGGTGTTGGTCGATATCGAAGCCCCAGATCGAGGCGCTGCCGCTGGTCTTGTTGACGAGCCCAGCCAGGATGTTGATCAGCGTCGATTTGCCCGCACCATTGGGGCCGAGCAGGCCGAAGATTGTCCCACGCGGTACATCGAACGAGACCCCGTCGAGCGCGCGCTTGCCGCCCTTATAGGTCTTGCACAGGTTCGCGATGGAGATAGCGGCCTCGGTCATGGCTTCGCCCTACGCGCGCCACGCGCCAAGCTCAATCCTCCCCGTGCCGGGGAGGATTGTTCACGCGCGACACCGCTGCTATGCGCGTCGCCATGATCGCTCCGCCCGAAATCGTCCGTGTCACCCACACCCGCAATCATTGCGATGGCGCGTCGGATATTCCCGGCGGTGCCAGCCTCGGCCATCCGCGCGTTTTCCTCGAAATCGACGAGAGCGGTTATGTCGATTGCGGCTATTGCGACCGGCGTTTCGTCCTGATCGGTGGCCCCGCCGATGGTGTCGATCCGTCGACCTTGCGCGATCACGGGGATGGCGCAGGCCTGTAAGCCGCCTATATTGTCGGAATGACCAGTCCGACAGACCCCCGCGCCTTTCTCTATTATGATGGCCAGCTTGATCCGGCGGAGGCGCAGGCGCTGACTGCCGCTGCGCTCGGCAAGGCCGATGATGGCGAATTGTATCTGCAATATCGCAAGTCTGAGGCGTTCGGCTTCGATGACGGGCGGCTGAAAACGGCGAGCTATGACACGCATTCGGGCTTTGGCCTGCGCGCGGTGTCGGGCGAGATGACCGCCTTTGCGCACGCCAATGAACTGAGCGCCGCCGCGATCCGGCGCGCGAGCGAAACGATGGCGCTGATCGATCCATCGTCCGCGCCCAAAGCGGGGCCGCCGCGCAGCACGAACCGGCATCTCTATACAGCCGCCGATCCGCTCGACCTGATCCCATTCGCCGACAAGGTGAACCTCTGCCAGACGATCGACGCCGCCGCGCGCGCGCGCGATCCGCGTGTGGCGCAGGTGTCGGTGTCGCTCTTGGGCAATTGGAACGTCATCGAGATCGTCCGCGCCGACGGCTTCGTCGCGACCGACGTGCGCCCGCTGGTGCGCTTGAACGTGTCGATCGTCGTCGAGCAGAATGGCCGCCGCGAAACCGGTACTTTCGGCATGGGCGGTCGCTATCTCTATACCGAGCTGATGGAGCCGGCGACGTGGAACCGCGCGATCGATCAGGCACTGTCGCAGGCGCTGGTCAATCTCGATGCGGTCGCGGCCCCGGCGGGCGAGATGACCGTGCTGCTCGGGCCGGGCTGGCCGGGCATCCTGCTGCACGAGGCGATCGGCCACGGGCTGGAGGGGGATTTCAACCGCAAGGGCACCAGCGCCTTTTCGGGCCGCATCGGCGAGCGCGTCGCGGCCCCGGGCGTGACGGTGGTCGATGACGGATCGATCGCCGACCGGCGCGGTTCGCTGTCGATCGACGATGAAGGCACGCCGACGCAGGAAAATGTGCTGATCGAGGACGGTATCCTCAAGGGCTATATCCAGGACCGCCTCAACGCGCGCCTGATGGGCGTGGCCCCGACCGGCAATGGCCGCCGCGAAAGCTTCGCCCATGCGCCGATGCCGCGCATGACCAACACTTTCATGCGCGGCGGCAAGGACGATCCGGCCGAACTGCTCAGCCGCATGAAGACCGGCATCTTCGCCAAATCCTTCGGCGGCGGACAAGTCGATATCGTCTCGGGCAAGTTCGTGTTCAGTTGCACCGAGGCCTATCTGGTCGAGAACGGCAAGCTCGGCGCGCCGATCAAGGGCGCGACGCTGATCGGCGATGGCCCGTCCTGCCTGACGCGCGTCGAAGGGATCGGCAACGATTTCGCGCTCGACGAGGGCGTCGGCATGTGCGGCAAAGGCGGTCAGAGCGTTCCCGCAGGCGTCGGGCAGCCGACCTTGCTGGTCGCGGGGCTGACGGTCGGCGGAACGGCGGTCTGAGCTCGCACATCGCCAAAGGGATGCGCTTATGTTAAGCGGTTGCGATGGAGTTCTTTCGCGCCCTTGACGACAAGCACCGCGCCTTCATTGCGCGGCAGCCGGTGTTTTTCGTGGCGACGGCGGCGGAGGGCGCGCGCATCAACCTCAGCCCCAAGGGCATGGACAGCTTTCGCGTGCTCGGGCCCGATCGCGTTGCCTATCTCGACCTTGGCGGATCGGGCAATGAGACGCAGGCGCATCTCGCCGCCGACGGGCGCATCACCATCATGTTCTGCGCGTTCGACAATCCGGCGTTGATTTTGCGGCTGTATGGCACCGGGCGTTTCGTGATTGCGGGGGAGCCGGAGTTCGACGCGCTCGCCCAGCATTTTCCGCGCTTGCCCGGTGCGCGGCAGGTGTTCGACATCGCGGTGGACAGCGTGCAGACCAGTTGCGGATGGGGCGTGCCGCATATGACGCTCGATCGTCCGCGCGACACGCTGGTCAAATATCACGCCCAGCAAGATCCGGAGGCGCGCCTCGCCAAGATCGCGGATCGCACGACGAGCATCGACGGCCTGCCCGTGCGCGTGCAGGCGGTGTTGCCGACCTTCGACCTGCCTGTCGCGTGATTCACCCATGAGTCTGGCGGAGCTGGGCCGCTTTGCGCGCAACGAAGCGCATATCGTGATCGGACTACTCGAGTCCGAGGGGATTCCGGCGTTCGCGCTCGACGGCAATGCCAGCATTGCGGATGGGAGCCAGTTCTTCATCCCCGTGCGCGTGATGGTCGATGCGGACGATATCGAGGCCGCGCGGCAGATCATCGCAGCGCTGCCCGATTCTTAGGCAGACCTTCGCGACTGCACAAAAATTTACCCGTCGGTAATCTTTCCTGACGCGTTTGTGCGCGGAAACGCGTCTTTCTAACTCTGGCACGGTCATTGCGTAGAAGCCCTCGGGGTCCATAACCAGGGGCGGTTGTCGCATGAAGCTCGTCATAGCCATCATCAAACCCTTCAAGCTTGATGAGGTGCGCGAAGCGCTCACCGAAATCGGCGTTGCCGGGATGACCGTTACCGAGGTCAAGGGATTCGGCCGCCAGAAGGGCCAGACCGAAATCTATCGCGGTGCGGAATACAGCACCAACATGGTGCCCAAGATCAAGATCGAGATCGTCTGCGGCGCGGATCTTGCCGACAAGGTCGTCGAGGCGATCCAGGCGTCGGCCAATACCGGCGCGATCGGCGACGGCAAGATTTTCGTGCTCGATGTCGGGCAGGCGGTCCGCATCCGCACCGGCGAAACCGATGAGACCGCGCTGTGAGCGGGGCTGTTAAGGGGGTAAAGATGAAAGCATCGACCAAATTGGGGTTGGCGGCGCTCGCGGGGGCTGCCGTCTTCGCCGCGCTCCCGGCCTGGGCGCAGACCACGGCGGCGGCCGTCTCGCCGATTCCAAAGGCCACCGTCGACAAGGGCGATACCGCCTGGTTGCTGGTTTCCTCGCTGCTGGTGCTGATGATGTCGGTGCCCGGCCTTGCCTTGTTCTATGGCGGCCTGGTGCGCACCAAGAACATGCTCAGCGTCCTCACGCAGGTGCTGATGATCGTGTGCATGGTCGCAGTGATCTGGGTCACCTACGGCTATTCGGTCACCTTTACCGGTGGCAGCGCTTATTTCGGCGGCTTCTCCAAGGCGTTCCTGATGGGCGTCGACGCGAACAGCCAGGCAGCGACCTTCTCCAACGGGGTCTACGTCCCTGAATATGCCTATATCTGCTTCCAGATGACCTTCGCCTGCATCACGCCGGCGCTGTTCATCGGCAGTGTGGCGGAGCGGGTGAAATTCTCGCCGCTGATGCTGTTCACCGCTTTGTGGGTGACGCTGGTCTATTTCCCGATCGCGCACATGGTGTGGTATTGGGGCGGCCCGGACGCGATTGCTTCGGCGGCGCTTAAGGGCGCAGCCGCACTGACCGCGCAGAATGCCGATGCGGGCAAGCTGTTCCAGTGGGGCGCGCTCGATTTCGCTGGCGGCACCGTCGTCCACATCAACGCCGGTATCACCGGCCTGGTGATGTGCATCCTGCTCGGCAAGCGCCTGGGGTACCCCAAGGAGCCGATGCCGCCGCACTCGCTGACCATGACCATGATCGGTGCCAGCTTGCTGTGGGTCGGCTGGTTCGGGTTCAACGCCGGTTCCAACCTCGAAGCCAATGGCGTCACCTCGGTTGCCTTCATCAACACCTTCGTCGCCACCGCCGCTGCTGGCCTGTCCTGGCTGCTGGTCGAACAGATCGTGCGCGGCAAGCCGTCGCTGCTGGGGGCTGCCTCGGGTGTCGTGGCGGGGCTCGTCGCGGTCACCCCGGCCTCGGGTTATGCCGGGCCGATGGGGTCGGTCGTGCTCGGCCTGATCGTCTCGCCGCTCTGCTTCTTCTTCGTCGCCAAGGTGAAGTCGTGGTTCAAATATGACGACTCGCTCGACGTGTTCGGCGTGCACTGTGTCGGCGGCATCACCGGCGCGATCGCGACCGGGATCCTGGTTTCGCCCAAACTCGGTGGCCAGGGCATCGCCGACTACGCGACCAAGCCCGGCACCATGGTCGCTGGCAGCTATGACATGCTCGGCCAAGTCATCACCCAATGCTGGGCCGTCGGTCTGACGCTGGTCTGGTCGGGCGTCGGTGCAGCGGTGCTGTTCGTCCTGATCGACAAGACCTGGGGCATGCGTGTCAGCGCCGATGTCGAGCAGGAAGGCCTCGACATCGCCGAACATGGCGAACGCGCTTACCACTATTGAAGAGATTGGCTGCCGGGTTCGGGGGAGCCCGGCAGCCAAACCATGTTCCTCCTGCGGACGACCTAAGGCCGGTGCGGCAACGCACCGGCCCTTTTTCTTTGTGAAGGCCCGGACAGGGGCGAAGGTGGCTAAGGCTGCGCGGCCAGGCCGTTGACCAGCATATCGGCAATCACGTCGGCGACCGCCTCGGGGGCGAGGTCATCGGTCCACACGCCGTAGCGCAACCCCAGGAACACGTTCATACCCATCACCGCCCAGGCGTGGACTTCGGACACGTCGCTACGGATCTCGCCGCGCGCCGCTGCTGCCTTCAGCCGTGCCGCGATACGCTCGGCGGTCGTCGCATAATGCAGGTGGAAGGATTCGGGATCGACGAATTCGGCTTCGTCGATGATGCGGTAAATTTCCTTGTGCCCGCGCACAAAGGCGATGAATTCGAGCAGCCCGGCACGTTCCGCCGCGATCTGGTCGGGTGCTGCGCGAATCGCCGGGGCGACGCGGTCGCGGACCTGATCCGACATGTCGCGCACCAGCGCGCGGAATACGGCGTCCTTCGAATCGAAATAGGTGTAGAAACTGCCCAGCGCGACACCGGCCCGACGCGTGATGCCGCTGACCGAGGCTTCGTGGAACCCACGCTCGCCGAATTCGATCGCCGCCGCATCGAGGATGGCGCGCAACGTCTTGCGCCCGCGCTCGGTGCGCGGTGCCTTGCCGGCGCTTGCCGAGTCGTCGAGGCGCACAGCGTCGCCGCGCGCGGCCAGATCGCCCGCTTGCGCCGCGTCGGCTGTTGCCACCACGCCACGTTTGGCTGCCATCGTATGGTCCTCCCCAAATCCCAAGTTGAAACCTGGTTCATGTTTCAGTAAAGCGAGAAGCACAGGCGCACAACCCGGATGCATATCGGGCCATGTGGATGCGCCGCAGGAGGGGAAAACCGATGACACGCCTGAATTCCGTGCGCCTGTTGCTCAATGCCAGCGTCGCGCTTGCTGCCATGGTCGCCGCGCCTGCCATGGCCCAGACCACCCCGACGCCAGCAGAACCGGAAGCGGTCGCCGAGAACAGCGACATCGTCGTCACCGCGCGCCGCCGCGCGGAGACCTTGCTGGATGTGCCGATCGCGGTGACCGCCTTCAGCGCCGACCGACTCGAAAAGACGGGTGTGGTCGATCTGACCGATATCCAGAACGTTACCCCCAACACCACGCTGAAGGATGCGCGCGGCACCAATTCCACGCTCGCCGCCTTCATCCGCGGCGTTGGCCAGCAGGATCCGGTCCCCGGCTTCGAGGCGGGGATCGGCATCTATCTCGACGATGTCTATCTCAACCGGCCGCAGGCGGCGGTTCTGGATGTGTACGAAGTCGATCGAATCGAAGTGCTGCGCGGGCCGCAGGGTACGCTCTATGGCCGCAACACCATTGGCGGCGCGGTCAAATATGTGACCAAGCGCCTGGCCGATGTGCCCGAGGCGAGTTTCAAGGCGAGCTATGGGTCGTTCAACCAGGCCGACGGCATCGTCAGCCTGTCGACGCCGGTCGGATCGCTGTTCAAGATTGGCGTGTCGGGCGCGCGGCTGACGCGTGACGGCTTCGGGCGCAACACCAACCTCAACATCGACAATTACAACAAGAACGTCTGGGCCGGGCGCGGCACGATCGAGTTTGCGTCGCCCGACGGGCGGATGTCGCTGCGGCTGACCGGCGATTACACCGAGGATAAATCGAACGCTCGCAACGGATCGCGACTGATCACCAGCTTGCTGACCGCGACGCCGGTGCAATCCAACCCCTTCGACACCCGCGCCGGGCTCAACAACCCGCGCCAGAACATCCAGGCGGGCGGGCTTTCGCTGGTCGCGACGGGCGAACTGACCGACCATCTGACGCTGAAGAGCATCAGTGCGTTCCGCAAGGATCGTTCCTTTACACCGATCGACTTTGACGCGCTGCCCGCGGTCGATGTCGATGTGCCCGCCGTGTATCGCAACGAACAGACCAGCCAGGAATTTCAACTCGCTTACAAGAGCGACAAGCTCAACGGCCTGGTCGGCTTCTATTATCTGGGGGCCAAGGCTTCGACCGGTTTCGACGTGCTGCTGTCGACGACGCTCCCCAATTTTGACGCCTATACCGCTGGCGACGTGCGGACCGAAACCAGCTCGATCTTCGGCGATTTCACCTATGATTTCACGCCGCAATGGAGCCTGTCGCTGGGCGGGCGCTACACCTGGGACCAGCGCCAGTCCTATGTCTTCAAGGCCAGCTATTTCGGCGTGACCTCGGAATTTGGCGGCAGCCCGACGCTGGTCGGCGCACCATCGACGGACTTCCGTGGCACCGCCAACTTCAAGCGCTTCACCCCGCGCGCTTCGCTGAGCTTCAAGCCGACCGCCGACCATCTGCTGTATGCGTCTTACTCGGAAGGCTTCAAAGGCGGCGGTTTCGATCCGCGCGGTTCTGGTACCTCGGCACCAGACGTCAATCAGGATGGCGTGCGCAGCTATCAGGAAATCTACAACTATCTGTTGTTCAAGCCCGAAGTGGTGAAGAGCTATGAAATCGGCTGGAAGGGCGCACTGTTCGAAAAGCGCCTGACCTTCGCGCTCGACGGCTTCTATTCGGATTACAGCAACGTGCAGGTGCCGGGGTCGGTCGGCTGCATCATCGGTGGCGTGCAGTCCTTCTGCGGCATCACCACCAACGCCGCCAAGGCGACGATCAAGGGCGTCGAACTCGAATCGAACGCGATTCTCGCGCGGGATTTCGCAGGGGCGGGGTCGAACGTGACGCTTGCCGGGACGCTGGGTTATATCGATGCCAAGTACAAAACCTTCATCGGGCCGACCGGGACCGACGTCGCCAATGTTCGCGTGTTCCAGAACACGCCGGACTGGACGCTATCGGGTACGCTCGGTGCCACGGTTCCGGCCGGGCCGGGCAAGGTTAACGCCTCCACCACGGTGTCGTATCGCAGCCTGACGCATCAGTTCGAAACCGCCAGCCCGTTCCTCGACCAGCCGGGCTATGCGCTGTGGGACGCGCATTTGACCTATACCTTTGGCAAGGGGCGCTATTCGATCGGCGTCCATGCCAAGAACATCACCGACAAGCACTATAAGACCTCGGGCTATCAATATATCCGCACCGATCTGGCTGGGAATCCGATCAATCTCGCGAACGTGCCGGTTCCGAATGGCCCTTATGTTCCGACGCTGGGCAAGGAAGGCATCGCCACCGCCTTTTACGGCAATCCGCGCCAGGTGTTCGGTACGATTACCGCGAAATTCTGAATCGCGGCGGTTACAAACAGGTGGGCCGGGCACTCGACGCGGGGTGCCCGGCCCTTTTTACGATTGAGGGCAGGCAACATGACCACCGACACCCCCCGCCCGGCAAACCGCGCGCTCGTCCTGGCGATGCTGCTGCTGGTCTATACCTTCAATTTTCTCGACCGGCAGATTTTGAGCATCCTGGCGCAGCCGGTGAAGGCGTCATTGGCGCTGACCGATACACAGCTCGGTATGCTCGGGGGCCTCGCTTTTGCCGCGCTCTATTCGACGCTGGCGATCCCGCTCGCCTTGCTGGCGGATCGCACCAGCCGTTCCTGGGTGATTGCGCTGTCGCTCGGCGTGTGGAGCGTGTTCACCGCATTGTGCGGCACCGCGCAGAGCTTCGGGCAGATGTTCGCCTTTCGCCTCGGCGTCGGCGTCGGCGAAGCGGGCGGGGTGGCACCCTCTTACGCGCTGATCGGCGATTATTATCCGGCCAACACGCGGGCGCGGGCGCTGTCGATCTATTCGCTTGGCATCCCGGTCGGCGCGGCGGCGGGGGCGTTGCTCGGCGGCTATATCGCGCAGACGGTCGAATGGCGCAGCGCGTTCCTGGCGGTTGGGGTGGCGGGGCTGCTGCTTGCGCCTGCGTTTAAATGGATCGTGCGCGATCGCCCGCGCGCGGTGGCACCGGTGGATCAAGTGCCGATCACCCATGTCTTCGGCATCCTTGCCGCCAAGCCGAGCTTCTGGCTGCTCGCCTTCGGGGCGGCGGCAGGGTCGATGTGCGGTTATGGCGTGGCTTTCTGGCTGCCGAGCATGATCATGCGCAATTACGGTCTGGGCTTGAGCCAGACCGGGCAGTTCTTCGGCGCGTTGCTGCTCAGCGGTGGCGTTGCGGGTATTTTGCTGGGGGGATGGTTGGGCGACCGGCTCGGGGCGCGCGGGCGGCGCTGGTACGCGCTGTTTCCGGCGATCTGCTATGTGGTGGGGACGCCGCTGTTCATCGCAGGCGTGCTGGCCGGATCGTGGCAGGCGGCGTTCGCCTTGTTCCTGCTGCCACAGGCGCTGGTCTATGTCTGGCTCGGGCCGGTGCTGACCGCGGTCCAGCATCTCGTCCCCGCCCATATGCGCGCGACCGCCTCGGCCAGTTTCCTGCTCATCAACAATCTGATCGGGCTTGGGCTGGGCTCCTGGGCAATCGGCTCGCTGTCGGACCATTTGGCACCAGCCTATGGCACCGACGCCCTGCGCTATGCGATTGCGACGGGCCTGTGCCTGTATCTGGTCGCGGGCGCGCTAATGGCGCTCGCCAGCCGGTTTCTAACGCGCGATTGGGTGGAGTGAACCGGCTACCAAGAGCAAGCTGAGCTGCCGCCTAGCCTTGTTAGAACTTTGTGCCCCAAAGGGGACAAAGCTGGGCACTCAGATCATCGGAAAATTTCCGTTGATCACCAGTAACCCAAACAAATTGCTGCGAATTTCTCGGTCGACATATTTCCACGCCTGTCGGTCAGTCCCGCGCTTCGCGGATCGCCTCCAGCTCTGCCAGGCGGACAGGATCGCCAGCCGCCAATTCTTCTTCGAGATAGCAGCTGTACGGAATATCCCGCACCAACTGTTGCGCTTCTCCGGTAAATTCGGACGCGATGATCGCAAAGGCGTCGACCAGTTCGCGCAAAAATGGCTTGTCCAGAGCCTGAAGATCCGCGCCGAGTAGTTCCATCATCTGTACTGCCTCGTCAGGGTCCAACGTATCGTCATCGGTAAGTTCGAGAAACAGAGAAAAGTGAGCGATAATGCGGGCGACCTGAATAGCAATCATGGTTTTACGACCCTTACCTTGATGTTGGTGACCTTCAATTTTTTCAATAGATTTCTGGCTGCGAGCAACTGCTTTTCATTAGGAACTTCCCACACACCGATAAGGCGATGCTGTGCTAAAACTTCGGACTGCCGCAAGGTTTGTGCCCGCGCGCGAGGCAAATCCCTGATCGCCCATTTTCTGTCGATCAAGGTTTCGCCCTGAACACCGTCAAATTTCACCGGTCGCTTCGAGCCGTCCGGAAGGGTTCGCGTTAGTGTGGGCGCTTGGCTGGGCCGCGCGCCCGTGGCCGTGTCGTTGTAAACTTTCCAAGGCTTTTCGGAAACAAGGGTCTCCTTGACCCAGCCAACCTGCGGCGGATCATAGGAAATGCGCGGCGTTACAGCGCGCATACGGCGCAAGGCGGACACCTTCGACAGCGTCGCTCCGGGTGCTGCCGCCAGCGCGACATTGCCAACGATCGATCCGGTGGCACGGCCAAGGTCGCGCGAAGACGCATGTGCAATCGTATTGACCGCGCGAGCGATATGAATCCGCGCGGGCGTGTTTTCGGCTACCAGGACCGAATCGATCGTTTCGGCAATACCGATAGCTGTATTGCTAACCGTGGTGATAGGGTTTGTCGTGAAAAGGGAATATGCCCCGGCGGCCGTCTCTTTCCCGACATGATACAGGCCTTCGCCAACCCCGCTGACGAATTCGACGGCAGAGTTCCGCTGAGCGCCAGGTTGCGTATGCTGTGGCTTAGGTGGGGCCGCCGTTGAGCCAAGGCGGCCGGAAGGCGAAGGTCCCACTTTCGGCCCTGCTCCGTTAATCGGCTTCTTCGGCTTGCTACGGTTGCCTATCGGTGCTCGATGGTCACCGGCCCGTCTGATCGGGCTGGTCCTGTCGCGACCATAGTTCTGCCCCGAGCCCGCAAAGGTGAACCGCCCATCCGCCGGATCGTGCCAGGGATTAAATTTGAGTTCGATGCCGTCCGCGAAGGCTACGCGCGGCAATCTGCCGGTTCGCAGCCAGATCGAAAATGCGCGTCGTCGCTGGCTATCGGATATCAGAATCATGCCGCCCTCGCTGCTTTATGCGGCGAGAACATTTGAGCAACATTTTCCTACACGTCAACCGGAAATTGCACCGGTCAACGCCGCCACCGCCCCGCCTTACTCCTCCATGGGATGCGATTCTAAGAAAGTGGTGCGGCCGAGAAGACTCGAACTTCCACGGGCTTTCGCCCACAACGACCTCAACGTTGCGCGTCTACCAGTTCCGCCACGGCCGCACGTAACATCACCGGGCACGCCCGGCAGCTGGTAGGCGAGCGCCCCTAGCAAAGCATCGCGGCCGGTGCAATGCCTATCGCAATCGGGATGATGCGCGTAGCAGGCGCGGATGCCGGTTGCCTCCCTCCCAAGTCGCTCCGACCGATGCGTTGCGGAGACGCGGCGTATTCTCACGCTGGCGTGGCCGGTGATGCTGACCAGCCTCAACTGGACGATTTTGAGCGTCACCGACATCGTTGTGGTCGGCTTGACGGGCACCGACCAAGTCGCCGCCTTGGGCGCGAGTCGGGCGCTGACCTTCGTGACGATCGTCGCGGGGCTGGCGTGGTTGTCGGGCACGTTGGTGTTCACCGCGCGCGCCGATGGCGCGGGCGACCTGCCGCGCACGGGCGCGACCCTGCGGGAGGGGCTGGTGCTGGCGCTGGTCTTGGGCGCGCTTGGTGCGCTCGGCTTCGGGCTGTTTGCCGAAGCGATGTTGGGCGGCATCGGCGTCGCGCCAGCTTTGGTGGGCCCGGCGGCGCGCGTGGTGCGGGTGATGGCATTGTCCTATCCGTTCCAGTTGACGATCATCGCGGCGAGCTTCTTTCTGGAGGCAATTTCGCGGCCGCGCCGGGTGATGGTGGTCAACCTTGCGATTCTCCCGCTCAACGCGGTGCTGGCCTGGGCGTGGTCGGGCGGGCATTTGGGCCTGCCCGCTTTGGGGGCGGTCGGGGCGGCTTCGGCAACGGCAAGCGCGTCGCTGATCGGCGCGGTGGCGATGCTGGCGGCAGTGTGGACGACAGACAATGCGCGGGCGCGCGGCGTGCGCGATCTTTCGCGGCGGGCATGGGTGGCTGCGGTGCCCGGTGCTGTGCGGCTGGCGCGCTTCGGAATCGTGCCCGCGATCGCCTCGGGCCTCGAACTGGCGGGCTTTTCGATTCTGATCGCCTTGTCGACCGACTTCGGCCCCGTGACCGCGCACGCTTTCCAAATCGTCTTCTCGGTCCACAACGTTACCTTTGGGGTCGCGCTCGGGCTTGGATCGGCGGCGGGCGTGCGCGTCGGCAATGCCGTGGGCGAGGGGACGCCCGCGCTGGCGGTACCCCGCACCGTGATCGCGGCCGGGCTGGCGGCGCTGTTCACGGGCCTGCTTGCGATCGTGATCGTGGTGGCGCGCTGGCCGATCGTCGCGGCGTTTCCGGCGGCACCTGGCGTCCACGCGGTGGCGTTGGCGATGTTGCCGATCTGGGCACCGTTCATTCTGTTCGACGGCGTGCAGGTGGTGTTCGTCTATGCGCTGCGGTCGCTCGGCGACCAGATTGCGGCGGGGGTGAACAGCATCGTCGCGTTCTTCGTGGTGACCGGCGGGGCGGGTTGGCTGTTCGTCCAAGCGGGGGTCGGACCGCTTGGGCTGGTCTATGCCTCCGGGCTAGGAATGGTTGCCGCCGCGATTCTGCACGGCGGCCGCTTCGCCTGGCTCAGTGCGCGGCCTCGCCGGAAAAACTGAGCACCAACTCCTGGGCGTTGACGGGCACGTTGACTTGTGCGGAGTTGAACTGGACTTGCCCCTTGGGCGGCAGCGTGGTCGCCTCGGGTCGGATGATCCAGCTAAACACGATCCGCTTCTGCGCATCGCGCAGGTCGGCGCGGATGTCGGGGATGGGCTGGCGCGTGTCGGTCGGGTTAAGCACGATGCCGCTGACCGCGAAAATCTCGTTGCCGTTGAAGGTATGCTGGTCGACCGGCTTGCTGACGATTTTCAGCGGCGTACCGGTCGCCGGGCGAAACAACTGGCCCGCCAGCCCGGGAAGGTCCGCATAGAAAACGAGCGCCGCTGCTGCGAGCATGGCGATGCCAGCCGCGATCGCCGCCACGGTCCAGCGCCGCGCCGGGTTGCGGCGGGGGCGAAACGGCGGTTCGTGCGCGAACGCATCATAGTCTTCATAGGGCGAAGCCGCCGGGTCGGCCGCAGGCGGCGGAGCGGGTTGTCGCTCAACCTCCGCTTCCATCCGGGGCGCGACAGGCGGCGGCGCGATCGGCGCAGCTTCCGCCCGCGCAACCAGATCGAGCACGGGGGCACCGGCCTGGAACCAACTGTGCTTGCAGCTCGCGCACCGCACGGTCCGCCCATCCGCCCCAATGGCGGAATCCGGGACGAGGTAACGCGTGTGGCACTTGGTGCATTCGAGGATCATGATACGGCTTTGGCCCCGTTACCGCCCTGTGGCAACGTATCCCCCGAATCTAAGCCTACGCGGCCGCGCTAGGCAAGCGTTTCGCAACGCTATCGTGATGCCTGTGCTTGTGGCGGCGCGCCGGATCGTGCGATGCAGGCGCAGGGCATTGATAAGAGAGCGAGCAGCACGCGCCACATGGCGAATATCGTACAGTTCGAAAATGTGGGGCTACGCTACGGCACGGGCCAGGAGACGCTGTCCGACGTCAGCTTCACGCTGTCGACCGGGGCATTTTATTTCCTGACCGGCGCATCGGGCGCGGGCAAGACGTCGCTGTTGAAGCTGCTCTATCTGGCGCAGCGTCCGACGCGCGGCAGCATCCGGCTGTTCGGCGAAGACGCGGTGACCTTGCCGCGATCGCGCCTGCCGGGCTTCCGGCGGCGGATCGGCGTGGTGTTCCAGGATTTCCGGCTCGTCCCGCATCTCTCGGCCTTTGACAATATCGCCTTGCCGCTGCGCGTATCGGGCGTGCCCGAAAGCGATGTCGAGGCACCCGTGCGCGAGATGCTCGCCTGGGTCGGCCTCAGCGACCGGGTCGAGGCGAAGCCGCCAACGTTGTCGGGCGGCGAGCAGCAGCGCGTGGCGATTGCGCGCGCGGTGATCGGCCGACCCGAAATCCTCGTTGCCGACGAACCGACCGGCAACGTCGATCCGGACATGGCGGAACGATTGTTGCACCTGTTCGACTCGCTCAATCGGCTCGGTACGACGGTCGTGGTGGCAACCCACGATTTCCACCTGCTCGGGCGCATCCAGAAGGCACACATGATGCGGCTGGACCACGGGCGTTTGCTCGACCCGACGGGTTCGTTGCGCTTTCCCCCGCCCAACGGCACCGGCGGTAGCGAATGAGCGTGCGAATGATTGCATCGGCGGCCGACCGCCGCTTGCTTGACGAGAGTCGGGGCACGCGGGCCATGATGTGGATCATGGCGATCATGCTGTTCCTGACGGTGCTTGCCGCCGCGCTTGGGCTGGGCACGCTGGGAGCGGCGGCGTTGCTCGACCGGCAATTGGCCGGCCGGTTGACGGTGCAGATTGTCGAGCCCGTGGAGAGCAAGCGGCTCGACCAGGCAGCGCGCGCGCTCGCCGTGCTGCACGCGGATCCGGTGGTAACGCGCGCGGTCGCGGTCGATCGCGCCAAGCTGACGACCTTGCTGCGCCCGTGGCTGGGGGCCGACGGTGCCGATCCCGATTTGCCGATCCCGGCGATGATCGACGTCGATCTCGGCGCGGCCAGCGATGCCGCGGTGGCACGCGTGCGCGAAGCCGTGCTGAGCGTCGCGCCCTCCGCACGGATCGACCGGCATGAAAGCTGGATGTCGCCGGTGCGCAGTTTCATGGGGCTCGTCACGCTGCTGGCGGCGGGGCTGGTCTTGCTGATGGCGACGGCCACGGCGGCGGTCGTGGTTCTGGCGGCACGCGCCGGGCTGGAAACGCACCGGGCGACGATCGAGGTCTTGCACATGCTGGGGTCGACCGATGTTCAGGTCGCGCGGCTGTTCCAGCGCCGGATCGCGCTCGATACGTTGATCGGCGGCGTGCTCGGCACGGTCGTCGCGGGCGGCGTGGTGATGTTGATTGGCTGGCAATTGACGACGCTTGGCTCGGATTTGCTGGGAGGCCTGGCGCTCGGCACGCGCGATTGGGTGCTGCTCGGGGCATTGCCGCTGGTGTTCGCGCTGCTGGCAACGCTCGCGGCACGGCAAGCGGTGCTCGGTGCGCTCGGACGCTATTTGTGATCGCGCGGGTCCTGGGCTTGCTCGTGCTGCTCTGGCTGCTTGGGTTTGCGGTTTTCCTGGCGACGATGCCGGCACCGCTTGTCGGCCCGCGTACCGATGCAATTGTGGTGCTGACGGGGTCTGCCGGGCGGATCGATCGCGGTCTCACGCTGCTGCAGGGGCATATGGCCAAGCGCATGCTGATCAGCGGCGTCGCGCCGGAAGTGCGCCCGGCCGAACTGGCGCATGAATATCGCGTCAGCCCGGCGCTGTTCGCGTGCTGCGTCGATTTGGGCCATGAAGCAGTGGATACCCGCTCCAACGCCGACGAGACGGCGGACTGGGTGCGCAGTCACGGCTACAAGACGGTGCGGCTGGTGACCTCGGATTGGCATCTGGCGCGGGCGCGGCTCGAACTGGTCAATGCGCTCGATGGGGACGCGACCGTGTTCGGGGATGGCGTGCCGAGCAGCCCGCGCTACGCCGTGCTGATCGGCGAATATAATAAGCTCATTCTGCGCAAGGCTGCCTTGCTGATCGGGGCCGTCACGTGAACGCTTTGCGAAATTGGCTGTTCATGCTGGTGTTTTACGGGGGGTCGGTGCCGATTGTGCTCACCTCACCAATTTCGGCGCTGTTCGGCTGGCGCGCGATGGTGGTGCATACGCATTTCTGGACCCGCTTCCATGGCTGGGCGACGCGCACGATCCTCGGTATCCACCAAAACATTGAAGGCGCGCGTTTCGGGGATACGAAGGGGCCCGGCCATATCGGCGGGGTGCCCGTGCTCTATGCCGCCAAGCACCAGGCGATGTATGAAACACTTGAGCTGGGGCGAATGCTGCGCAACCCGGCGATCGTGATGAAGCAGGAGTTGACCGATATCCCGGTATGGGGCTGGGCGGCGCGGCGCTACGGGGTGATCGTGGTCGATCGCGAGGCGTCGGCGGGCGCACTGCGGCGCATGTTACGCGAGGCGCGCGCGGCGCTTGCCGAGCAGCGCTCGATCCTGATTTTCCCCGAAGGAACGCGCGTGGCACCGGGCGAACAGCCGCCGCTGCGCGCCGGGTTCGCCGGGCTATACCAGATGCTCAAGATCCCGGTGGTACCGGTGGCGATCAACAGCGGACAGATATGGCCCAAACACGGCCCGAAAGTGCCGGGAGTGGTGACCTTCCGGTTCGGCGAGCCCATTCCCCCCGGCTTGCCGCGCGCCGAGATCGAGCGGCGCGTCCATGCGGCGATCAACGCCTTGGACACGCCGCAGGCCTAGCAACGCCGGCGTTTTAGTCGTGCGCGCGCCCGAAATCCGGGGCCGGATCGTCCTGCCCCTGTTCGATGATGCCGCGTCGCACCGCGCGGGTCTTGGTGAACAGGTCGAACAATTCGTCGCCCTTGCCCCAGCGGATCGCGCGTTGCAGCGCGGTCAAATCTTCCGAGAAGCGCTGTAGCATGTCGAGCACCGCCTCGCGATTGGCGAGGAACACGTCGCGCCACATCGTCGGATCGGACGCGGCGATGCGCGTGAAATCGCGAAAGCCGCCAGCCGAATATTTGATGACTTCAGATTGGGTAACTTCCTCCATGTCGGATGCCGTGCCGACGATGGTATAGGCGATCAAATGGGGCAAATGGCTGGTGATGGCGAGCACGCGGTCGTGATGGTCGGGGGCCATCGTCTCGATTTCCGCGCCCAATCTGCGCCAGAATTCGGCAACGCGTTCAACGGCGAGCGGATCGGCATTCTCGGGCGGGGTGAGGATGCACCAGCGTTTGTGGAACAGCGTCGCGAAGCCCGCTTCGGGCCCGCTGCGCTCGGTCCCCGCGACGGGGTGGGCGGGAATGATCGTGGCACCGGGCAGCGCCTCGGTCAGCGCGCGCAGCACTTCGGCCTTGCAGCTGCCGACATCGCTGACCACGGCTTCGGCAGGCAGATCGGCCGCGAACTCGGCGGCGGCTGCTCCCATCGCGCCGACGGGCACGCACAGGATGACAAGGTCCGCGTCGATCACCGCAGCGCCGCTGCTATCGGCGACATCGTCGAACAGCTTGAGCTGGTCTGCGACGAGACGAACGTCCGCGTCGGCATCGTAACCGGTCAGCCGGACCGTCGGCATCGCGGCGCGCGCGGCGCGGGCGATCGACGAGCCGATCAGACCGATACCGATGATAGTGACACGAGCAAAGGGCAGCATGACGTCGCGCATGGCGGATGCTCATTCCATTGGCAAGCTGGCGTTGTCCGTCCGGCCTGCTAGGAGGCCGCGTGGGGAGATAGGAATGCGGGGAAGTGAAACGGTCTGGCGCGCTTTGGCGATGGCACGACGGGCCAATCTTACCGACACACAGCAGTCGGCACCGATCCCGGGGGGACCAGGCGAGACGCGACGTGCGGTATTGGCTGCACTCGCGGCGGCGGGGGCGGCAACCGCTTTGCCTTCCCCTGGCCATGCGGGGACGGCGAGCGCGGGCCCCGTAGCGATTATCGGCGGCGGCATCGCCGGGTTGACTGCTTTGTGGCACCTCACCCGCGCCGGGATCGACGCGCGCCTGTATGAAGCGCGCGCGCGGCTGGGCGGGCGGGTCTATACCGCACGCGAGCCGGGCAAGCCGACATTCGAGGCAGGCGCGCAGCTGGTCAATACCGACCATGCCGATATGCATGCGCTCGCCCGAGAATTCGGTTTGGCGCTGATCGACCGCAAGGGCACGCCGCACCGCACGATGATCCTCGCCGATGGCCAGGAGGTGCCACAGAGCAAGCTCGCTGCCGCGTTGCGCGGTATCGCCGGGCAAATCGACGCCGATTCGGTGCGGATGGACCAGGATTATGCGCGGGTCGGGCCCGAGCTCGATGCGCTGAGCTTTACCGACTATCTCGACCGGCATGCCGATTTGATGCCCGAACCGTGGGTCCGTCGCCTGATCGA
This sequence comes from Sphingomonas sp. TF3, assembly GCF_003985085.1. Lineage (NCBI taxonomy): Bacteria > Pseudomonadati > Pseudomonadota > Alphaproteobacteria > Sphingomonadales > Sphingomonadaceae > Sphingomonas > Sphingomonas sp. TF3. The sequence goes on along the minus strand of NZ_RWKS01000015.1, from coordinate 67,306 downwards.
GGCGACGGCGCGCACCGAATATGGGGTGGAACCGGGAGAGGCATCCGCAATCGAACTCGTGTTCAACCTGCCGACGGTCAAGGGGCGGCGGATCGACGTTCTTGGACGCAGCGACGAACGCTATCTTATTTCCGGCGGCAGCGGCGCGTTGATCGACGCCATGGCGGCGCGGTTGTCGGCCCGCATCCAGCTCAATCGCCGCGTCACGCGGATTGATCCGTTCGGGGCCGGGGTCCGCGTGGTATTTGCCGACGGAAAAACCGTCGATGCCGCCAACGTGATCGTCACGACCCCCGCGTCGATCACGCGCAACATCGATTTTCAGGTTCCCCTGCCGCCGCTGTGGACGCGTTTCATTACCGAGGTCGGATTGGGCATGAACATGAAGGTTCAGGCGGGGATGACCGCGCGTCCATGGGATGCGGTGGTCGGGCGCGGCGGCGACATCTGGCAAACCAACGCGCGGGCCGGAGTGGCGAGCGGCTGGGATGGCAGCGTGCGCGGCGGCGGTGCGTCGGGCGACATGTGGACATGGTTCCTGGGCGGCGCGCAGGTGGCGGCGGCCGACCGGCCGGAGCCCTTATCGCTGACTGCCAAATATGCCGTCCAGGTGGAGCCCGGCGTGCCGGGCATGCTGGCTGCCACCGGGCCGTTCGTGCGTCGCACCAACTGGCATCGCGATCCGATGGCGATGGGCGCTTATGTCAATTTCCGGCCGGGCCAATTGACGCGCTTCGGGCGGCTGATCTGGACCGAGGTAAGCGGGGTCGTAAAGGCTCCGGTTTCGGCCGGCCCTGTCTTGTTCGCGGGCGAACATCTTTCCGACGCCTATCCCGGCTATATGAATGGCAGTGCGCAGACCGGTCGGCTTGCCGCCTCGACGATCATCGCCAGCCGGGCGCATGCGCGAGGCTTGAGTTGATCGCCGCATGATCCTAACCAGCGCGGAATGACTGAGGACGCGCGTTTCGGGCTTGCCCGCCATGTAAGGTTGCCCGGACCGCTGCGGCTGGATGGCGGCGCGCTGCTGTCGCCGGTCGAAATCGGCTATGAAACCTACGGCACGCTCAATGCCGATCGCAGCAATGCCGTGCTGATTTGCCATGCGCTGACGGGCGACCAGCATGTCGCCTCGCCGCATCCGGTGACGGGCAAGCCCGGCTGGTGGGCGCGCATGGTTGGCCCGGGCAAGCCGGTCGATCCGGCGCGGCATTTCATCATCTGTACCAATGTGATCGGCAGTTGCATGGGGTCGTCCGGCCCGGCGGCGATCAATCCGGCGACGGGTCGGCACTGGGGTATGGCCTTCCCGGTCATCACCATTCGCGACATGGTGCGCGCGCAGGCGCTGTTGCTGGATCATTTGGGCATCGCCACACTGGCCGCGGTGATCGGCGGATCGATGGGCGGCATGCAGGCATTGAGCTGGCCCGCCACTTTTCCCGATCGCGTCCGCGCTGCGGTGGTGATCGCCTCCACCGCGCGACACAGTGCGCAGAATATCGCCTTTCACGAAGTCGGCCGACAAGCGATCATGGCCGATGTAAAGTGGCGCGGCGGCGAATATTATGAAACCGGCGATCCGCCGGCGGCTGGCCTGGCGGTGGCGCGGATGGCGGCGCACATCACCTATTTATCGGAAGCCGGGCTGACCGAAAAATTCGGACGCCGCCTGCAGCAGCGGCCCGACCGGCCCGATGGCGCGATCAGCTTCGGGTTCGACGCCGACTTCCAGATCGAAAGCTATTTGCGGCATCAGGGCATCAGCTTCGTCGATCGCTTCGATGCGAATTCCTATCTCTACATCACGCGCGCGACCGACTATTTCGATCTCGCGGCGGAGCATGGCGGGCATTTGGCCAACGCCTTTCGCGCCACCAAGGCGCGCTTCTGTCTGGTCAGTTTCGATACCGACTGGCTCTATCCGACCCCGGCCTCGCGTGCGATCGTACACGCGCTCAACGCGGCGGGTGCGCCGGTCAGCTTCGTGGAGTTGTCGAGCCCTTACGGCCATGATGCCTTTCTGCTCGACGCGCCGGAGATGAATCGCGTGGTGGACGGTTTTTTGAGGGCGGGCGCATGATCACGCTGTCCGACGACAAAGCGCGGCTTGATGTCGCGCGCGTGCATGGCTGGCTGGCATCGAGTTACTGGTCGCCGGGCATAGCGCGCGATCTGGTCGAACGCGCGATCGCGGGGTCGCATTGCCTGGGCGCTTATCAGGATGGCGTGCAGGTGGGCTATGCCCGCGCGATCACCGACCGGGCGACCTTTGCCTGGATCGCCGACGTCTGGGTCGATTCGGCGGTACGCGGCCAGGGTTTGGGGCGGCGGATGGTGCAATGGTACGTTGATCACCCGGATTATGCAGGGATCCGGCGGATCGCCCTGGTCACGCGGGATGCCCATGGCGTGTACGCGGCGCTCGGCTTTCACGCGCCGATCCGACCGGAAAACTATATGGAACGGCTCGATCCGGTCTTTGCGGCGAGCCTGTGGTCATGACATTGCGCCCCGATCTCGCGATCATTGCCGACCATGTCGCACCCGGCAGCCGCATTCTCGATGTCGGCTGCGGTGACGGCGCGCTGATGGCGGCATTGCGCGACGCCAAGGGTGTCGATGCGCGCGGACTGGAGCTGGATTCGGCGAATGTGGCGGCGGCGGTGTCGCGGGGGCTGTCGGTAATCCAGGGCGATGCCGATATCGATCTGGCGGATTATCCCGATGCGAGCTTCGATTACGCAATCCTAAGCCAGACTTTGCAGACCGCGCGCCGCCCGGACGTGGTGCTCGATCATTTGCTTCGCGTTGGGCGACAAGCCTTCGTCTCCTTCCCGAATTTTGCGCATTGGCGCGTGCGGATGTCGCTGTTGTGGGGCGGGCGGATGCCGGTAACGCGGCTGTTGCCCGAGCAATGGTTCGATACCCCCAACATCCATCACGTGACGATCGAAGACTTTCGCGCCTTTGTGAAAGCGCGCGGGATTGAGGTGCAGGGCGCGTGGTTCCTGTCCGGCGATCAACAGACCGGGTCGGTGCAGGCCAATTTGTTGGCGGAACATGCTGTGTTCCAATTGGGGGGCCTTGTCCGAAAGGATTGAGCGAGATCAAGGAACCATCACCCCCGATACCGGGTTAGATAGTCCCAGGTCCCTATCCGAATGAAAAACGCCATGCCCGCCACTGCCCTCATTGTCGAAGACGAGATTTTCGTCGCGCTCGACCTCGAACGTATTCTGGTTGATGCCGGTTATGCGGTGAAGGCGATTGCAGCCGATCGCGACGGGGCGATCGATGCCGCGCGCGATTGCAGCTTCGCGCTGGTGGATATCAATCTCCGCGATGGTCCGACCGGCCCTGAACTCGCGCGCACGCTGGCGCGGGATTATGGGGTCAAGGTCGTTTTCGTCACCGCCAATCCCGGACAGATCGCGCATCCCAGCGGGGCGCTTGGCTATGTCCGCAAGCCGTTCAGCGAAGCGGCCATCCTGGCGGCGGCGGCCATTGCCAGCGCGTCGGCGGAGGTTGACGCCAGCGCCACCACCAGCGCGGACTTCGTCCCGCTCACCAATTAAGGCTTAGTCGCGGCGCAGGGCCGGGTTGGGAATGGCGATGGCCACGCGGAGCCCGTCCGGCTCCCACCGTTGCTCTACGGTCCCGCCCAATTGACGAACCACACTCAGTTCGATCAATTGCGAGCCGAACCCGGTCTTGGTCGGAACGTTGACGACCGGGCCGTCGCGCTCCTGCCATTCCAGCACTGCGCGTTCGCCATCGCGGCGGGTTGCGATCTCGACGACACCCGCGTCGCTCGACAATGCGCCATATTTCACGGCGTTGGTGGCAAGCTCGTGGAACAGCAAGGCCAGCGGCGTCGCCGAGCGATCGTCGATTTCGAAATCCACGCCCTGCACATAAATGCGGGGGGCGGCTTCGGGTTGATAGGGCAGGAACAGTTCGCTCAGCAGGCCATGCAGGCTGTTTTGAGAGACGGACGGGCGCGATTGCGCACTGTGCGGCCGCACGAAATCGTGCGCGCGGCCGAGCGCGGTCACCCGCTCGCGTAAATCGCTGGCGATCGGGCCGAAGCCGGGATTGCTGCGCGCGGACAAGTTGATCAAACCCGAAATTACCGCGAAGATGTTCTTGATGCGGTGGCTCAGCTCGTGCGCGACGATTTCGCGCTGCTCGCTTGCTTCCTTCTGTTCGTGAATATCGGTGCAGGTGCCGAACCAGCGTACGATCGTGCCGTTATCGTCATACATTGGCAGCGCGCGACCGAGCGTCCAGCGATATTGGCCGTCGGCCCGGCGCAGGCGATATTCGATCTGATACGGCGCGCCGGTTGCCAGCGAGTGTTGCCATATCGTCCAGGCCCGTTCCTGATCCTCCGGGTGAAACATGCCGTTCCACTCCGCGCCATCGGTCGAGCCAACTGGCATCCCGGTAAATTCATACCAGCGCGCATTGTAATAATCATGGAAACCGTCGGCTCGAGTCGACCAGACCATCTGCGGCATGGTGTCGGCAAGCACGCGAAAGCGCCCTTCGCTATCGTCGAGCTTGGCACGCGATTGCGCGGCGCTGCGATTGTCGCTGAGCCGCGCCAGAACGTCGGCGGCCAGCACACGCAACCCCTGGCGCTGAAGCTCGGTCAGGCCGGGGCGCGGCACCGTATCGATCACGCACAGCGCGCCCAGCGGTAGGCCGTCCTCGCGAACCAACGGCATCCCGGCATAAAAGCGGATGCCAAGCGCACCCGTCACCAGCGGGTTATCGGCGAACCGCGGATCGATCGTCGCATCCGGCACTTCGAGAATATCGTCCAGCACCATCGCATGCGCGCAAAACGAGGTTTCCCGCGGAGTCTCGGTCGGCTCCACTCCCGTACGCGCCAGGAAGGTCTGGCGATGCTCTTCGACGATACTGACCAAGGCAACCGGCGCATCGCACAAAGCCGCCGCGAAATCCGTGATTCGCGTAAGCGCCGCATCGTCGCGTAGCGCCTCCACGCCATATTCGGCGATGGCAGCGGTGCGCAATCGCTCGTCGATCCGCCAGCCCGAGCGGTTGGACATGGCGGGAGAGGCGAAATCGGTCATTGCTTGGCCCAACGCGGCAGAGCGCGTTCGGTTCAGAACGGAACGTCGTCGTCCAGATCGTCGGCAAAGCCGCCGCGTGCCGCGCCGCCACCGGCCGGGGCCCCGCCGCCGCGCGATCCACCGCGATTGCCGCCGCCATAGCCACCCGAACCGCCGCCGAAATCGTCATTGCCGCCGAAATCGTCGCGCGGGGCCCCACCGCTGCCGCCACCTGAACCGGGCGCACCGTCGAGCATCGTCAGCACGCCGTTAAAGCCTTGCAGCACGATTTCGGTCGAATATTTGTCGTTGCCGCTGGCATCCTGCCATTTGCGGGTTTTCAGCGCGCCTTCGATATAGACCTTGGAGCCCTTGCGCAGATAGCGCTCGGCCACGCCGCCAAGTGCTTCGTTGAAGATCGCGACCGAATGCCATTCGGTCTGTTCCTTGCGCTCGCCGGTATTCTTGTCCTTCCACGTCTCCGACGTGGCGATGCGCAGGTTCACGACCTTGCCGCCATTCTGGAAGGTGCGGCTTTCCGGGTCACGCCCGAGATTGCCGACGATGATTACCTTGTTGACGCTGCCGCCCGCCATAGTCTTTTCCTGCGCTGTCCGGGGCTAAAGCCCGAGTCCGATGGCGGCCCAATAGACCGCTCCTGCAGCGATGTAGGCGAGCGCGAACAAATAGCCAACCATGAAGGCAGGCCACTTCCAGCCATTGGTCTCCCGCCGTGTGACGGCAATTGTCGAGATGCATTGCGGCGCGAACACGAACCACATCAGGAAAGCGAGCGCGGTCGGCAAGCTCCAGCGCGCGTGCAGCGTCTGCGCCATCTTGGCTTCGTCTTTGTCGCCTGCGGTATCAATGGCATAGACGGTGCCGAGCGCCGCGACCGCGACTTCGCGCGCGGCCATTGCCGGGATCAGCGCCAGCACGATGTCGCGGTTGAAGCCGATCGGGCGAAAAGCGGGTTCGATGGTGTTGGCAATGCGCCCGGCGACCGAATAATTCACCGCCGAGACCGGGCTGCCCTCGGGCGGCTTGGGGAAGCTCAGCAGCGCCCACAATACGATGGTGGTGAAGGCGATGGTGGTGCCCGCGCGCTTGAGGAAAATCTCGGCGCGGCTCCACAACCCGAGCGCGAGATCGCGCGCGCGGGGCAGCTGATATTTCGGCATTTCCATCATGAAGCCCGAAGAGGCCCCCTTGGTTACCGTGCGGCGCAGGACAAAGGCGACAACGAACGCCCCGACCACGCCCATGATGTAGAGGCCGAGCATCACCAGCCCCTGCAAGCCGACAAAGGGCAAGACCCTGGTGTTGGGGATGAGCGCGCCGATCACCAGCGTGTAGACCGGCAGGCGCGCCGAACAGGTCATCAGCGGCGCGACCAGGATGGTGGTCAGCCGGTCCTTCTCGTCCTCGATCGTGCGCGTCGACATGATGCCGGGCACGGCGCAGGCGAAGCTCGACAGCAGCGGGATGAACGCGCGGCCCGACAAGCCGACGCTCGCCATCACCCGGTCCATCAGGAAAGCGGCGCGGACCATATAGCCGCTGGCTTCCAGCACCAGGATGAAGAAGAACATGATCAGGATTTGCGGCAGGAACTTCACCACCGCGCCGACGCCGGCGATGATGCCGTCGGTAATGAGCGAGCGCAGCACCGAATCGGGCATCACGTCCTTGACCTGCGCGCTCAGCCAGTCGAACCCGCCGGCAATCGCGTCGGCCGGATCGGCACCTGCGTAAAACACCGCCTGGAACATCACGAACAGGATCGCGAACAGCAGTATCAGCCCAAATACGGGGTGCAAGGCGACCGAATCGAGCGCGTGCGTCCAGCGGCGCACCGGGGCCTCCGCAACCGTCGCCGCCATCGCGATCTTGCGCGCGCGCCGTTGCAGCGTGACAATGTCCTCGCCGATCGTGCCGTCGCTCGGGCGCAGCCGGATCGCGGCCCCCTCGTCAATGACGCCGCCGAGCTTGGCCTTCAGCTCGTCCAGGCCGCGCCGCCGCACCGCCACCGTGGCGATGACGGGCACGCCGAGCTCCGCCGACAGCCGCGCCGGATCCAGCGTCAGCCCGTCGCGCTCGGCGAGATCGAACATGTTGAGCGCGACCACCACCGGTAGCCCGAGTGCGATCAATTGCAGCGTGAAGCGCAAATGGTTGTCGAGGTTGGAGGCATCGACCACCACCACCAGCGCATCGGGCAAACGCTCGCCGACTTGCGTGCCGGTCACGAAGTCACGCGTCACGCGCTCGTCGGGGCTGGACGGTTCGAGGCTATAGGCACCCGGCAGATCGACCAGATCGACGATGCGCCCGTCGGGCAGCGACAGCTTGCCCGAATGACGCTCGACCGTGACGCCGGGATAATTGCCGACCTTCTGGCGCGCGCCCGTCAGGGCGTTGAACAGCGCGCTCTTGCCCGCATTGGGATTGCCGACCAGCGCCACCAATGGCGCGACGCCGGGGACGGGGGGCATGTTAGCGCGTAACGGGCGAAACGAGGACGGCACCCGCAACCGCGCGGCGCAGCGCGACGGTCATCCGCCCGATCCGGCACGCGATCGGCCCCTTGCCGAGGCTGGCGCGGTGCAAAACCTCGACACCGACACCTTCATCAAAACCCAGTTCGCGCAAGCGCCGCGCCTCCGGGGTCGACAAATGCGCCCAGTCGATCGCGGACACCGTCGCGCGTTGCCGCTGCGGCAGCGACTCGAGGCTGAGCAATGGAAGAGACGACGCAGTCTTCACCGGGTTGGACATATCCATGATGCGACTGATTATCAATGACGGGAGCGCAACGCCAGCGTTAAATGCGAATCACTCTCAAACCGCCGGGTAACGCAGCCGTCCGATGAAGCGGGACAGGCTCGGGCGCAGTTCGGCGCGGCCCACCACTTTTGCCTTGGCCTTTTCGAACTGCATGATCCCCGCGATGCGCCGCGCGAGAAAGGCGCGGGTGTCGGTATAGCCGTCGCTCTCATCGTTCAGAAAGATCGTGACCGTGGAGCCATACACCGCCGCCAGCAGCGCGCGCTTGGTATAGTGGTTATAGTCGGTCGCGGTATCACCCGCGGCGCGCCACATCACGTCGGCGGCATGCCAGCCGAGCTTCACTCCGCGCGTGACGTTCTGCGGCAGCGCGAGAAGCGCGAGCGCGCGCCGCAGGGCCTCGCGATCGGGCGCGGTTTCGGCGAGGCGCGCCTCGACCAGCGCGGTGATCTTGTCGCGAATTTTCATCGTCGCCAGCCGCTCGGCGGGTACGCGATGCAGCATGGCGTGGTCGATATGGCCGAACCACGCCTCCACCATATCGACCGCGCCGCCGGGAAAGGCGAGCCGCGCGACATCGCGATCGACCCCTGCACTGTCCGCCGCGAGATCGCGCGCGCTATCGCCCCAGCCGTCAAACCCGGCATTGGCGGCGATCAGCGGCGCGAGCGCGGCGCGGATTTCATCGAGCGTTGCATCGGCCAGCGGCGTGGGGGCGATCGAGTCTGTCATGGGGGGTATCTAGGCGCGCGCGGGGCGGCTGACCAGCACCAGCGCGATGGCAACCAGCAGCGCGCCGACCCAGTCGGCCCAGCCGAGTTGTTCATGATAGACGACCCAGCCGATCGTCGTGCCAACCATCGGCTGGACCAGCAGGGCGAGCCCGATCGTCAATGGCGGCAAGCGGCCAAGTCCGTAGATCATCAATCCCTGGCCGACGATCTGGCTCACCAACGCAAGACCGATCAAGGGTGCCCAATGCGTCGGCAGCAGCTTTTCACCGAGCAGCAGGGCGAAGCACAGCAGGGGCACGATGCTGGCCACCGTCGACAGCGCCAGCGCCGGGAGGGGGGCTAGCACCGCGCGCACGCGGGCCATGAGGATGAAATAGACAGTGTAGAGCAGCCCCGCCAGCACGCACAAAAGATCCCCCGCGAGATGTCGCGGATCGAGCTGGTAAGACCGGCCCATCAGCAACCCCGCGCCAATCGCGGCGAGCGCCAGGGCACACCCCTGCAGTCGCGTCGGCCACGCCCGCGCGATGAGAAAGCCATAGATCGGGAACATCAGCGTCGCCGAATTGCCGAGCAAGGTTGCATTGGCGAGCGTGGTGCGCAGGATCCCCAGGTGCCAGCTCGCCAGATCGGCGGCAAAGCTGATGCCGCCGAGCGCGATCATCCACCACAGTCTGCGCGACAGAACGGGTGCTACACCAGCTACGGGTCGCCATCCCCGCGCCGAGGCCGCCGCGACGAGCATCGGCGCGGCGAGGGTGATCCGCCAGAAGGCGGATGCGACCGGACCGGTATCGGACACGCGCACGAACCAAGGCCCAAAGGCCAGGGCCGCGTTGGCGACAATTACCGCCAGCAGCGCCACCGTGCTGGCTGGAATTGCAGGCGTAACAGTTATTCTTTTGTATAGGGTGTCGTGCATGCCGCGCTGTAGCGCCCTATTTATGGTGCGTCACAGCAAAAGGACTTGTCCGCAATGCCCAGCCTCTTCGACCCGATCCAACTCGGTACGATCCATGCGCCCAATCGCATCCTCATGGCACCGCTCACGCGCGGACGCGCCACGCGCGACGCCGTGCCCACCGAGATCATGGCCGAATATTATACGCAGCGCGCGAGCGCCGGGTTGATCATCACCGAAGCGACAGGGATCAGCCGCGAAGGGTTGGGCTGGCCGTTTGCCCCGGGGATCTGGACCGACGAACAGGTCGAACATTGGAAGCCGGTGGTGGATTCGGTTCATGCGGCGGGCGGGCATATTGTCGTCCAGCTTTGGCATATGGGTCGCCAGGTGCATTCCTCGGTAACGGGCGTGCAGCCGGTCTCCTCCTCCGCCACCCGCACCGACGGGCAGGCGCATACCTTTGAGGGCAAGAAGGATTTCGAGATTGCCCGGCCGCTCGAACTCTCCGAGATCCCGCGCTTGCTCGCCGATTATGAACACGCCGCCCGCAACGCGATCCGCGCCGGCTTCGATGGCGTGCAGATTCATGGCGCGAATGGCTATCTGATCGACCAGTTCCTGCGCGACAACGCCAATTTCCGCGACGATATCTATGGCGGGTCGATCGAGAATCGCATCCGCCTGATGCGCGAAGTGACCGAGCGCGTCGTATCGGTTGCCGGTGCGGGCCGCACTTCGATCCGCCTGTCGCCCAATGGCGATTCACAAGGGGTGGATGACAGCAACCCTCGCGCGCTGTTCACCGCCGCCGCCAAGGCGCTCGACGAAATCGGCATTGCCTTTCTCGAATTGCGGGAGCCGGGCCCCGACGGCACCTATGGCCGCACCGACGTCCCCAAGCTCAGCCCGGCGATCCGCGAGGTCTTCACCAAGCCGTTGGTGGTGAATTCGGATTACACGACGCTGGAGCAAGCCCAGGACGTCCTGGACTCGGGCGTTGCCGATGCCGTCGCCTTCGGGCGCACCTTCCTTGCCAATCCCGATCTCCCCGAACGGCTGCGCACGGGGGCACCGCTCAACCCGTCCAACCCCAAGACGTGGTTCAGCCAGGGCGCGGAAGGCTATATCGACTATCCGGCGCTGGAAACGGCACCGGCCTGAAGCCGGTGGCCCCTCCCGGAAACGGGAGGGGTCAGGCCAGCGGCACGAAGCGCAAGGGCAAGCCGTCTTTCGGCCGCGGAATCGGCCAGGCTTGCCATTGTGCCCCCGCGTCTTCGTCGAGTTCGATCCGATACCGGCTGAGCAATTGCGCGAGCAGGATACGAATCTGCATCGTCGCGAAATGCAGCCCCAGGCACATATGCGCGCCGCCGCCAAAGGGCACCCACGCATATTTGTGGCGGGCGCGCACCGCCTCGGGCGTGAAGCGCAACGGGTCGAAGCGCTGCGGATCAGGCCACAGCTCGGGCATGGTATGGGTATAGGCCACGCTCACGCTGACCGTAGTGCCCGCCGGGATGTGATAGCCGCCAAAGTCAAACGGCTTGATCGACCGTCGCGGCAGCGAGGGCACAGGCGGGATCAGCCGCAGCGCTTCCTTGAACGCCATGTCGGTCAGTTCGAGCCGGTCGAGCTGGCTATACGGCAGCGCCCCTTCCGCATTCATCCCGAGGTCGGCGATCTCGGCGCGCAGCTTCTCCTGCCACTCCGGGTTGCGCCCGAGCAGCATGATCAGGCTGGTTGCCGAGGAAGTGATGGTGTCGTGCGCCGCCATCATCAGGAAGTTCATGTGATCGGCAATCGCATCGGCTGGCAGCGGCTGGCCGTCATCGCCGGTCGCGCGGCAGAATTGCGAGAAGAAGTCCTGGCCCTCGCCAGCCCGCCGCGCCGGAATCTCGCGCTCGAACAGGTCGATCAGATAGGCCCGCGCGCGCACGCCTTTGCGCATTTGCGATCCCGGCAGTGGAATGCGGATCGGGGTGATCGACGCCTGCACTTCATCGACAAACGCCTGGTTGATCCGCGTGGCCTCGGGCCCGAGCGGCATGCCGAGAAAGCTCTCCGCCGCCAGATCGAGCGTCAGTTCCTTGATCGCGTCGTAGAAGCGAATGGGTTTGTTGCCCCAGGTCGCCACAGCGCGCGAAATGCCCGCATTGAGCGTTTCGGCATAATGCCGCATCGGCTCGGGCTTGAACGCCACCGCCATCACCTTGCGGTCGGCGCGGTGCTTTTCGAAATCCATCAGCATCAGCCCGCGCGGGAACAGCAGGTTGAGCAGCGGCCCCCAACCCTGTTCGGACGAAAACACGCGGTCGCGGTCGAACAGCACCAGTTCGTTGGCGTCGGGGCCGATCAAGCTGACCGTCGGGCCGCCAAAGGCATTGTTGCGGAACACCGGGCCATACGTGTCGATCATCCGCTTGCCGAAAGCGACGGGGTCGCGGAGCATGCGGAAGGTATTGCCGATGAACGGCAGACCGTCCTCGCCCGGAATGGCATGGATCGCGGATTGCTTCTGGCGGGGCAGCCAATGCGGGTTCGCCCGATAGGTGTGCGCATAGGCCATCGATCGCTCTCCCACTTATTGACACCAGTATAAGTAAGATCGCGGCGGATGGAAGCCTCAGGCGGCGGTGGTCTCGCCCAGCGAATCGAGGCAGCGCGCCACCCACGGCAAACCAACCGTGGCGATCGCACTGCTCAGCGCCACGCCGATGATGAGAAAGGGCAGCATCCATTCGATATTGATGATGGCGAGGAGCAGTAGGGTGGCCAGGGCAACGATGCCGAACAGCAGTACCCTGCCGACCCGCTGTTCGCCCTGCGGTGAAAGCGCGATCACGCGCGGGCCCTTTTGATCCCAGCTTGGCCCCGTGGTCAGCAAGCGGCGGCCGCTTGCGTCGCGCACCGGCACGGCGACCGCGACCAGCATCGCTGGGATACGCGCATCGGTCGGGCTGCGGCTCGGTCGCACGGCCGGGGTCGGCGGGGTGGCGGTGGTTTTGTCCGCCCAGGTATCGATGGTGATCAGCCGCCCGTCGCGCTCGAAAATCTTGTAGCGAGGCGGGGGCGGCTGCACCTTTGCCTCAGCCGAAGCGGCTCTTCAGCGCCAGCATGGCGAGCGCCGCCTTGGCCGCGGCACCGCCCTTGTCGAGCTGCGCGCGGTCGGCGCGGACGATCGCTTGCGCTTCATCCTCGGTGGTGAGAATGCCATTGCCGATCGGCAGCCCGTCCATCGACAGCGCCATCAATCCGCGCGCGCTTTCGCCCGCGACGATCTCGAAATGATAGGTCTCGCCGCGAATGACGACGCCCAGCGCGACGAAGGCATCATAGGCCCCGCTATCCGCTGCCAGCGCGACGGCGGCGGGAATTTCCAGCGCGCCCGGCACGGTGATCGTCTCGTGCTTATGGCCCGCTTCCTCGATCGCGGCGCGCGCGCCGTCGAGCAGCATGTCGTTGAGATGGTCGTAGAAGCGGGCTTCGACGATGAGAATCTTTGCCACGATCAATCCTTGGGAATGCCAGAATGCGAAATTGCGCCGCCTTGATAGCGCGGGTCGTTGCTGATGTCGCGGACCGCCCAACTGGGTGAGGGCAAGGCCCTTAAACCGGTATCGTCGCTCCATTCAACCTCGGCGAGTTCCAGCGGTGCCAACGCACCAAGGAATTGATCGATTCCGAACGTGATTCCTTGATCCACCACCTCATAGCGCCGCTTGATGAGAACGGCAGCAGGCAGCGTCTCCAACAGCGCATACTCGTCCTGGGTCAGGTAGGTGGTCACAATCGGTCGCGCGAGCGGATCGCTGCATTCGTATTTCTTGGTGAGCTTCAGCGCCTGCTCGCCGCTGGTGTTTGCCGTCATCCGCCGCAAACGCATCCGCGTGTTGGCGATGTAGCGGTCCTCAATCAGAACATAGGGCAGCGCCGACAGGTCGGGGCGCATCGCGGGATTGACCAGCCAGCGCCGCTCGCGTTCGATATGCGCATATTTGGGATCGTGTGCCTCGTCGATCCCGGTGCGCATTATTCGCCTCCAGTACCGGGAATCGTGCGTTCGTCGACGATCGACAGGCCATAGCCTTCGAGGCCGACCAGCGCATGGTGGGTGTTGGTCAGCAACACCATTTCCTCAACGCCAAGCTCGGCCAGGATCTGCGCGCCGACGCCGTAATCGCGCAGCTCCTCGACCTCGGGCGCGCCCGCGCCCTTGCCTTCGCCGCGCAGCTTGATGAAGCGGGTGAGCGGGTCCCTCATCGGGCGGTTGATCACGACGATCACGCCAGCGCCTTCCTCGGCGATCAACTCCATCGAGCGCGAGAGCAGGCCCGAGCGTTCGGATTGCTCGCCGAACATGTCGACGAAATAGGAAGCGGTGTGCATCCGCACCAGCGTCGGCTTGGCCGGGTCGATCTTGCCCTTGACCAAGGCGATCGTTTCGTCGCCGGTCGCCTTGTTGTGGAAGGTCATCGCCTTCCACTGGCCGCCCCATTTCGACTCGAACGCCATTTCGGCGCGCTTCTCGACCAGATGATCGTGGCGGCGGCGATAGGCGATCAAGTCGCGGATCGTGCCGATCTTGAGATTGTGGAATTGCGCGAAGGTGACGAGGTCGTCGAGGCGGCTCATCGTGCCATCCTCGTTCATGATCTCGCAGATCACACCCGACGGGTTGAGCCCGGCCAGCCGCGAGACGTCGACCGCCGCCTCGGTGTGCCCTGCGCGGACCAACACGCCGCCATCGCGCGCGACCAGCGGGAAGACGTGGCCCGGCGTGACGATCTCGTCCTTGCCCTTGGACGAATCGATCGCGACCGAGATGGTGCGGGCGCGGTCGGCGGCGGAAATGCCGGTGGTCACCCCATCGCGCGCCTCGATTGAAGTCGTGAAGGCGGTTTCATGCCGCGTGCCATTGTGGCGGCTCATCAGGTCGAGGCCGAGCTCGTCGACGCGTCTCCTGGTCATGGCAAGGCAGATCAGTCCGCGGCCATATTTGGCCATGAAGTTGATCTTTTCAGGCGTCGCCATCTGTGCCGGAATGACGAGGTCGCCCTCATTCTCGCGGTCTTCGTCATCGACCAGGATGAACATGCGGCCATTGCGGGCCTCGTCGATCAATTCCTCAGGGGTCGACAGGAACCCATGGCGCAGGCGCGCGACTTCAGGCTGTGGCACGATAATGCTCCATGCGTTTCAGATAGCGGGCGAGGACGTCAATCTCGATATTGACGGCGGCACCGGGGTGAAGGTCGCCCAGCGTGGTCATCGCCTGGGTGTGCGGAATGATGTTGAGCGAGAAATGCGAGGTGTCGCCATGGTCGGCGACGGCATTGACCGTCAGCGACACGCCATCGACCGTGATCGAACCCTTTTTCGCGACGAAGGGGGCCAGGTCGGCGGGCACCGCGATATCGATCCTGCGCGAATCGCCGTCGTCGCTGACGCTCACCACACTGCCGATGCCATCGACATGGCCGGTCACGATATGCCCGCCCAGTTCCTCGCCGAGCTTCAGCGCGCGTTCGAGGTTGAGGCGGCGTCCGGTGGTCCATTGTTCGGACGGCGTGCGCGAGACGGTTTCGCCGGAGACGTCGGCGGCGAACCAGCCGGATTCGCCCGCGCCCGATTTGTCGACGACGGTCAGGCACACGCCCGAACAGGCGATCGACGCGCCAAGATCGACGCCTGCCATATCATAGTCCGTCCGCACGAAGATGCGCCGGTCGCCGCGCGCCTCGACCCGGTCGATCGTGCCGATATCGGTGATGATGCCGGTGAACATCGCGCTATCCTCTTTCGCCCGGTGCAGGCTCCCTGACGCGCTCGTAAACCTCGAGCCGGTCGCTGCCAAGGCTCCGCGACTCGATCGGTCGCCAGCGGCCATGCGCGTCGGCAAGATCGGTGAGGCCAATGTCGGGCAGCGTGCGCCCACCGCCGATCAGGATCGGCGCACGATAAAGCAACAGCCGGTCGACCAGATCGCCGGCTAGGAACGCGGCGGCGGTCGCCGGGCCGCCCTCGACCAGGACGTGATCGACCGCTTCGAGTGTCGAGATGTCAGCGGGCGCGGCGATGCGCGTCCAGCCATCGGTTTCGGTGCGCGACAGCAAAATTCGCTGCGGGCTGCGCGATTCAAGTCCCGCGAGCCGGACGTCGAGCTTCGGAGCGTCCGCTTCGAAGGTCCCGCGTCCAACCAAAATCGCTTCGTGGCGCGCGCGTTCCAGGTGCGCGTGCGCGCGCGCTTGCGGCCCGGTGATCCAGACGCTTTGCCCCGACGCCAGCGCCATCGCCCCGTCGAGCGACACGGCGAGTTTCAGCGTCACGTGTGGGCGTCCGAGCAGGCGGCGGGCAAGAAATCCCGCCATCGCCCGGCGGGCTTCGTCGGCGCGCACACCGACCTCCGCCGTGATACCGGCGTCGCGCAGGCGCGCAATACCCGCGCCGTTGGTGCGCACATCGGGGTCCTCCATCGCGACCACCACCCGTGCCACGCCGGCCAGTTGCAGCAGATCGCTGCACGCGGGGCCGCGCGGCGAGACGTGGGCGCAGGGTTCCAGCGTGACATAGACCGTCGCCCCGCGCGCCTGCTCCCCAGCCTCAGCCAGCGCCATCGCCTCGGCATGGGGGCGGCCGCCGGGCTGGGTCCAGCCGCGCCCGACGACGCGGCCCTCGGACACGATCACGCAGCCGACATTGGGGTTGGGGGCGGTGCGCCCGCGCCCGCGCTCGCCAAGCGCCAGCGCGGCACCCATCCAGCGATGGTCGTCGATCATGCTCAGAGCCCGTAAGCCTTGAGGCCGTCATTCACTTTCTTGAACTGCGCGCGCCGCTCGGCCTGCAGCCGCTTCAGCTCGTTTTCGCGCTTGGTCTGTTCGATGCCATCGATTTTCTGCTGCGCGACGATTTCGGCATCGGTGCGGGTGGCGGGCCATTGCTGCACATAGATGATGTCGCGGTGATAGGGCTTGGGCGGGATCCGCGATTCATAAATAACGCCGACCACCATCACATAGGTCAGCGCCAGCGCGACGCCCATAAAGCCGAGCTGATGCCGCTGCCGCGTGACGATGTAATAGCGCAAATCGCGCCAGGCACGCAGCGGAGAGAAATAGCGCAGGAAGTTCATGGAAGAGCAGATAGGCGCGGCGGGGCACCGATGCCACCCCCGCCGCGCCTCACCACGCTTTGCTATTCGCCATCGAGTTCAAAGCGTACCGCCATGGTGCGCCATGCTTCGACCGGAACGCCGTCGCGCGTGCCCGGCGTGAAGCGCCATTTGGTCAGCGCCTGCTTGCGCGTCGCTTCGAAAAAGGCGGTGCTGGCGGCGCTGATTTGCTGCACCTCCTTCACGCGCCCGTCCGTGCCGATCAGCACGCGCACGACGACTCGGCCCGATCGGCCTGCAAGGCGTTCGTCGCTCGGGTAAGCGGGTTGGAAGAGGTTGGCATAACGCGAATCGAGTTGGGGTCCGACGATCGTCGGCACATGCGGCGGTGGGGCGGTGCCGATCTCGCCAGCGCCAGTGCCCACGGCGACTTCGGTCTTGGGCGGAAGATCGATGTTGAACGTGGGGATGCCGGTGGCCGTCGCGGTTTGCTGTTTGGAACTATCGACGGTTTCCGGGGGTGGGTTGGTCGGGATTGGGTCCTTCAGATGCGGCGCAGGCTGGGGTTTTTCGGGCGGTGGCGGATCGGTCGGGATCGGGATGTTGATGGTCGTCAACGGTGGATCGACCAGACGGGTGACGAGATTGGGCGCGGTCAGCGAAAGCCCGAATAAAAGCACCCCGCTCGCGCCGAGCGCGAAACCGACACCCCCGGGGCTGAGACCTTGGCGGCTGGAATAACGATCTGCGTACATCGTTTCTCTCCCACTATGGCGTCCGGTCGCACGCCGGACAGGAGAGAATGTTACATCATAACATTTCTGACGCAAGAGACATTATATCAGATCGCGGAAAGCCGCGCTGCCGCACGATCGCGTCCGATCAACGGCAGCAGTGCCTTCATGTCGGGGCCGTGATCGCGCCCGGTCAGCGCGCGGCGCAGCGGCAGGAACAGCGCCTTGCCGCTGCGCCCGGTCTCGGCCTTCAACGCGGCGGTCAGTGCGTGCCACGGATCGGCATCCCACGGCATCGTGGCGACGTGGCGCGCGGCGGCGGCGAGGAAATCGGCATCGGCCGGATCGCGCACCGCGTCGATCGGCCCTTCGATCACGCCCCACCAATCTGTCGCTTCGGCAACGGTCGAGAGGTTGGGTCGCACAGCTTCCCATTCCGCCGCGCCCATGCCCGATGGCAAGCGCTCAGCCACGCTGGTGAAATCGAGCTGGTGGACGATTTTGGCGTTGAGCCCGGCCAGTTCGGCTTCGTCGAAGCGCGCAGGCGCGCGGCCGAATTTGGCGAAATCGAAGGTTGCGACCAGCGCGGCGGTGTCGACCAATGGCTCGACCGGCAAGCTCGTCCCGATCCGCGCCAGCAGCGCGCGCACGGCGGCGGGCTCGATCCCGACCTCGCGGAAATGCTCGACGCCGAGCGAGCCAAGCCGCTTGGACAATTTACCTTCCGATCCGACCAGCAGCGCTTCATGCGCAAAGGCGGGCGGCGCGACGCCCATCGCCTCGAACATCTGCAATTGCAGCGCAGTGTTGGAGACATGATCTTCACCGCGAACGACATGGGTGATGCCCATCTCGGCATCGTCGATCGCCGAGGGCAGCATATACAGCCACGATCCATCGGCGCGGCGGATCACCGGGTCGCTCATCGTCGCCGCATCGAATTTCTGGGGGCCGCGAATCAAATCGTCCCAGACGATCGGCGTGTCGTGATCGAGCTTGAAGCGCCAATGCGGGGCGATGCCGTCGGCCTCGAGCTTGGCGCGGTCGGCATCCGACAAAGCCAGCGCCGCGCGATCATAGATCGGCGGCAAGCCGCGCCCGGCGGCGATCTTGCGCTTGAGGTCGAGTTCCTGCGCGGTTTCATACGCCGGATAGACCCGGCCTGCCGCGCGCAACGCGGCAAAGCGCGCTTCATACAGCGCGAACCGCGCCGACTGGCGTTCCTCGCCCTGCGGGGTGAGGCCGAGCCAGCCGAGATCGGCGCGGATCGCGTCGACAAAGCGTTCCTCGCTGCGTTCGGCGTCGGTATCGTCGATGCGCAGCCAGAATTCCCCGCCTTGCGCTTGCGCCCACAGCCAATTGTGGAGCGCGGTACGGATATTGCCGACATGCAACATGCCGGTGGGCGAAGGGGCGAAACGGGTGCGAATGGTCATGGATTTGCTCTAGGCAGCGCTCGTTCCTGCGGCAATGCCCCTTTACCGCGCGCAAAGCCCGCGCCTAAAGGACGCTCAGCCAACAGTGCGCGCAGCCAGACGCGGGGCATGGGGACCAAAAGGAGTTTCGAACGCCATGAAATTGATGACCGGCAATTCGAACTTGCCCCTCGCGCGCGATATTGCGTCCTATCTCGAACTGCCGTTGACCGACGCGTTGGTCCGCCGCTTCGCCGATGAGGAAATTTTCGTGGAAATCCGCGAGAATGTGCGCGGCGAGGACGTGTTCGTGCTGCAATCGACTGGCTATCCCGCGAATGACAATCTGATGGAGCTGCTGATTTGCATCGACGCGCTGAAACGCGCCTCGGCCAAGCGCATCACCGCCGTCATCCCCTATTTCGGCTATGCCCGCCAAGATCGTAAGCCTGGGCCGCGCACGCCGATTTCGGCCAAGCTCGTCGCCAATCTCATCACCGTTGCCGGGGCCGACCGCGTGCTCTCGGTCGATTTGCACGCCGGGCAGATCCAGGGCTTTTTCGATATCCCGACCGACAATCTGTTCGCGGCCCCAGTGATGTCGGCCGACATTCTGACGCGCTATGGCAAGCGCAATTTGATGGTGGTTTCGCCCGACGTGGGCGGCGTGGTGCGCGCGCGGGCGCTGGCCAAGCGACTCGACAATGCGCCGCTCGCCATCGTCGACAAGCGGCGTGAGCGCGCGGGCGAATCCGAAGTGATGAACATCATCGGTGAGGTCGAAGGCCGCTTCTGCATCCTGATCGACGATATCGTCGATTCGGGCGGCACGCTGTGCAACGCCGCCGCCGCGCTCAAGCAAGCGGGTGCCGAGGGCGTCGCTGCCTATATCACGCACGGCGTGCTGTCGGGTGGCGCGGTGGCGCGCGTCGAAAGCTCGGCGCTCGAGGAACTCGTCATCACAGATTCGCTCGGCAGCCATGACATTGTCGCCGCCGCCAAGAAGATCCGCCATCTGACGATCGCCCCGCTGCTCGCCGAGGCGATCCGCCGTATCGCCGATGAAAGCTCGGTGTCGTCGCTGTTCGATTGAAGGCGCGGTGGCTTAGGCCAGCGCATCCCAGATCAGCTTGATCCCAACCGCGACCATCAGCGCGTAAATGGCGGTGTAGAAGCGGGCGGGCGACACACGGCGCACAAGCCAGACCCCGGTAAAGGTCGATGCAATCGCGACCGGCAGTAGCAGTGCCGCGACGCCTAAAGTGTCGCGGTTGAACTGGCCGAGCGCCCAATACGCCGGCACCTTGATCCAATTGACCGCGGCGAAAAAGATCGCGGTGGTGCCGACCAGTACGTCGCGTGGCAGGCGGCGCGGCAGTACATAAATTTGAAAGGGCGGTTGGCCGGCATGGGCAACCTGGCTGGTGAAGCCCGATGCAACGCCCAGCAGCGCGCCGACCCAGCCCGGTGCCTGGGCGGCGACCGCCACGGCACCCCTCCGGTCAGTCCATAACCGATAGAGACCGAACACCACCGAGATCGCCCCGACCAGCGCAAGCACCGCCGTGGTCGGAACCTGCGCGGCAAACAGATAGCCGAGCGCAATCCCGATTGCGGCACCCGGTAGCATCCAGCCCAACACGGTCGCATCCCAATCGCGCCGGAACGCCCATACGCCGACCACGTCCTGCACGATCAGGATCGGTAGCAGGATCGCGGCCGCGCGCACCGGGGATGTCGCCATCGACAGCAGCGGCAGCGACAGCGCGCCAAGCCCGACAAAGCCACCCTTGGACAGGCCGAGCAGCAAGACCGCCGGAATCGCCAGCGCGTAGAAGAAAGCGCTCTCGTTCAATGGGAAACGGGCGTTGCCTGCTGTGCTGCAGCCCGCACGCCGGCATGGCCGCGGCGTTTGAGTTCGGCCTTCAGCGCCTCAGGGCTTGGCGCGACCAGAAAGCCGAAGCTGACATTGCCACCCTTGGTTTCCACCACATGGTGCAGCCGGTGCGCCTGGACGATCCGCTTCATATAGGCCGATTTCGGCAGATAGCGGTGGTTGAAGCGTTTGTGCACGATCACATCGTGAAAGCCGAGATAGATCGCCCCGTACCCGGCAATCCCCGCGCCGACCCAGATCGCCCAGTCGCCCCAGCCCCATTGCACGCCGCCCAGCAACAGCGTGATCGAGGGCGCAGCGAAGATCACGAAATACAGGTCGTTCAACTCCCAATTGCCGGTGCGCGGGCGGTGGTGGCTTTCATGCAGGAACCAGCCGGGTCCGTGCATCAGCCAGCGGTGCGCGCCGTAGGCGAACCCCTCCATTCCGGCGACGGTGGCGACGAACAGCAGCGGGCCGATGATCCAGGACATGGACATGATATAGCGAGCCGTACACGCAATGGCGAGCGACGCAGGTGCCTACGGGGTGGATTCGCGCGGGCGGCTGTGCTTAAGGCCACTCTATCCCCGATCTTCGAAAGGCACGCAGCCCATGAACATCCATGAATATCAGGCCAAGGAAGTCCTCGCGAAATTCGGCGTGCCGGTGCCCGCGGGTTTCGCTGCGCTGACCGTCGAAGAGGCCGTCGCCGCCGCCGCCAAGCTTCCTGGGCCGCTCTACGTGGTCAAGGCGCAGATCCACGCCGGTGGCCGCGGCAAGGGCAAGTTCAAGGAACTGGGGCCTGATGCCAAGGGCGGTGTCCGCCTCGCCAAGACGCTCGACGAGGTTCGCGCGGCGGCAACCGACATGCTCGGCAACACCCTCGTAACCGTGCAGACCGGCGAGCATGGCAAGCAGGTCAACCGCCTGTACATCACCGACGGTGTCGACATCGCCAAGGAATTCTACCTGGCATTGCTCGTCAACCGCGCAACCGGCCGCGTGTCGATGGTCGCCTCGACCGAAGGCGGCATGGACATCGAAACCGTCGCGCATGAGACGCCCGAGAAGATCCACGCCATCGACATCGATTGCGCGACCGGCTTCCAGCCGCATCATGGCCGCGCCGTTGCCGCCGCACTTGAATTGAAGGGCGATCTCGCCAAGCAGGCCGCCAGCGTCGCGTCCAAGCTGTATGACGCGTTCCTCGGCACCGATGCCGAGCAGATCGAGATCAACCCGCTCGCCGTCACCGAGGACAACAAGCTGGTCGTGCTCGACGCCAAGGTCGGCTTCGACGGCAATGCGATGTTCCGCCACAAGGATCTGCTCGAACTGCGCGACGAGACCGAGGAAGATCCGGCCGAGCTCGAAGCGTCCAAGTATGACCTCGCCTATATCAAGCTCGACGGCGACATTGGCTGCATGGTCAACGGTGCCGGCCTTGCCATGGCGACGATGGACATCATCAAGCTGAACGGCATGTTCCCGGCCAACTTCCTCGACGTTGGCGGCGGCGCCAATAAGGAGAAGGTGACGGCTGCGTTCAAGATCATCCTCAGCGATCCGAATGTGAAGGGCATCCTGGTCAACATCTTCGGCGGCATCATGCGCTGCGACATCATTGCCGAGGGCATTGTCGCGGCCGCCAAGGAAGTGAACCTTTCGGTGCCGCTGGTCGTTCGCCTCGAAGGCACCAACGTCCAGTTGGGCAAGGACATCCTGGCCAATTCCGGCCTGGCGATCGTCCCTGCCAACGATCTGGGCGATGCCGCCAAGAAGATCGTGGCAGAGGTCAAGGCCGCTGCCTGAACGGACCAACCCGTCCTACACGCACTAAAGGAAGGGCCCGGACGGAAACGCCGGGCCCTTTCGCGTTAAGGGCGGGTTCGAGTCGCGCGAGATGCCGCTACGGCACGCGCGTATGGCATACCGGACTTGCGAAAACCGCGTGAAACCGCCATTTGGACAGCCGATGCCGTCGAGCAAGAAACTGCCCTGGAAGGAATGCCGATGAGAGTGCTGGTCCCGGTCAAGCGCGTGCTTGATTACAATGTGAAACCCCGCGTGAAGGCGGACGGGACGGGGGTCGACCTCGCCAACGTCAAGATGAGCATGAACCCGTTCGACGAAATCGCGGTCGAAGAGGCGATCCGCCTGAAGGAAAAAGCGGGCGTCACCGAGATCGTCGTCGTGTCGATCGGCGAGCAGAAAGCGCAGGAAACGCTGCGCACCGCGCTCGCCATGGGTGCCGACCGCGCGATCCTGATCGTGTCCGAAGACAAGGTCGAGCCGCTGGGCGTCGCCAAATTGCTCGCCAAGATCGTCGAGGAGGAACAGCCCGACCTCATCATCCTCGGCAAGCAGGCGATCGATGACGACAATAACCAGACCGGCCAGATGCTGGCCGGGCTGCTCGGTCGCGGCCAGGCGACCTTCGCCTCCAAGGTCGAACTGTCGCCCGGCACCGTCGTGGTGACGCGCGAAGTCGATGGCGGCGCGGAGACCGAATCGCTGCCGCTGCCCGCGATCATCACGGTCGACCTGCGCCTCAACGAACCGCGTTATGCCTCGCTGCCCAACATCATGAAGGCCAAGTCCAAGCCGCTCGCGCAGAAGACCCCGGCCGATTACGGCGTCGATGTGTCGCCGCGCCTGACCACGCTCAAGGTGGTCGAGCCGCCCAAGCGCTCGGCGGGGATCAAGGTCGCCGATGTCGATGAACTGGTGGCCAAGCTCAAGGCAATGGGAGTCGCGAAGTGAAGACGCTCGTTTGGGTCGAACATGATGGCGCATCCGTGAAGGACGCCACCCTCTCCACCGTCACTGCCGCCGCCAAGCTGGGCGAAGTGCATTTGCTCGTCGCTGGTCAAGGCGTCGGCGCGGTGGCCGAGGCCGCCGCGAAAATCGCGGGCGTCGGCAAGGTGCATGTCGCGGACGATGCCGCCTATGCCCATGCGCTGGCTGAAAACGTCGCGCCGTTGGTCGCCAAGCTGATGGAAACGCACGATGCGTTCCTCGTGCCCGCGACCACCAACGGCAAGAACATCGCGCCGCGTGTCGCCGCTTTGCTCGACGTGATGCAGATTTCGGACATCCTCTCGGTCGAGAGCGAGGATACCTTCACGCGCCCGATCTATGCCGGCAACGCCATCGCCACGGTGCAGACCAAGGATGCCAAGAAGGTCATTTCGGTGCGCGGCACTGCCTTTGAAAAGGCGGCGACCGAAGGCGGCACGGGCACGATCGAAGCGGTTGCCTCGACCGGCGATGCGGGTGTGTCCACCTATGTCGGTTCGGAAATCGCCAAGTCGGAGCGGCCTGAGCTGACCTCGGCCAAGATCATCGTTTCGGGTGGGCGTGCGCTCGGGTCGAGCGAGCAGTTCCATGCAGTGATCGATCCGCTCGCCGACAAGCTCGGCGCGGGCGTCGGTGCCAGCCGCGCTGCGGTCGATGCGGGCTATGCCCCGAACGATTATCAGGTCGGCCAGACCGGCAAGATCGTCGCTCCGGAAGTCTATGTCGCGGTCGGCATTTCGGGCGCGATCCAGCATCTGGCGGGGATGAAGGACAGCAAGACCATCATCGCCATCAACAAGGACGAAGACGCGCCGATCTTCCAGGTCGCCGATCTCGGCCTCGTCGGCGATCTGTTCAAGATCGTGCCGGAGCTGACCGAAAAGCTCTGATTGACCGGTCATCGTAACCAGGGACGGGCGCTCCAGCCGGGGTGCCCGTTTCTTTTTGAGCGGGTCAGCCGATTTTCGCGCGCGGCGCGATGTAGCGCAGCACGACATAGCCCGCGATCGCCGACAGGATCGATCCGCCGAGCACGCCGATCTTGACCGAATCCTGCAGCTGCGCATCGCCCGGGAAAGCGAGGCCCCCGATAAACAGGCTCATCGTAAAGCCGATCCCGGCGAGCAGGCCGACCCCATAAAGCTGCATCCAGCGCATTCCCTTCGGGCGCTTGGCGATTCCCAGACGCTCGGCGAGGGCCACACCCCCGACAATCCCGGCCTGCTTGCCCAGAAACAGTCCACCCGCAATGCCCAGCACCAGCGGATCGCCCAGCGTCGCCGTCGACACCCCAAGCAGCGAGACGCCCGCATTGGCAAAGGCGAACAGCGGCACGATGCCGAACGCCACCCACGGCGACAGCGCATGTTCGAGCCGGTGGAGCGGCGAATGCGCGGCATCGGGCGCGCCGGGGGAAGTGGCAACCGGGATCAGCGCGGCGGTAATCACCCCCGCGACGGTGGCGTGGACGCCCGAAAGCAGCACCAGCCACCACAGACCGACAAAGCCGAGCAGATAGGGCCACAAGGCCACCACCCCGCGCCGGTTGAGCGTGAACAGGATCAGCACCGTCCCCGCCGCGCCCGCCAGCGCGATCCAGTCGATACCGTGGCTATAGACCAAGGCGATGATCGCCACCGCGCCGCAATCATCGACGATCGCGACGGTGGTGAGGAAGAGTTTGAGCGCCGGGCTGACGCGCTTGCCGAGCAACGCCAGCACGCCGATCGCAAAGGCGATGTCGGTCGCCGCCGGTATCGCCCAGCCTGGACCCAGTGCTGGCGCACCGCCGGTAATGGCGAGAAAGACCAAGGCCGGCATCGCCATCCCAGCGCCCGCCGCGATGATCGGCAAGCGCCGCCGCGCGGGGCTCGCCAATTGCCCGTCGACCAGTTCGCGTTTGATCTCGAGGCCAACCAGCAGGAAGAACACTGCCATCAAGCCGTCGTTGATCCACAGATGCACCGTCATCGGCCCGATGGCAGCGGCCAATACCGGCCCCGTCTCATAGTGCAGAAACGCGAAATAGGCGGGGGCGAGCTCCGAATTGGCGAAGATCAGCGCGAACGCGGCCGCCGCCATCAGCACCATACCGCCCGCCGCTTCCTGCGCGAGGAAGGTGCGCAGTGCCGAACGGATGTTTCGGGCTACGCGGCGCGACGTGGTGGGGTTGGCCATGCCCCTAGCCTAGCGGTACGGGCCCCGGTGCGAAACCGAAACCGGAGCCGTTCGGGGTTTTACCCCGCCGCGCGGGCAAAGGCGGCGGCGTCGGCGACTTGCGCGTCGCTGGGGGTGACGCCGGTATAGAGCACGAACTGGTCGAGGGCTTGCAAGGTCGCGATCTCGGTGCCGGTGATGATCCGTTTGCCCGCCACTTGCGCGGCGCGCAGCAGCCGTGTTTCCGGCGGATATTGCACCACGTCGATGACGACCCGGCTTGCCACGATCATCGTTTCGGGAAAGGCGAGCGCATCGGCGTCGCCGCCCGCCATGCCGATCGGCGTGACGTTGATCAGCAAGGGCGCGCCCGCCGGGTCGAGATCGGCCCGCCAGCGAAAGCCGTAGCGCGTT
Source organism: Sphingomonas sp. TF3 (assembly GCF_003985085.1). Classification (NCBI taxonomy): domain Bacteria; kingdom Pseudomonadati; phylum Pseudomonadota; class Alphaproteobacteria; order Sphingomonadales; family Sphingomonadaceae; genus Sphingomonas; species Sphingomonas sp. TF3. Next base: position 41,291 of record NZ_RWKS01000015.1, on the reverse strand, counting down.
GCCAGTGCCTGTCCCTGCTCGGCGTTGCGCGCGACGATCGTGCCGTTGCGAAACCCGCTATTGCAGAGTGCTGCGGCGACCGCCTTGGCCATGCCGCCCGATCCGCGCAGCAGAAATGGCGTTGCGGGGTCGATGTCGGCAATCAGCCGCGCCACCGCCGCATAATCGGTATTGTGCCCGGTCAGCACCCCCTCATCGTTGACGATGGTATTGACGCTGTCGATCGCGGCGGCGGAGGGGGCGATGCTGTCGAGCAGCGGGATCACGGCTTCCTTGAACGGCATCGAGATCGCGCACCCGCGAATGTCGAGCGCGCGAATGCCGCGCACCGCGCCCTCCAGGTCGCGCGTCGAAAACGCCTTGTAGACGAAATCGAGCCCGAGCAGCTCATAGAGCCGGTTGTGGAAGCGCGTTCCGAAATTGCCAGGTCGCGCCGATAGCGACATGCACAGCCGCGTATCGCGCCCGATCAGCGGTTTGGTGGGCATCGGCGTGTCCTCGTCAGTCCGCCAGCGCTTCGGCGATCAGCTTGCGGCTATTGTCGATGCCGTACAGCGCGATGAAGCTGCCCATGCGTGGACCCTGGCTCGAACCGAGCAGCGTTTCGTACAAAGCCCCGAACCAGGCGCGCAGCGGATCGAACCCGCCTTCATTGCCGATCGCATAGACGATGTTCTGCAAATCGACCGCCGAGCTGTCGGCAGGCGCAGCCGCGAGTTCGCGGTCGAGCCGTTCGAGCGCGGCAATCTCGATGCCCTCGGGCTTGCGGCGCTGGAGCGTCGGCGCGACGTAATCGCGGTTATAGGCGAGTGCATGACCGATCAGCGCATTGAGTTCGGGCGTGATGGCACCTTCGATATAGTTGCTGAGATAGCCGTGCACTTGCTCCGCCGTCGCGCCCGCGCCCAGCACGCCGACCAGATTAAGCAGCAAGCCGAAGGTCACCGGCGGGTTGGTGTCCGGCACCGCGGCATTGTGAATGTGGTGCACCGGATTGCCGAGCTTCTGTTCGACCGGCTGGGCGGCATAGCTGCCGCGGAACTGGAAATAGTCGTCCACCGCGCGCGGAATGACGCCGATGTGCAGCTGCTTGGCCTTTTTGGGCTCGCGATAGGCGAAGAAGGCCAGGCTCTCCTGCGTGCCGTACTCGAGCCACTGCTCCAGCGTCAGGCCATTGCCTTTGGACTTGGAGATCTTCTCGCCCTTTTCGTCGAGGAACATCTCGTAGATCAGCCCCTCGGGTGGGCGACCGCCGAGCACGCGCGCGATCTTGCCCGACTGCACGCCGCTGTCGATCAGATCCTTGCCGTACATCTCATAATCGACGCCCAATGCGACCCAGCGCATCGCCCAATCGACCTTCCATTGTAGTTTCGCCTGACCGCCGAGCACCGACTGGACGAGCACTTCGCCATCGCTGTCGGTGAAGCGGATCGTGCCCTCTTCGACATTGACCACCTCGACCGGGACTTGCAGCACGATCCCGGTCTTGGGGCTGATCGGCAGGATCGGCGAATAGGTCGCGGCGCGTTCCTTGCGCAGCGTCGGCAGCATCACGCCCATGATCGCGGCATAATTGCGCAGCACGCCCTTCAGCGCATCATCGAACACGCCGGCTTCATATTGCGAGGCCGACGAGATGAATTCGTACTCGAAGCCGAAGCGATCGAGAAAATCGCGCAGCATGGCGTTGTTGTGGGCGGCGAAGCTTTCGAACTTCTCGAACGGATCGGGGATGCGGCTGAGCGGCTTGCCGAGGTTTTCGGTCAGCATCGCCTGGTTGGGCACGTTGTCGGGCACCTTGCGCAACCCGTCCATATCGTCGCTAAACTCGATCAACCGCGTCGGCGCATCGGACAGCGTCTGGAAGGCGTGGCGCACCATCGTCGTGCGCAGCACTTCGTTGAAGGTGCCGATATGCGGCAGACCCGACGGGCCATAGCCGGTCTCGAAGATGATCGGCGCACCACCCGGTTTGCCCTCAGGATAGCGCTTGAGCAGCTTGCGCGCCTCTTCATACGGCCAGGCTTTGGAATCGAGGGCGGCGGTGCGGAAAACGTCGGTCATAAGCGGGGGCGTAGCGCATGGGTGCGGCGCGGCACAACCTCCATCGGGCGGGATGCGTCATATAGGGCGGATCAAGGTTGCCCTTTCGTTCCGGCTCGCGCACTGTCGGCGCGATGTCGCCGCTCCCCGATCTTGCGCTGCCCTATCCCGCCCTCCACGCCAGCCACAGCGGCATCTGGATCGCGGATGAAGGCGGCACGCGACCGATCGGGCGCGGGGAGGCGATCCGCATTGCGGCCGATACGCCGGTCATCCTGCTCAATGCCGCCTTGGTCGGGCAGCGGCTGGGCTATGCCGATCTGTCGGGGCTCGATCTGCTCGAACTGTTCGCCTTTCTGTGTCCGGCGCGCTTCATGGTGCCGACGCCGCGCGGGCTCGCGCGCGTGACGGGGCTGACGCCGCCCGCCGCCGATGCCGAAGTCGCCACCTTCCTGCGCGCCGCCGCCGGGGCGTTGCTCGGCATGATCGAGGGCGAGTGGCCCGAACGCGAGGGCGCGTGGACTGCGGCGCAGTCGCTGTTCCGCCTCCGCTGGACCTGGGCACCGGTGCTGACCCAGCGCCTGAAAAAGCCCGAGACGGCCGAGCGCTGGCTGTTCACCAAGCTCGGCGAATGGTCGGAGGGCGCGCCGCGCGCGCAGCCGCGCACCGTCACGCTGGAAGCGGACGAAACGCAGGCCCGGCTTGCTCGCTTGACCGGCAGCACTGCCGAGCAGCGTCCCGGCCAACGTGCCTATGCGCAGGCGGCGCGCGAGGCGTTTGGGCCGCGCATGGCGGCGGGGATGCCCAACATGGTGCTCGCCGAAGCCGGCACCGGCATCGGCAAGACGCTTGGCTATCTCGCGCCGGCTTCGCTTTGGGCGGAGAAGGCCGATGGCGCGGTGTGGGTATCGACCTTCACCAAGGCGCTGCAACGGCAATTGGGGCATGAAAGCGCGCGGCTGTTCCCCGATGCGGCAACCCGCCGGGCGAAGGTGGTGACGCGCAAGGGCCGCGAGAATTACCTGTGCCTGTTGAACCTGGAAGATGCGCTGCAAGGCGGTTTCGCCGGGCGCGCCGCGATCCTGGCGCAGCTGGTCGCGCGCTGGGCGGCGTATAGCGCCGATGGCGATATGGTCGGCGGCGATCTGCCCGGCTGGCTGCCGACGCTGTTTCGTCGCAACGGCGCGACCGCGCTCACCGACCGGCGCGGCGAGTGCGTCTATGCGGGGTGCCCGCATTACCGCAAATGCTTCATCGAAAAGGCCGCGCGCGCGAGTGCCGATGCCGATCTGGTCATCGCCAACCACGCTTTGGTGATGGTCAATGCCGCGCGCGGACGGGAATCGACCACGCGCCCGACGCGCTATGTGTTCGACGAGGGGCATCATCTGTTCGATGCCGCCGACGCGATGTTCTCGACCGCGCTGACCGGTGCCGAGACGATCGAGCTCAGGCGTTGGGTGCTCGGCCCCGAATCGGGCGGGCGCGGGCGGCGACGCGGGCTGGCGGCGCGGTTGTCCGACGTCGCGAGCTATGACGAGGGCGGCGCGCGCGCGATCGCGGATGCGGTGAACGCGGCGCAGGCGCTGGCGAGTGATGGCTGGCTGCAGCGCCTGGGCGAGGGCGCGCCGTTCGGCCCGATCGAGGCGCTGCTCGCGGCGGTGCGCGGCCTCACCTATGCGCGCGCCGAATCGGGGCGCGATCCGGGCGGCGATGCTGGCTATGGCTTGGAGACCGAACTGGCCGAGCCCGATCCCGGCTTGATCGAGGCGGCAGGCCCGGCAGCGGAAGCGCTGGATGCGTTGGTACGCCCGCTGGTGGCGCTCGGGCGGCGACTCGAGGCGGTGCTCGACGAAGCACCCGACTGGATGGATGGCCCGGCGCGCGCGCGCATCGAAGGCGCGATCGCCTCGCTTGGCTGGCGCGCCGAGACGGTGGCGGCGTGGCTGTCGCTGCTTGCGCGGATCGGCGGGCCGGCCTCGCCCGATTTCGTCGACTGGATGGCGGTCGATCGCGTCGAGGGGCGCGATTATGATGTCGGCCTGCACCGCCACTGGCTTGATCCGACGCGGCCTTTTGCCGAGACCGTGCTGAAACCCGCGCATGGCGTGCTGGTAACCTCGGCGACCTTGCGCGGCGGCGGCGATTGGGACGTGGCGGAGGCGCGCACCGGGGCGACGCATCTGCTGCGCGGCGCGAGCCGGTTCGAGGCGGCGTCGCCGTTCGATTATGCGAGCCAAGCCGAAGTGCTGATTGTCACCGATGTGAAGCGCGGCGATATGGGCGCGCTCGCCAATGCCTATGCGCGGCTCGGCGTGGCGAGCGGCGGCGGGATGCTCGGCCTGTTCACCGCGATCCGGCGGTTGCGCGGCGTCCATGCCCGTATCGCCGATCGGCTCGCGCGAGAGGGGCTGCCGCTCTACGCCCAGCATGTCGATCCGATCGATACCGGTACATTGGTCGATATTTTCCGGGATGATCCGGCGGCATCCTTGCTTGGCACGGACGCGTTGCGCGATGGCGTCGATGTGCCGGGCCGGTCGCTGCGGATGGTGGTGATGGAGGGCGTGCCCTGGCCCAAACCGACCGTCCTGCACGCCGCGCGGCGTCTGGCAGGCGGCGGCAGCGGCTATGATGACCGCATCGTGCGGGCGCGGCTGGCGCAGGCGTTTGGGCGCCTGATTCGTCGCGCGGACGACCATGGCGTGTTCGTCTTGCTCTCTGCAGCGATGCCGTCGCGATTGCTGACGGCGTTTCCCCCAGGCGTCCGCATCACGCGCGTTACGCTGGATGAAGCGGTGGCGCATGCGGCAGCGCTTCCCTCCGCCGCGCAAACGGGGCATGAGGCGCGCGAAACCGCCTGACGGAGATCCGCATGACCGCCGGCACCAAGACGCTGACGTTGCTCCGCCACGCCAAATCGGGGTGGGACGATCCGGCGCTCCGCGATTATGACCGCGCCCTCAACGCGCGCGGCAAACGCGCCGCCGCGTTGATCGGCGGCTATTTGCGCAGCGGCGGCGCGGTGTTCGATCACGTGGTGGCCTCGCCCGCGCTCCGCGTGGTGGAGACGCTGGCCCAGGTCGAAACGGGCTATGGCCGCACGCTTGCGCCGGAGTGGGACCGACGCATCTACCTCGCTTCAGCGGTTACGCTGCTGGATATCGTCCACGAATTTTCCGAAGACACCGCGCGGGTCCTGCTGGTGGGGCACAATCCCGGGCTGGAGGATCTGGCGATGCTGCTGGTACCCGAATCGGAGGAGCCCCCGCGCGTTGCGCTTGAGGCCAAATATCCGACCGCGACGATCGCCGAACTCCAGTTTGAGGGGGACTGGGCCGACCTTGCAGCAGGCACCGCGCGGCTGGTGCGCTTCGTTCGTCCGCGCGATCTCGATCCGGCGTTGGGGCCCGAGGATTAATCCTTCGCCAACAGACTCTTTAAACCGGCAAGTGCCCCCGCCGGTTTGGCGTCTTCCTCGCTGATGACCCCCGCCGCGCGCAGCGCCGCCGCTGCATTGGGGCCGCGCGGGAACGGGTCGAGTGCCAGTGCCATCGTCTCCGCCGCCGCTTCGCCGAGATCGATCGCCGCGCCGTCATAGGGCATCGTGTCGAGCGCATCGAGATCGAGTTCGATTTCCTCCTCGGCGGCGGCTTCCTGCTCGGTGACGAAGCGCAAGGCGACGTCTTCGCTGACGGTGACGGGCAACGGCTCCTCGGTCACCGAGCACGCCTGCACCACCGACGCGCGCACTTCGCCGCGTGCCACCACGCCCGCCGCATCGCGCTGCACGCGAAAGGTCGCCTCCAGCCGATCGACCGCGAGCAGGCCAAACCGTTCCGCCAGTGCTGCCCGTTCGGTCGCATCGGCGGTGATCGAGACGCTGCGGGCCCCCTCGCCGATCGTGTCGATTCGCTCCAGTCGCGAAAATTCTGGGGTGGTCATGGCAGGTCTCCAGCGATCACCGCGGGGGCAGGGGTGGCGGCGAGCGCGTCGCGAAAGGCGATCAGCGCGGCTTGCGTATGTGCCAGCGCGGGCGGGGTGGGGTCGACGCCGCGATAGAGATTGCGCTGCAGCGCCGTAGCAAGATCGCCCATCGCCAGCCCATCGCGATATGCGCCCAGCCGCCCGCCAAGCATGCTCATCATCTTGCCGATATGCTTGCCGACCCCGATGTCGCCAATGCCGCTTTCGCGCAATTGTCCGTCCATGTCGGTGACGAAACGCTCGGTCAGGCGTGCGCTGACGGAGGCCGATTCGGCGTCTCCTTCCAGTCGCAACAGCACCAGCGCCAGCACCGCCGCCACCATATCGAAACGCCCGTCGAGCGTATCGGGCACGCCGCCCGCCTCATACCAATGCGGCGCGCGCGCGCGTTCGATCACGCCATTGTACAGCCGCAACGCGACCGTATCGCGCTCCCCGCCCAGCAATCTGGTAAGCCAGCCCAAAACCTTGTTCCCCATGCGCCCTTGTTTGGCCGCGTTTCCCGGCATATTGAGGCTCCCTGTCCGCGATGCAATGCGTCCCGGAGCTTTGCGTGCCTGTGGAGAGTGTCGATGAGCCCCAAGTCCGTCCGCCTGATGACGGCCGCTGCCCTCGCCACCAGTGTGTTCGGGGCCAGCGCCTGCGTTCCGCTGAAGGGGCATCAGGGCTATGTCATCGATTCGGATCTGGTGAATTCGGTCCAGGCGGGCACGGATAATCGTCAGTCGGTGCTCGCGGTGCTCGGCAAGCCGACCTTCACCAGCGAGTTCAACCAGGGCGACTGGTATTATATTTCGCGCGATGTCCGCAATTTCGCATACAATAATCCGCATGTGCACGATCAGGTGACGCTGCGCATCAGCTTCGATTCGCGCGGCGTCGTGTCGGCGGTGCGGCGCTCGGGGGCCGAGCAGGTCGCGTCGATCAGCCCGTCGGGCAAGACCACGCCGACCTTGGGCAAGAAGCGCAGCTTCTTCGACGAACTGTTCGGCAATATCGGCACGGTCGGCGCGATTGGTGGCGGCCAGGGCGGCAACAACAACACCGGTGGCGGCCGCGATACGCCGTAACGGGGCGAAACGCCCTTTCGGCAATCCTGACAAAATCCTGTCACCCGTGTTCGCAAACCGTTCAGGGCGCGCTTGCCAAAATCCCTTGCATGGCTTGACCTCTTGATCCGGTCGGCCAGACATGGAGGATATGATGCGCAAATTCATTGCCACCGCGCTGCTCGCTGCAACTCTCGTCCCGGTTGCCGCCAGTGCTCAATCGAACGAAGACCTGCGCCGGGACCGGCAAGACATCCGGCGCGACCAGCGCGATCTCCGCGACGCCCGCCACGATTATCGGGAAGACGTACGCGATCGGGAGCGCGCGTGGGGCCGCGATGACTGGCGCGGCTGGCGCGATCGCAACCCCAATTGGTATGCGCGCGGCCACTGGGAAGCGCCGTTCCGCTATACCGCGTTCCGCCCCGGCCTGCGCATCGGCGCGCCTTATTATGGCCCGCGCTACATCATCGCCGATCCATGGCGCTATCATCTGCGTCGTCCGGCTTATGGCCAGCAGTGGATCCGGCACTATGACGACGTGATCCTGGTCGATACGCGGCGCGGCTATGTCATCGACGTGATCCGCGGCTTCTATCGCTAAACCATATCGCACCGGCCGCGCCCTCGGCGCGGCCGGTGTTTCAGCGAATCGTGAACATCACTTGATCGACCACGCGCCCGCCGACATCGGTCAGGCGCAAGCGGTGCGTGCCCGGCCCGGCGATGATTTCGGGTTGCGAATCCGCCGCTCCAATGTCGGTCTTGTCGAGCCACAAACGATGCGCCGTCACCGCACCCGAAACATCGACCGCGAGGCGTTGCCGGTCGTGCGGAATGTCCGGATCGATCGCATAGACGCTGCCCGACACCGGATTGGTGATACGCGGCCGGCGCGATTCGTCGGGCGCGAAGGCGATGTGGCTTTGCCCGGTGCCGGCCAGAAAATATTCGGTGCGCGGTTGTTCGATCGCGCGCGCAAAGGTGATCGCGCGCGCTTCCACGCCCGCCGGGCGCGGCGGCGGCGTGCCGCGTTCCTCGGCATTGAGCGACAGCATGATGTCGCGCCACACCGGTGCCGCGCCGCTGACGCCCGACACCGCACGCATCGAATCGCCCTCGAGATTACCGACCCACACGGCAACCGTGTATTTCTGCGTGAAGCCGATGCACCAATTGTCGCGCAACGCCTTGCTCGTCCCCGTCTTCACCGCCGCCCAGAAGGGCAAATGCAGCGCCGAATCGAGCCCGAAAGTGACCGCGCGGGCATTGGCGTCGGCCATCATGTCGGCGACGATCCATGCGGCTTGCGGGGTGGTAATCGCGCGCGGGGCGGTGTGCGGTGCATCGAGCGTCAGCCGCAGCGGTGACCAGCGCCCGCCTTGCGCGAGGCTACGGTAAGCATCAGCCTGTTCGAGCAGGGTGACTTCAGCCGATCCCAAGGCAAGCGAATAGCCGTAATACTCGCCATCCTCGACCAGCCCGCGATAGCCCGTATCCCATAGTCGGTCGCGAAACGGATCGACCCCGACGAGCAGCAAGGTGCGCACGGCAGGCACGTTGAGCGACCCCGCCAGCGCCGAACGCGCCGACACCGGCCCCTTGAAGCCGCGATCGTAATTTTGCGGCACATACAGGCCCGACGCGGTGTCGAGTTGCACCGGCGAATCGTCGAGAATCGAGGCCGGGGTCAGATACCCCTTTTCGATCGCCTGGGCGTAGAGGAACGGCTTCAGCGTCGATCCCGCCTGACGATAGCTGTTCGCGCCGTCGACAGCGGGCGCGGTCGACGCCCCACCGATGCCGCCGACATAGGCCAGCACGTCGCCGCTGGCATTGTCGACCACCACCACCGCGCCATCCCGCGCGCGCGCGCCGCCAAGGCCCTGCAACTGCCGCTTCAAGGCGACGATGGCGAGCGTCTGGATGCGGCGATCGAGCGTGGTGGTCACCTTGAGCCCGGGCTTGGTCAGCAACCGGTCCGACAGATGCGGGGCAAGGCCGGGATCAAGCGCGAGGCTGCGCGCCGGGCCGAGCATCGAGGCGGCTTCCCCGGCAAAACGCCCGCAGTCCTGCTCGTGCGATACGGCGCAGGCGCGCCGCGCGACGGTTCCGGCGTCGGCCTGCGGATCGGGCAGCAGCGCCGCCAGTAGCAGTGCGTCATCGCGCGCGAGCGCGTCGGGGGTCTTGCCGAACAGCCCGAGCGCGGCCGCGCCAATGCCCTGCGCTTCGCCGCGAAACCCGGCCAGGTTGAGATAGGCTTCGAGGATCTGATCCTTCGACCAGCGTGATTCGAGCGCCCAGGCGGCGCGCATCTGGCGGATCTTGTCCCAGAAATGGCGCTGGCCGGGGGCGGCAAGGTCGGGCGCGAGGAAACCGGCGACCTGCATCGACAGCGTACTCGCCCCGCGCGCCCGTTCGCCCTTAGCCTTGTCGCGCGCGACCCCGGCGAGCGCGAGCCAGTCGACGCCGCCGTGTGAGAAGAAGCGGCGGTCCTCGACACCGACGATCGTCGTGCGCGCCACCGGGGCGATGTGGTCGAGCGGGGTCCAGGCGAGGCGGCGCGCCTTGAAATCGACCCGCGCGCTGTCGATCAGCACGCCGTTTCGGTCATAGAGCCACGCTTCGGATGGATGCCATGCGGCGCGGACCTGGGCGTAACCGGGGAGCGGCGGGGGCATGGTCGCATAATCAAGCGCGATGAAGGCGACGAGCGCGAGCGTTAGCCCGGCGACGCTCGCCCCCGCCCGAGTCTGGAGCGCAGCCCAAAGCTTTTCACCACCCCGGCGAACGCCGGGGCCCAGTTGCGACAGTTTCTGCAAGAGAGCGCCACGCTCGATCATTCAACCGCTCGATACTGGGCCCCGGCGTTCGCCGGGGTGAATTCAACAAAGATTATCGCTGCACCACCGTCATCGTATCGAGCGGCAGTTGCGCGCGGATCGCGGGCGAATACATCGCCTCGACCCGGCTCGGCGGCAGGTTGAAGCGTCCGGCTCCGTTCAGCCGCAGCATGTACGACGCGCTGAACGCCCCGCGCGGCACCCAGCCATAATAAGCCCGCCAGGTGTCGTTGCGCCGCTCGACATAGGCCGGGACGACGCCGACCTGAATGTCCCACAGCTTGCCATCGGCATCGCGCGCCTCGAACTTGGTGCCGGGTCCTGCCTGCGCTTGCCCGGCAAGGATTTGCGACTGCCCGCCCAGATCGCCGATGATGGTTGCGCCGGCCGGGATCGGATCGTTGATCACCACCCAGTTGCGCTCGGCGCTGGCCTTGACCGTGATCGTCACCTTGACCACGTCGCCGCGCGTGAGAACGCCCTTGGTGCGCGCTTGCACCACCTCGACACGGCGTTGCATCTCATAGCCGGCGAACAGCGGCTTGGTCAGCGGCACCGCTGCCGACACCGAGACGGTGGCCCACGGCCCGGCCCCACCCGATTGCGCGAGTTTCAGCGGGGTCTGGGTCGTCGGCAGCGCAAAGCTTGCGGTGCGCGCGGTGGCGGCGAGCGGCCAGCTCTTGCTGATCGTTTGCGTGCCCAACCCTAGCGTCGTCGTGCCGATGATCGCGCTGGCGGGATAGAGCGCGCCGAACTTGCGCGCCGCGATCGTGCCCCAGGCATTGGCGGTGGTGGTGTCCCACCGCCCGTGCGACTGGCGCAGCGCCACGCCGACCATCATCTTGGCGGCTTCGTCCTGCCAGCCTGGACGGCCGAGCGTGGCGATCACGGTCTTGATCGACGCTTCGTCGCCCGATGACATCAGCCACCATGGCTGATTGCTGCTGTCCGACAGATCGAGCCGTGTGCCTTCATAGACGAGCCGCGTGCGCAGGACGGCCTCGGCGGCGCTCTTCAGCGCAGCGCCATTGGCCAGGCCCTGCAGATGATCGAGCGACACGAGATAATCGGCCAGCAACGCGGTCGGCATCTCCTTTGGCGTCATGCTCAATTGGCCGAGCATCGCCGGGGTCGCGGCCCCGGCGCGAGCGAGCGCGTTGAAGGCATAGACGCGCTGCCAGCGCACATCGCCATAATCCTCATGCCGCAAGCGCCCGTCGAGCACGGCCTTCAGCCCCTCGATCATCTTCGCGCGCGGGCCTGCCGGGATCGGCAATCCGGCGTCGGAGGTCATCGCCAGCACATAAGCGGTCAGCGCTTCCGAGCCGGTCAGGCTGCCAGATGGCCAATAGCGCAGCAGGCCGTCATCCGCCTGATAGGCGGGAAGGTCGCCCGCCAGCGATTGCCACAGCCCGGCATCGCCCAGCGCGACCGCACGCGACAGACGCTGTTCGAAGCAATCATAAGGATAGCGCGCCATGAACTCGCGCACCCCGGCGAGCGGCGGTGCCAGCGTATCGTCGAGCCGGATATCGACCGTGCCGCGCCCCGCAATCGCGCCCGCAGGCGGCTGGATCGGGATGGTGGTGTCCGCGCCAACGCGCGCCAGCGTGCCCGCCCAGACTTCGACCGGATAGAGCGGCACCACCGCCTGATCGGTGGTGATCTGATCGACCGCTTTGCCGTTCGACGCCTTGGCGCTGACATGCCAGCGCAAGCGATCGATATTGGCCGGTGCGGTCAGATTCCACGCAACCGGCACCGCGCCGCCCGCCGGGATCGTCACCGTCAGCGGTTTGCCCTGCGCGATGGCCGGGGTGAGGTCGACCGTTGCCGTCACCGTCATCGGCTTGTCCGATCCGTTGCGCAGCGTGAAGCTCGACGCATAGAAATCGCCGGTGCGCACGACCGGGGGAATGCCGGCATAGATCGACAGATCCTGCGCGGTGCGCACGCTCGTCATGCCCGTGCCGTAAAGTTGCGCGCCATCGGTGGCGATCGCGACCAGCTTGAACGAGGATAGCGCGTCGCTCAGCGTCACCGGAATGCGGGCATGGCCGTTCTCGTCGAGCGCGACGCGGCCCTTCCACAGGATCACCGGCTGGAAATTCTCGCGATTGAGCCCGGAGGAATCGCCGCCGCCGCCGCCACCCGCCTCGACCGCTTTCTTGCCATAATGGCGTTTGCCGACGACTTGGGTCTGTGCGGTCGAGGTCAGCACCGACAGCGGGCGCTCGCCCATCAGCGCGGTCAGCACGTCCCAGCTATCATTGGGGGCGAGTTGCAGCAGCGCCTCATCGACCGCCGCAAAGGCAACGTCGGCGGTGCGCGCAGGCTTGCCGTCGGGCGTCTTCACCGCGACATCGACTTGCGCCACGTCGCGCACGGCGTAGCGCGCGCGATCGGCCTTGACCGCGACTTGCAATTGATGCGCTTCCCAGCCGACCTTCACCTTGGCGATGCCGAGGCGATAGCTCGGCTTGGCGAGATCGACGAGCGCAGTCGGCTCCTGTCCCTCGGGTGGGCTGCTCGCCAGCCCGACCGACTGGGCGATGCCGTGCAGCCACGTCCAAAATCCGCTTTCGGTGCGACCGCGCACGACCATGACCGAGACGAACACGTCGGGCGCGTAACTGCCCGGCATCTTCACTTCGACCACCGGATCGGTGCCGCTGAGTTCGGTGACGAAGCTCGACAGCACGCCTTCGCGCTCGACCGTGACCAGGGCGGTCGCCTTGCGGAAGGGCATCCGCACCTGGAAGCGCGCGGTGTCGCCCGCTTTATAGGCTTGCTGTTCGGGCACGACGTCCATGCGGTCGCCATTGTCGCCGCCGAACCACCAATCGTCATTGCCCGCCAGCCACACGCTTTGCGTCGCGCGCGCTTCATTGCCATTCGCGTCCTTGGTCGTGGCGACGGCATAGACTTCGCCGGAAATGCCCGGCGCGATCTTACACGTCGCCAGTCCCTGCGCGTCGGTGGTCGCGGTGCAGCTTTGCGCAAGCTTGGTCGTCTTCATGCGGTTGTCATAGGCATAGAAGCCGCCGATCAGCCGGCGCCGTGCTGTCAGGATCTGGCGGCTGTAGAGTGCGACCGAGATCGCTTGGTTGGCGATGGGCTTGCCACTGGTGTCGAGCGCGACGAAGCGCAGCCGCAAATCGTCCTGCTTCATCAGCCAGCCATCGGTCTTGACGCCCAATTGCACCGCGCTCGGGAAGATCGGGATGCGCTTGGACGCGGTCAGCATTTCGCCATTGGCGTCCTGATAATCCATTTCGACCAGCATGTCGGTGACGCCGTCCAGCGTCTGCGGCACGGCGACGGTCTGCTTGCCGGTGCCATCACCGCCGAGCGTGGTGGGCAGCGTCTGCGTTGGCGGGAGCGCGGTCTGCTCCTCCTCGCCATCGCCATTGAGCGGCTTGGTGCCCTCGGCGATTGCCTTGCCGCCGAAACTGTAGCTTTCATAGCCGTCGGGCTTGGTGTCATGCGCGAAATAGCCGATGCGCATGTCGACCGGCAGGTTCGATGCGCCGCCACCCGACAGATAGCCGACGAACAGATCGAGCAGCAGGTTGGCGGGGCGGATCGCGGGGTCCTTGGGGCCGGTGACGCTCGCGCGCATCGTCGGCAATTTATATTCGTCGACCTTGAAGGATTGCGTGGTTTCGATGCGGCGGCCATCGACGATCACCGAGAGATCATAATCGCCCATCGGCGCGCCGGCGGGGGCGGTCCACTCATTTTCGCCAATGCCGTTGGCGTCGATCGTCAGCGGCAGGTCGAACTGCGTGTCGGACCCGCGATGCTGCAGCCGGAGCGTGCCGGACACCGCCGGAGCCATGCCGAAGCCATCGGCGATCGATGTGCGCAGGATGTGCTTCATGTGGATCGTCTCGCCCTGGCGGACGAGCATGCGGTCGAACACCGTGTGCAGCATTTCGCCGCGCGCCTGATAGCCATAGGGCAAATCGAAGTCATACGGGCGGATGCCTTCGCCCCATGCCGTCAGCGTGAAGCTGAAGTCGTCGGCGGCGCGCGCCGAGACCATCAGCGGATGGCTGCTGGTACCTTCGCAACTGCCCCAGGTTTCGGGCTCGGGCAGGCCCGGCGGGGCATAGACGCCGCCGCTCTTGTCGGTCACGCCGCGCGCCAGCACTTCGCCGGTGCAGCTGTCGCTCACGCGCACTTCGGCCCCGGCGACGGGCTTGCCGGTGTCGAGTGCGGTCACCCAGGCGAGGCTCCTGGCGCGGCCCCATTTGAAGTGGACGCTCATATTGGTGACGAGCGCGGCTGCGGCGACATAGCGCGGCACCTTGCGCCCGAGCAGTGCCTGGCCCAGCACGGGGCTGGCCAGTTCGACGACATAGAAACCGGGCTTGCCGCCACCGAGCGGCATGCCGACGACTTCGAAATCCTTGCCCTTGCCGGGCAGGCCGATCTTCAGCGACGCGCCCTGCTTGCCGAGGATCGAGGTCGCGCCGGTATCGTTGATGCGGACCTTGTCCTTGCCGCGCGTTTCCTCATGGCTGGCGGTATCGTCGGCATGGCCGACGGTGCGCAGCCATTCGGCGATCTTGCCATCCGAGCCGTCGATACGCAGCGATTGCCCGGCGATGCTGAGGTTGGTGCCCTGAAGGGCTGGTTCGACATTGCGCACCGTCACCGGCAGCACGCCGCCTTGCTTCGATTCCAGAATGCCGAAGGGGGCTGCGAACTTCACCAGCGGCGGCGCCGCGTCGAAGCGCACGTCCAGCGGGAAGCGCTCGGCATTGGCGAGCGGGCGACCGCTTTCGTCCTTCACGCCCGCTGGCAGCAGCAGCTTGGCGGTTTGCGATTCCGGCAGCGGGCTCTTGAAGCCGATCGACGAGACGGTCGCCTTGCTCTTGGCATCGCCATGCCCGGAATCTTCGGACGAATCATCGAACAGCGTCGGGGTCAGCAGCTTGCCATCGGCGGTCTGGATGCGGATTTGCCTGGCGAGATCGCTCGCGACCGGCGCGGAGAAGCGCACCCACGCCTTTTCGACTGGATTGCACCCGGCCTGTGCGTTGACACGGCCGCATTCGAAGCGGGCGGTAAAGGGCTTGCGCACGGTGTAATCAAAACGCTGGTCGGTGCCCGCGATCTTGCCGCTGGCCCCTGCGATGTTGGCACCCCAAACCAGCGCCATGTCGGTGCCCGGCGGCAGGGGACGGCGGCACTTCAGTGCGGTCACCCCGGCATAAGCCTTGGCGCGATCGGCAGCGGCGGGGATCGTGGCGGGGAGCCCGGCGCTTTCCAGGAAGTTGCGCACGTTCCAATTCTCGGTGCCCATCTCGCCCAGCAGCTTGCCGGGCAGATCGGGTGCGAGCACTTCGACCGGGATCTTCTCGCCAATGCCCTTGACCGCGCAATAGGCATTGGCCGCGACCGATGCGGGGGTGGCGGGCAGATTGGCGGCGACCAGGAAGACCTGATCTTCCTCAATCTCGCTATCATATTGGCTGGGCAGCACGGCGCGCGCGACCGGGCCGCCGGCATCGACCGAAAATTCCTGTTGCCCGGTCACGGCATAGCCCGACACGCTTTTCAGGCCCGAGCGCAGCTTGAACTTGCAGACGGTGCCGCCGGGCAGGCCGTTTGCGAAATCATAGACGAAGGTCTGCGGATCGACCCACCGCCCCTGCCCGCTGACCGCGCAGGTGACGTCGAAGGGCGAGGCCGCGCGCGGATCGCCGAGTGGCACGATCGGCTGGCTGAAGCGTGCGGTGAAACGTTCGATCGCACCGTCGCCAATGCCGGGCGTGGCCAGGATGACTTGCGGGCTAGAGTCGCCAAAAGCGGTGATCGGAGCAAGCGCCAAAGCGAGCAGTGCGACTCGGAACGCGAGCTTCATCGAATCCTCCCAAAGGCCTTACCGCATGCTATAAAGCGACGAACCGTGCTAGTACAGCGACGAATGGTGACGGTGTGATGACAGCTTGCTACGCCGTCACAGCTGTTAGACACTCCGTGTAGATCGACTCGGGGGGCCGGTCGAGGGGAGGAACGCTCTTGGGGGGAGAGTGGGTCATCGCCGCGCTGGACGCGGTCGCGCGCGAGACGATGCTGTTCGCCGCGCTTGGCTTTCTCGTCGGTGGCCTCGATGATGTCGCGGTTGATATTGCCTGGATCGGGACGCGGCTGTGGCGGCGATCAGACGGGTTGCCCGCCACGCTGGAGGGCTACACCCGGCGCGTGCCGCGTCGGATCGCGGTGTTCGTCGCCGCCTGGGACGAAGCGGGCGTGATCGGCGCGATGTTGCGGACCTGCCTCGCACGCTTCGACCATCCCGACTACCGCATCTATGTCGGCACCTATCCCAATGATCTTCCGACTATCGCCGCCGTCGCGGAAGTCGCGGCGGACGATGACCGGATCCGGTTGGTGATCGGCCCGAACGATGGACCGACGACCAAGGCCGATTGCCTGAACGCGCTATGGGCGACGCTGCTGCGCGATGAGCAACGTGAACAGATTCGCGTGGCGGCGGTCGAACTGCACGATGCCGAGGACATGGTGCATCCGGGCGAATTGCGCGTGATCGATGCGCTGATCGGGCGCTATGCCGCCGTACAATTGCCGGTCTTGCCGTTGGTGGACGGCAAAGCGCGGCTCGTATCAGGCCATTATGCTGACGAGTTTGCGGAGGCACACGGGAAAAATCTCGTGGTGCGTCAGGCGCTGGGCGCTGGGTTGCCGCTGGCGGGCGTAGCGTGCGCGATTGAGCGCGGAATGCTCGAGCGGATTGCGGCGGCGCGCGGCGGCATGCCGTTCGATGCCGACAGCTTGACCGAGGATTATGAGCTCGGCCTGCACATTGCCGAGCTTGGCGGTCGCGGTGCGTTCGCGCGCGTGCGGGAGCGACCGGGTGGGCCCTTGGTCGCGGTGCGCGCCTATTTCCCGGCGACGCTGCAAGCCGCCGTTCGGCAGAAATCGCGCTGGATGACGGGCATTGCGCTGGCGGGGTGGGACCGGATGGGGTGGGCGCGCCCGCTCGACCTGCACGAACATTGGATGCGCATGCGCGACCGCCGCGCGCCGATTTCGGTGCTGGTGCTGGCGATCGCTTATGTCGCGCTGGTGGCTTGGGGCGCGTCTCGGCTGGGCCACGCGCTATTGGACGGCGGCGGGCTGCCGCTGTCGGATCCCATGGTGGGGGTGTTGCACGTCAACGCGGTCTTGCTGCTGTGGCGGCTCGTCTCGCGCGCGGCGTTTACCGGTGCGGCCTATGGCTGGCGCGAGGCTGTCTGGTCGCTGCCGCGCGCCTTTGTCGGCAATCTTATCGCCTTGCTCGCCGCGCGGCGCGCGATGGTCGCCTATGTCGCGTCGCTGCGCGGCACGGCGCTGCGCTGGGACAAGACCCAGCACATTTTTCCGGATCTGGCGCAGGTCGATCAGTGAAAGCCGGGCGGGGCCGCCCTTTGCGGTTCCTCGCTGTGTTCCTGCTGGTCTGGGTCGGGGTGCGGGTGGCATTGCTGTGGCCGCAGATCCATTCTGCGGCGGACGTGTTTCGCGCGGTCGTGCCGGTGCCGGTCGCGGCGATCACAAAGGAATCGTCCGTCGCTGTCGCCAGACCAGCGGCGGGGGACACTGTGCGGCGCTGGTACCGTGCCGCCGTGGCCAAGCCGCATGGCAGGGTGGCACTCCGCAAGCCCGATCCGACTCGGATCGCGCTCGCGCTGCTTGGTCTGGTCCGCTATGGCGACCCGCAACCGGTGACTCAGGCCGCCCCGTTAGTGCCAGGCTTGCCCCATCCGCCGCGCGAACCCCCGGCACCGCACGCGCGCTCACGCTGGTCCGGGAGCGCCTGGCTGCTCGCGCGTGGCGGTGCCGGGCTCGCGCCGGGCGGGCTTGGCGGGCAACTCGGCGGATCGCAAGCAGGGGTGCGGCTCGCTTATGCGATCGATCGCAAACGCCGCGTCGCATTGGCCGGGCGCGTGTCCTCGCCGCTGGGCCCGGGCCTGCGCGAGGCGGCGCTTGGCGTCGAATGGCAGCCGACTCGCCTGCCGCTGCGACTGGTCGCCGAACAGCGCTTCGCGATAACCGGCGGCCGTAGCGGACCGGCATTGGGAGTCGTCGGCGGACTTGATCCAACGCCGCTGCCGCTCGGGTTTCGGCTCGAAGGCTATGGCCAGGCCGGGGTGATTCGCCGCACCGCGACAGAGGCTTATGTCGATGGGGCGCTGCGCGTCGCGCATCCGCTGGCCGACATTGGCCGCGTCCGCCTCGATTTCGGCGCAGGGCTGTGGGGCGCGGCGCAGCGTGGCGCGGCGCGGCTCGATCTCGGGCCTTCGCTTGCCGTCGCTATCCCGATCGGGGCGCGTTCGGTGCGGTTCGGGCTCGACTGGCGGCAACGCGTCGCCGGGGCCGCGCGCCCGGGATCGGGGCTGGCGGTGACGCTCGGCAGCGATTTCTGAAACGGCGTGCTTTGCGCGGGAAGCGCGAGCGGCTAACGCTGTCGGGCAATGGACATCTACCTGCCCATCGCCAATCTTTCGGTCAACGCGCTCGTCATCGTGTTGCTGGGTGGCGGTGTCGGCCTGTTGTCGGGCATGTTCGGCGTCGGCGGCGGCTTCCTCACCACGCCGTTGCTGATCGTCTACGGCATTCCGCCAACCGTCGCCGCCGCCTCCGCTGCGAGTCAGGTGACCGGGGCCAGCGTTTCGGGCGTGTTCGCGCACGTCCGGCGCAAGGGCGTCGACTTCAAGATGGGCGGGGTGCTGGTCGCGGGCGGGCTGGTCGGGTCGGTGTTCGGCGGCTGGGTGTTCCGCTTGCTGCAGGCGAGCGGACAGATCGATACCGTAATCGCGATCGTCTATGTCGTGCTGCTCGGTTCGATCGGCAGCATGATGGCGAAGGAGGCGCTGGGCGCGATTCGCGCGACACGCCTCGGGCTGGCTCCCAAGGCGCGCAAGCGGCGGCATCATCCGCTGGTCGCGTCGCTGCCGCTGCGGACGCGCTTCTATCGCTCTGGGCTGTATATCTCGCCGCTCGCTCCGCTGCTGCTTGGCTTCGGCGTCGGCATCCTGACGATCCTGCTTGGTGTGGGTGGCGGGTTCATCCTGGTGCCGGCGATGCTGTATCTGCTCGGCATGACGACGCAGGTGGTGGTCGGCACGTCGCTGTTCCAGACGCTGTTCGTCACCGCGATGGCGACGATGGTGCACGCGACGACGACCAAGGCGGTCGATATCGTACTCGCGGCGCTGCTGCTGCTCGGCTCGGTCGCGGGCGCGCAGATCGGCGCGCGCTTTGCCGCAAAAGTGAAGCCCGAATATCTGCGGCTCGCTTTGGCGGTGATCGTGTTGCTTGTTGCGGGGCGGATTGCGCTGGGGCTCGGCTGGCGGCCCGATGAACTCTATTCGGTCGAAGTGTCGTGAGGCGCGGCTGGATCGCGGCTCTGTTGGCACCGCTGTTGATGGCGCAGTCCAAGCCGGTGCTGGTACCCGACGTGTCGCAACGCGACATCGAGATTCAGTACAGCTTCACCGGCGCGAACTTGCTGCTGTTCGGCGCGATCCTTTATCCCGGCGGACGCTTGCCCGATGACGATAAGCCGACCGACATCGTGGTGGTGGTGAAGGGGCCGGTGCAATCGATCCTGGTGCGCGAAAAGCAGAAACTGGGCGGGCTGATCTGGGTCAATGCCAGTCGCCTGCGCTATCGGTCCGCCCCCAGTTTTTACGCGATCGCCTCGTCCAAGCCGATTGCGCGGATGCTCGATGCGCGCACCCGCGCCATTTACGAATTGGGCTTGTCGAGCCTGCAACTGTCGCCCGCCTCCAGCGCGCCGACACAGGAACAGGATCGTTTTGCGCGCGGGCTGGTCGAACTGAAGGCGCGCACTGGACTGTATGTCGAAGCCCCGCGCGCGGTCGAGATCACCCAGGGCGTGCTGTATCGTGCACGCGTCACCATTCCCGCACGGGTGCCCGTCGGGCGCTTCACCGCGGAAACCTTCCTGATCCGCGATGGCCGCGTGCTGGCGGTGGCGACACGCGAAATCGACATCCGCAAATCGGGCTTCGAACGGTTCGTCGCGCGCTCGGCGGATCGGCAATCGGTGCTGTACGGGCTGGTTGCCGTGGCGTTGTCGGTGCTGTTCGGCTGGGGCGCGGGGGTAATCGCGCGACGGTTCTGAGGGCGGGTTGCCACCTCTCCCCCGTCCGCTTCGCTTGAGGACGTTACGAAAACAAGGGTTTGGAGGGCAGGCGCGGGGCTTTCCCGTCCATCAGCTGCTCCGCAACCACTGCCCAGTTCGCTATGCCCCAATCGAGTGGGTCTTGTTCCTTCAGAATTTCATCGTGGGAAAGGTTGTCCTCGATGAAGACATCCTGGAGCGGCACGGGCGTTCGGGTCCGGGCACAATAAAACACCCGCACCTTGGCGCGCGATGCGCGGCGACCGTTCAACAGGGTAACCGCGAGACGATCGGACGGCAGCCGTATGAGCAATCCCGCCGGATAAACCCCAATCACTTTCATAAAGGAAAGCAGAAGCTCTGGATCGAAATGGCCGACCCAACGGTGCATTTTGGTGATGGCCTGCTGCGACGTCCAAGCGCTTTTATAGACTCGGTTGGATGTCAGGGCGTCGTAAACGTCGCAGATGGCCGCCATCCGCGCCACGCGGCTGATCGCCTCCCCCTTCAACCGGAACGGATAGCCCGTGCCATCGACCCGCTCGTGATGATGGCGGCAGACGTCCAATACCACTGCGGGCGTCGTCGGGTCCTGGCGGAGCAGGTGATAGCCTCGCTCTGGGTGAGTGCGCACCACGGCAAACTCTTCGTCGGTCAGGGATTCGGGTTTCCGAAGAACGGCATCGGGGATGAAGATTTTCCCGATGTCGTGGAGAAGACCGGCGAGCCCGAGCTCGAAAACCTCTTGCTCGGTCATGCCCAGACTGCGCCCGAAACTGGCCAGGAGTGCGCTAACCGAGAGAGAGTGTACGTAGGTATATACATCGCGTGACTTGAGGCGCGTAATGGCGATCAGCGCGCGACGGTTGCGTTCAATCGACGATATTATGTCGACAACCGTCGCTGAAAATGCAGAAATATTTACAATATCTCCGCCGTGGACGGCGTCGAAGAGAGATTTTATTTCGTCGGTCGCGGCCCGGACCATTTCGGTCGCGCGCTCCGTCTCTTCGGCGAAACTGTTGGCCTGCTGTTGTGCCAATGGCGACCTTGGCGGCGATCCCCGGTCGGGACGCGTCGGAACGGTCGCGGTGGCCCGCCCGGAACTCGCGGCTTTCAAGGGCAGGCCGCGTCGCTCGTCGATCACGACCGATGGAACGGCGCTTTTGCGGATACGTTCGACATCGCTGGCATTTTTGACGAGGAAGCGCGTGAGCCAGAAGGGATTTTCCAGCCACGACTCATCGAAGGCATGAATGAACATGCCGATTTTAATCTGATCGGGCGTTATTCGTCTGAGCATTACTCTCCGTCGGCATAATTGGTGCGGGCGAATCGGTTAAAATTGCGTTCCCCCGCAGACGCCACGCGAGCACAAATGCCGATGGCCCGTCGGGCGCTGCGCCTGTCCTCATCCAATCTTTACCGGTTGCCTTGCATGAATTCCCCGACGCAAGCAGGGGCTGCCGCGAATGACCGAGATGCCGGGCGGAAACGCCTTTGTCCAAACCGTGCCGTTCGCAGCGGTGCCGTGCATTGGCATGGTGTTCGATATTGCCGGATCGAGCAGCATGGTGATGCTGGATCCCGTCGCGCTCGAAGGGACGATGGGGCATAGCGACGCCGTTATCGCCGCCGCCGGTTCGGTCGGCAGCCAAATCAAGGTGCGCGTCGGCGGCGCGTGGCTGATCGCCAATGTCCGCTCGTTGAAACTGGTCGACGGGCATGAGGATCGCATTGCCGCGCAGGTCGATTTCCTGGGCGAGGGCGACGAGGAAAAGCTGACAGGGAAGCTGTATAATTTCCGCCGCGGCGTCACGCGCTATCCGACGCCGGGGTATCCGGTCTATCCGGTTTCCACCGCCGATCTGACGCAGATCTATGCCGCCGACGAGCGCGCGAATATCGAGATCGGCACCGTGTATCCGACGCCCGACATCCGCGCGGCGCTGTATGTCGATGCTCTGCTCGGCAAACATTTCGCGCTGCTGGGCTCGACCGGCACGGGCAAGTCGACGGCGGCCGCGCTGATCCTCCACCGCATTTGCGAGCTGGCTCCGCAGGGGCATATCGTGATGGTCGATCCGCACGGCGAATATGCCGCAGCCTTCAAAGGCAATGGCGCGATCTACGACGTGTCCAACCTGCAAATGCCCTATTGGCTGATGAATTTCGAGGAACATTGCGAGGTGTTCGTCACCGCATCGGGGGCGGAACGGCAAATCGATGCCGACATCCTCGCCAAATGCCTGCTCGGCGCGCGCGCGAAGGGGCGGCTGGGGCAGGAAATCAGCAAGCTGACGGTCGATGCCCCGGTGCCGTATCTGCTGAGCGACCTGTCCAACCTGATTCAGCTCGAAATGGGCAAGCTCGATCGGGCGGGCGACACCGCGCCCTATTTGCGGCTGAAGACCAAGATCGACGAGATCAAGGCCGATCCACGTTATGGCTTCATGTTTTCGGGCATGTTGGTCGCCGATACGATGGGCGCGTTCCTCGAGCGGATCTTCCGCTTGCCCGGCGACGGCAAGGCGATTTCGATCATCGATGTGTCGGGCGTGCCGAGCGAGATTACCTCGGTGGTGGTGGCGGTGCTGGCGCGGATGGTGTTCGACTTTGCGATCTGGTCGCGTGGCGAGGCGCAGCGGCCGATCCTGCTCGTCTGCGAAGAGGCGCATCGCTACATTCCGAGCGGGCAGCACGCCGATTTTTCGAGCGTCGGACGCATCCTCAGCCGCATCGCCAAGGAAGGCCGCAAATATGGCGTGGCGCTGGGGTTGATTACCCAGCGGCCATCGGATCTGGCGGAGGGGGTGCTGTCGCAATGCGGCACGATCATCGCGATGCGGCTCAACAACGATCGCGACCAGGCCTTTGTCCGCGCGGCGATGCCCGAGGGTGCGCGCGGATTTCTCGATTCGATCCCCGCCTTGCGCAATCGCGAGGCGATCGTCTGCGGCGAGGGCGTCGCGATCCCGATCCGCGTCGCCTTCGATACGCTGGCCGAAGACAAGCGCCCCGCATCGGACGACCCCGTTTTCTCGCGGCTGTGGCGGGAAACCGGCGGAGAGGGCGAGATTATTGCGCGGACGCTCAAACGCTGGCGCGCGCAGGGGCGGTAACGCGGGCGTTACGCCCCGGGGCGTACCGCCAACAGGCTCGCCACTTTCGCCTTGAACTGGCGCAATTGCTCGCCCGACAGGGTGGCAATGCTGGAGAAGGAGAAGCCGCGCGGGTTGACCGCGACGCCGTTGCGGATGACTTCCCAATGGAGATGCGGGCCGGTCGACAGCCCGCTCGAGCCGCTATAGCCAATCACCTGGCCGCGCGCGACATGCTGCCCGGACCGCGTCGCGAACCGGCTGAGATGGCCGTAACACGTGACGATATTGCCGCCATGCGCCATCTTGATAAAATTGCCATAGCCGCCGCTGCGCCCGGCATAGACGATGGTGCCGTCGGCGGGGGCGTGGATCGGTGTGCCCCACGGCGTGCCGATATCGATGCCCTTGTGCATCCGCGTGAAGCCGAGCAGCGGGTGGAAACGCATTCCGAAGCTGGATGTCACCCGCGCCATCGACACCGGCATGGTGAACATGCCCTGCCGCTCGGCCTGGCCCGAGGCTTCATACCAGGTGCCGTCGGTCCATTTGACCAATTGCGTCTTCTTGTCGCCATGATCGAGCCCGGCGAAGAGCAGATTGCCGAGCTGCTGCTCGCCGGTTGCGGCGCGCTGGCGCTCGATCACCAGATCATAGGTGTCGCCCGAGGAAACCCGGCCGATCGCGAATTTGGTGGCGATTGCCTTGATATAGGTTTCGACCAGCTTCACCGGCACACCGGCGGCGCGCGCCGAACGGTACAGGCTGCCCCCGACCGGCCCCTGAATGCGCAGCGGCGTATTGTCGATCGCAATCGCCTGGCGGGTGAGCGTCAGGCCGCCGCCGACACGCTTCAACGTCAGTTCGAGATCGAAGCGCGCACGTACCGACAGCGCTTCGAGCGGACGTGCGACGGTCTTGTTGGGGCGCCGACCCAGCGTCATCGGGATTTGCGTGCCGGGCTTCAGATCGCCGAGCGGCACGGCGGACGAAATCAGCGCGGTGGCATCCTGCGCATCGCGTTCGGAAAGGCCGGCGCGCTGCAGCATGTCGCCAAAGCCGCCGCCGCGTCCGACGGTGACGGTGCGATCCTCGATCGGGCGTTCGGGTGCTTCGGCCAGCGGGACGACGAGGTCGTTCGCCGCCATATGTCGCCCGCTGTCGCCACCCCAGGCGATCGGCGCGATCGCTTGCGCGCGCGCTTCGTCGCGGTCGGTGCCGGAAAGCGGGCTGGGCATGGTGCCGAGCAACGGTCGACCGATCGGCGGAGCGATCGCAATCGCGCCAGCGCACAGGGCGGCGCAGGTCGCTGCGCCGCGCCACCAGTCGAGCGAACCGATTCGCGATCCGAGATCGGGCACCCAGTCGATCTGGAGCGCGGCGGCGCGCAGTCGATCGACCAGCCCCAGTTCGGGTTGTGGGACGATCGCTCGACCGAACGCCATCGTCGCCGTGCCGCCCGCCTGTTCCAGGTCATGATCGCTTCGCAAGAACAAGGCTGAGGGTGCCCCCGAAAATTCCACCTGCCGCCAGTACCCGCCCCGCAGCATCAGGCGTAGGACTGTGCCCGGCAAAGCCTAAAGTCAAATTAACCGAGCCGTTGAAATGGGCAGGGCGCGGCGAAGCGTTTGGTCTATGCGGCGAAGGGATGGAACTTACGGAAAAGTGCGTAATTCGATATGGTTAAGGGAATAAACCTAGATTACCATAATTCTTGCGGTCAGCGGTTGCGCGCGGCTCCGTGGCACGCGATGTTGCAGGGGTCATGCAACGAAACGAAGACCGCGCCGCTGCGGCGGTGCCCGTTACGGCAGTGTTGGGCCCGACCAACACCGGCAAGACCCATCTCGCGGTCGAGCGGATGTGTGGCCATTCGAGCGGCATGATCGGCTTTCCGCTGCGGCTGCTGGCGCGCGAAGTCTATGACCGCGTCGTCAAGCTGAAGGGCGAGAATCGCGTCGCGCTGATCACCGGCGAAGAGAAGATCGTGCCCAAGGACGCGCGCTGGTTCCTGTGCACCGCCGAATCGATGCCGCTCGACAAGGATCTCGCCTTCGTCGCGCTCGACGAGGCGCAACTGGGCGCGGACCCAGAGCGCGGCCATGTCTTCACCGACCGCATTTTACGCGCACGGGGTCGGGAGGAGACGATGCTGCTCGGCTCCGAAGCGCTGCGGCCGATGCTCAAGGCGCTGGTGCCAAAGGTCGAGATCATCAACCGCCCGCGCTTTTCGACGCTGACCTATGCCGGGGCCAAGAAAATCAGCCGCTTGCCCAAGCGCTCGGCGATCGTCGCGTTCAGCGCCGAGGAAGTCTATGCCGTGGCCGAGATGCTGCGGCGCTTACGCGGCGGTGCGGCGGTGGTGATGGGCGCGCTTAGCCCGCGCACGCGCAATGCGCAGGTCGCGATGTTTCAGGCGGGCGAAGTCGACTATCTGGTCGCCACCGATGCGATCGGCATGGGGCTCAACATGGACGTGGCGCATGTCGCCTTTGCCAGCCTCAACAAGTTCGATGGCCACCGCCAGCGTCGCCTGCGCATCGCCGAAATGGCGCAAATCGCCGGGCGCGCGGGGCGGC
The DNA here is from genome assembly GCF_003985085.1 of Sphingomonas sp. TF3. Classification (NCBI taxonomy): domain Bacteria; kingdom Pseudomonadati; phylum Pseudomonadota; class Alphaproteobacteria; order Sphingomonadales; family Sphingomonadaceae; genus Sphingomonas; species Sphingomonas sp. TF3. Next base: position 15,524 of record NZ_RWKS01000015.1, on the reverse strand, counting down.
ATCAGCGCGACGGCACCTTCGGCGCGCTGGTCGAGGAAGGGCCGGGGGCGTTCGCGCCGGAAGAGGTGCTGGCGATCGAGGAACATCGCTTCCCGCCGCTCGAACAACTCTATTGGCGGCAAGGCGAGCCCGATTATTCGAGCGTCGATGCGCTGATCGAAAGCCTGGAACAGCGCCCGCAGCATCCGGCCTTGTGGGCGGCCCCGCAATCGGTCGATCTCGCGGTGCTCAAGCGCATGGCCGAGGAGCCGGGGGTGCGCGCCCGCGCGCGGCATCCGGCGATGGTCGCGCGGTTATGGGCGGCGTGCGGCGTACCCGATTTCCGCAAATTGGGGGTCGATCCGCATACCCGTTTCGTCGCGCGGCTGTGGGGCTATCTCAGCGAAGGCAAGGGCCATGTCCCGCACGAATGGTTTGCCGCCGAAATCGCCCGGCTCGACCATGTCGCGGGCGATGTCGAGACGCTGGCCGGGCGAATCGCGGCGGCGCGCAGCTGGTCTTACATCGCCAACCGGGCCGATTGGTTGGCCGACCCGGCGCATTGGTCGGCACGGGCGAGCGCGGTCGAGGAACGCCTGTCCGATGCGCTGCACGCCAGTCTCACGCAGCGCTTCGTCGACAAGCGCACCACTTTGCTGATGCGCCAGATCGGCACCGATCCGCGCGCGCTGCCGGTGACGATCGGGCCTGAGGGCGAAGTGCTGGTCGAGGATCATGCGATCGGGCGGCTCGACGGCTTTCGCTTCACCGTCGCCGCCGATGCGCGCGCCGCCGACAAGCGCCTGCTGCTCGCCGCCGCCGAGCGCCGCCTCGGCGACGAGCGCACGCGGCGGGGGCTGGCGCTGGCCGATGCGACCGATGCCGATCTGATGGTGGTGATGGACGCAGGCGCGGTGCCGACGCTGCTGTGGCGCGCTTTGCCGGTGGCGACGCTCGGCCCCGGTGCATCGCTGATGCGCCCGCGCGTGGTCCTTGACCGAGCGCTCGAATGTCTGACGGTCGAGCTGCGCGGGCGTATCGCGACGCGGCTCGGCGATTGGTTGTCGGGGCAGCTTCGGCGCGCGCTGCCGGGGCTGGCGCTGCTCGATTCGGTGCAGCGCGATCCTGCCGCCAGCCCCGCCTCTCGCGCGGTTGCAGCGGCGCTGGTCGCGGGTGGCGGGATGGTGGCGCGCGCCGATATCGCGGTGTCGCTCGATGGTCTGGACGGTGTCGCGCGCAAGGCCTTTCGCGGGGCCGGGGTGACGATCGGCGCGCTCGACGTGTTCGATGCGCGTGTGCTGAAGCCCGCCCCGGCGCGCTGGCGGCGCGTGTTGCGTGCGGCGCGCGCCGGTGCCGCAGTGGAAGCGGGGCCGCGCGACGGCGCGAGCGTGCTGGAGCGCGGGGCCCCTGGCGCAACGCTCGATCACGGCTATCGCCCGGTCGCAGCACAGGCGGTGCGGATCGATCTGGTCGAGCGGATCGCGCGCGCCGCGCATGACGCGCGCGGGGCGTCGGGTCGCAAGCCGTTCGCGCTTGATTCCGCGCTCGCTTTGTCGATGGGGCTGACACGCCCGACGCTTGAGCGGCTGATGGCCGGGTTCGGGTTCCGCCCGGCCCCGGGGTCCGATACGGCGGCCTTGTGGACCTGGCGCGGTCTGCCGACGGTGCGCGCCACGCCGCCGCCGCGCGACACCGCCATGGCCGGGGCGTTTGCCGCTTTGGCGGATCTGGCGGTGTAACCGCTTGGCGGCGACGCAGGGCATGATGCGGATCGACCGCTTCTTGTGGTTCGCGCGGATCGCCAAGACGCGCGGCCTGGCACAGGCGATGGCGGCAAGCGGGCATGTTCGGCTCGATGGCCGCGCGATCGACAAGCCCGCCGCGCCGGTGCGCATTGGCTGTGTCATTGCGTTCGTCACCCCTGGCGGACGCGTTCGCGCGTTGCGCGTCGAGGCGCTGCCGCTGCGCCGTGGTCCGGCGGACGAAGCCCGCGCTTGCTATGTCGACCTGCTCGAAAATGCGCCTTCCATGCGCGCAGGCGTTGACGGCGGAAGCGCTCGGGCATAGCAGCAACCGGTTCGTTGCTCCGGGAGTGTTTCAATGACCTACGTCGTCACCGATGCCTGCATCAAGTGCAAGTACATGGATTGCGTCGAGGTGTGCCCGGTCGATTGCTTCTATGAGGGCGAGAACATGCTCGTCATCAACCCCAGCGAATGTATCGATTGCGGCGTGTGCGAGCCCGAATGCCCGGCCGAAGCGATCCTGCCCGACACCGAAAAGGACGTCGAGACCTGGCTGGAGCTGAACGCGACCTTCTCCGCGCAATGGCCCAACGTCACGCGCAAGGCCGACCAGACCCCCGCCGATGCCGATGAGCATAAGGGCGAGGCGGACAAGTACGACAAATATTTCTCGGCCGAGCCCGGCGCGGGCGACTGATCCGTCCCAAAATGGGTAGCAGGATAGGCAACCCGCCACGCCTTTGAGCGTTAACGCCGCGCATGGAGCGACGTTTGGCTGGTAATTTTATTACGACTCTGTTAAAAGGATCGTACGGAAGCGCCGTCGCGCGCAAATCCGGCACGGAGACGTATACACTCAAAACCCTGCATGCGCCCCGTCAGCCTTGCTGCTGCGGACGCGCTGCCCCGGGAACCCCGGTCCACAGAAAGGTCTTACGGAATGGCTGCCAAGGCGCTGTCCTTCGACGTCGGCGATTATGTCGTTTACCCCAAGCACGGCGTTGGCCGTGTGATCGAGCTGCAACGGCAGGAAATCGCCGGGATGCAACTCGAGCTCTATGTGCTGCGCTTCGAAAAAGAACGCATGACGTTGCGCGTTCCCACCAACAAGGCCGAAAGCGTGGGCATGCGCAAGCTGTCCAGCGACAAGACGCTGCGGGAAGCCCTCGAAACCTTGACCGGCAAGCCCCGCGTCAAGCGCACGATGTGGTCGCGTCGCGCCCAGGAATATGAGGCCAAGATCAATTCGGGCGACCTGGTGTCGATTGCCGAAGTGGTCCGCGATCTGTTCCGCGCCGACGACCAGCCTGAGCAAAGCTATTCGGAGCGGCAGATCTTCGAAGGCGCGACCAGCCGTCTCGCCCGCGAACTCGCCGCGATGGAGCAGGTCGACGAGCCGACCGCACAGGAAAAGATCCTCGAAATCCTGCGCAAGGCCGCCGCGATCCACAATAAGGACAAGGCCCCGGCCTGATCCGCCCCGGCCTGATTCGCATTGGCGACGGAATCTCGAAAGAGGGCGGCTGGCGACAGCCGCCCTTTTTTGTTGCGCAGCCGATCCAGGGGTGTATTGTTGCGACAACACACAGGAGACCCTCATGCGCGCCATCCTCTTGCTCCCCGCTTTGCTGTTGACTGCCGCCCCATTGGCGGCCTGCTCGGTTGATGGAGACGATGGCGGCCCCGGCGTACCCGCCACGGGCACCGGTACTGCGCGGACCTTCGCGGTCGCCGGTTTCACGGGGGTCGCGCTGCGTGGATCGGATGATGTCGATGTGCGCGTCGGCCCAGCTTTCTCGGTCCGCGCCGAGGGCCCGAGCGCCGAACTCGACAAGCTCAAGATCGAACGTGTCGGGGACACGCTCCGGGTCGGGCGCAAGCACAATAGCGGCTTCAGTTGGGGTGGCCAGCATCAGAGCGTCAAGGTGTTCGTGACGATGCCGCGCATCGCCGCCGCGCAAATCGCGGGATCGGGCAATCTGGCGATCGACCGCGTGGCGGGTGGCGATTTTGCTGGCGACAGCGCAGGGTCGGGCACGCTCAGCATCGCGCAACTGACGGTGCCGCACGCGAAGCTGTCGATCGCCGGGTCGGGCGATATCGCCGCGAAGGGCGCGGTCGATCGCTTGACGGTCGACGTCGCGGGATCGGGCAATGTCGCGGCTGGCGGGCTGAAAGCGCGCAGCGCCAGCGTATCGGTGGCGGGATCGGGCGATGTTCGCGCCGAGGTGGTTGGCAGCGCGTCGGTCTCGGTGGTCGGGTCGGGCGATGTCGATCTTGGCCGCAGTGCCAAATGCAGCACCACCAAGATTGGCTCGGGCGAGGTGCATTGCGGCGGCTGATCGCGCTTGCATGGGGCGGCACGAGCGGGGATGCTCGGCGGCGATGAACCGTCTCGCGCTTGTCTTGCCGCTGCTTGCCGTCGCTGCCCCGCTTGAGGCGGCGGACCGCACGGCCTTTGTCACCCAATTCGATCGGGTCCGTGTGGACGGCCCGTTCGAGGTGCATTTGGCGACGCGCGCCGGGCCGGGCGCACGGATCACCGGCGCGCCCGACGCGGTCGATGTCCATGTCGAGGCGGGCACGCTGATCGTCCGCGCCGGGCCCCGGAGCGCGGCGGGTGGCGGTGCGGTCGTCTATCTGCGCACCACCGATCTGCGCGGCGCGACCGTGATTGGGGGCGGCAAGCTCGACATCACCGGCCCGCTGCGCGCGCAACGCGTCGACGTACAACTCACGGGTGGTGGCACGATCGTTGCGCCGGCGATCGAAGCCGAACAGGTCAACGTGACGCTGATCGGCGCGGGCACGCTGACGCTGGGTGGGCGCGGCGCGCAAGTGCGGATCATCTCAAGTGGCGCAGGCGCGATCGATGCGACCGCGCTGCACGCCGACCAGATCGTCATCCGCAATGGCGGGGCGGGTCCGATCACGGCCAGCGCGCGCTATTTCGCCGATGTGGTGACCACGGGGCTGGGCGCGGTGACGGTGCTGGGCAGCCCCAAGTGCAAGGCCAAGGCGGCGGGCGGCGCGATTAGCTGTGGTGGCGCGGCGGTGGCGCAATAGCGGGGCGGGCTTCTCAAGCCCCTACAGCAATCCCAAGGCCGACAATTTCCCCAGCAGCGCCGCCGGAATCGCATCGCCCGCCACCACGCCTGCGCCAAGGTCGGCGGGGGCGTCGGTCGCCTCAAGGTAGCGCCAGCCCTGGTGCGCGCGTTTGGGGCGACCTTCGGTCAGTACCAGTTCGGGGTCGATATGGATCGCGACACGCCCGCCCTCCGCCTCGCCAAAGCCCAGGATCGGGGAGCGCGCGACGAGCGTGTGCTTGATGATCCAGAACAGCGAACCGCCTGCATCGGCGCTCGCCCCGGCGATTTCCTCATGCCGTTTGGGTAGGTAGCGCGTGGTGAGGAAGACCGGACCTTCGGTGCCCCGCTGGCGCAAACGTTCGGCGAGATGGTCGAGGCTGGTCGCGCCGAACGCGACCTTGGTTAAATGCAGCGGCATCTGCGCCAAATGGGGCGGCGTGCGCTAACCGCCAAGCCCGAACAGCGTGGCGAGCCCGAGGAACGAGAAAAACCCCATCACATCGGTCATCATCGTCACGAACACCGCCGACGACACCGCCGGATCGATGTCGAGCCGGTCGAGCGTCACCGGGATCAGGACGCCCGACAGCCCCGCGATCAGATTGTTGATGACCATCGCCATCGCAATCACGATCGCCAGATTGGCGTTGCCGAAGATCAGCAGGGTGCCGATCCCGATCAGCGCGCCCAGCATTGCGCCATTGGCGGCGGCGATGCGGAATTCGCGGTAGATCATGCGGCCGGTGTTGGAGCTGGTCAGCTGGTTGGTCGCGATCGCGCGCACCATCACCGCCAGCGTCTGCGTGCCGGCATTGCCGCCCATGCCCGACACGATCGGCATCAGCACCGCGAGCAAGGCGAAGCGCCCGATCTCGCCTTGGAACAGCCCCACCACCGATGCCGCCAGCATCGCCGTGCCGAGATTGACCACCAGCCAGGTGATGCGCGTGCGCACGGTCAAATGGATCGGTTCGTTAATGTCGCCGTCGCCCGCGCCGGACAGGCGCAGAATGTCCTCGCCGGCTTCTTCTGAAATGATGTGGACCACGTCGTCGACGGTGATCATGCCGACCAGCCGCCCGGCGGGGTCGACCACGGCAGCGGAGATCAGCGCATATTTCTGGAAGCGTAAGGCGACCTCTTCCTGGTCCATGTCGACCGGGATCAACGTCTGTTCGCGCTGCATCACATCGCTGATGGCGATGCCGTGCGGGGTGCGCAGGATCCACGACAAAGCGACGGTGCCGACGGGCTTGTGCGCGGGATCGACCACGAAGATTTCCCAGAAATCGGTGGTCAGCTCCTCATGCCCGCGCAGATAGTCCATCACGTCGCCGACCGACCAATGTTCGGGCACCGCGATCAGCTCGCGCTGCATCAAGCGACCGGCCGATTCCTCCGGGTAGCGCAGCGCCTCCTCGATCGCGGCGCGGTCGTCGGGGTCGAGCGCGCGGAGCACTTCGCGCTGGTCGGCGGGCTCCATGTCCTCGATGATCGCGACCGCGTCGTCGGTATCGAGCTCGGAGGCGATGTCGGCGACTTGCGTGGCGGACAGCGCGTCGATCAAATCCTCGCGGACATAATCGTTCATCTCGGCGAACACGTCGCCGTCGAGCAGGTTTTCGAGCGCGGTGGCGAGCGCGGCGCGCAGTTCGTGCGGGGTCAGCTCGAACAGATCGGCAATGTCGGCGGGGTGGAGCGGCTCGACCAGCGCGCGCGCGGCCTCGGCGTCGCCATCCTCGACCGCATCGAGCACCGAGCGGACGAATTCGGGCTTGAGCCGGTCGTCCTCGTCGAGCTGCGCGGTATCGACGTCGGTTTCGGGCAGGTCGGTCTCGCTCATGTCAGACCTCCTCAGCCACGCGACCATGGCGGTGTAGCCTCGCCCCGCCGCAAAGCCAAGCGAACGCGACCCCCGCCTCTGGGGCGGTTGCGCATTTGCCAGCCGTGCCCGGCATCGCTACGGCGGACCATTACGGATAATAGCAGGAGAGCCTCCGTGGCCGAACTTCCCGAAACCCTTACCCTGACGCTCGACACCGGAAATGGCGAAGGCGGCGATGTCGTGATCAAGTTGCGCGGCGATCTCGCCCCCAACCATGTCGCGCGGATTGCCGAGCTGGCCAATGACGGCTTTTACGACGGCGTCGTGTTCCACCGCGTCATCCCCGGCTTCATGGCGCAGGGTGGCGATCCCACCGGCACCGGCATGCACGGGTCGGACAAGCCCAATCTCGCCGCCGAATTCTCGAAGGAGCCGCATGTCCGCGGTGTCGCGTCGATGGCGCGCGCGCAGAGCCCGAACTCGGCCAACAGCCAGTTCTTCATCTGCTTCGACGATGCGCGTTTCCTCGACGGCCAATATACCGTGTGGGGCGAAGTGACCTCGGGCATGGAATATGTCGACGCGCTCCCCAAGGGCGAGCCGCCGCGCGAGCCCGGCAAGATCGTGAAGGCGCGCGCCGAGTAACGATCTCCCTCTCCCCGCTTGCGGGGAGAGGGTGGCCGAGCGCGGCGAGGTCGGGAGAGGGGCAGTATCAGGGGCTGTCGCCCATGATGGCCTCTCTCCCCGACCCTCTCCCCCAGTGGGGAGAGGGAAATTTACACGCTCGGATCGGCGATGGTGTCGATCAGCCAGTCGTGAAACAGTTTGACCGGCCGCTGCGTCAGCGCGCGCGGTCGGCAGGCGAACCAATAGCTGTACGGGCTTTCCACCGGAATATCGAACAGCCGCACCAGCCGGTCGTCATGCGCATCCTCGAAATGGCTGGCGTGCATGAAGGCGATGCCAAGCCCTTGCGCAGCCGCCTCCAGCATCAACGCTCCCGAATCGAAATGGTCGATCGCGAGTGGTTCCAGGTCGGTCAGTCCCGCTGCCGCGCGCCAGGCGCTGAACGTATCGGGCATGTCGCGATGGACCAGCGCGGTCAGGCCAGCAAGCTGTTCCGGGCGGACGATCGGGTCCGCGCCTTCGCGCAGCTGCTTCGCGCCGATGACATAGACCTGATTGCGATCCAGCCGCCGCGCATAAAGCGTCGGGTCGATCTCGCGCGCAAGCGCGATCACCGCGTCCAGTCCTTCGCCCAGTCGTGCAAGGCCGTGCTGCGCGGTATCGACGTCAAGATGCAGTTCGGGGTGCTTGGCGCGCAGCTCGGGCAAGCGCGGAAACAGCCGTTGCGACGCGTAAAGCGGCAAGATGCCAAGCCGCAGGCGCAGCACATCGGTATTGCTGGTCATGATTTCGACCGCGTCCGACAATTGGTCGAGCGCCGGCGCGATCTGCTGCAGCAGGCGGTCGCCGTCGGCGTTCAGCACCACCGCCTGATGGCGTCGTTCGAACAGCGGGCGTCCGATGAAGCGCTCCAGCGCCTGGATGCGGCGGCTGAGCGCGGGCGGCGACAAAGCGAGTTCCTGCGATGCAGCCTTGATCGACCCCGTCCGTGCGACCTGCACGAACGCCTCGATTGCGGTCAATGGCGGCAATCTCCGCATGATGGAATGGCCTCTTCCCTTATGGTTGCGCTATCTTGTGCAGCGCACCAAAATACCGTTCGCTCGAAAGCTATCATTTCTCGACTGCAAAAGAAAAGCACCGATTGCAGAAAGCGCAATCGCAATCGGTTCTTTCGCACTTGCAACATGGAACGCCGCACGGCACATAGGGGGTGCCTTTCAGGCATCCTCTCCTAAAACTTTCAAGGCCGATCCTTCACAGGGTCGGCCCTTTTTTTGTTTTATCAACGCCTTCCGTAACGACTTCGCCCGCGCTCTCGCATTTGTGGAACCACGTTCCTATCTCGCGCGCTCAACACCTGGCCGACTGCCCTGCGCAGCGACGGGTTTAAGCGAGGAACAGATCTATGGCGGACGTCGAGACGCCGATTCGGAAATTGCAGGTCGCTAACGCCCGTCCCGAGGATAGCGGGCGCGGGCTCGCCCACGTGCCCCGCGCGCTGCTGGCCGCGCTCGGTCTTGGCGAGGGCGATGTTATCGAGATCGTTGGCAAATCCTCCACCCCCGCGCGCGCGGTCGCGCCGTATGCCGAGGACGAAGGGCTTGAGATCATCCGCATCGATGGGCTTCAGCGCGCCAATGCGGGAGTCGGGTCGGGCGATTTCGTCGAAATCCGCCGTGTCGAATCGAAGGCGGCGACGCGGGTGGTGTTTGCCCCGGCGCAGCAGAATCTGCGTTTGCAGGGCTCGTCCAACGCGTTGAAGCGCACCTTCCTGGGCCGCCCGCTGACGCAGGGCGACGTCGTCGCAACCGCAGGGCAGCAGCGCGTCGACAACATGCCCCCCGGTGTGCAGAATATGCTGCGCGCGCCGGCTTATGCGCTCCAGGAAATCCGCCTCGCGGTGATCTCCACCGTGCCCAAGGGCGTGGTGCATGTGGACGAAAATACTGAAATTGAACTTCGCCCCGAATATGAGGAGCCGAAGGAAGCGCGCCGCGCCGACGTTACCTATGACGATATTGGCGGCATGGGCCCGACGATCGATCAGTTGCGCGAAATGGTCGAATTGCCGCTGCGCTACCCCGAATTGTTCCAGCGTCTTGGCGTCGATCCGCCCAAGGGCGTGTTGCTGCACGGGCCGCCCGGCACCGGCAAGACGCGGCTTGCGCGCGCCGTTGCCAACGAATCCGCCGCCGAGTTTTTCCTGATCAACGGGCCCGAGATCATGGGCTCCGCGTACGGCGAATCCGAGGGCAAGTTGCGTCAGGTGTTCGAGGAAGCGGCCAAGGCGGCACCCTCGATCGTGTTCATCGACGAGATCGATTCGATCGCGCCCAAGCGCGGGCAAGTGTCGGGTGAGGCCGAGAAGCGGCTGGTCGCGCAATTGCTGACGCTGATGGACGGGCTGGAAGCGCGCGCCAATGTCGTGGTGATCGCGGCGACCAATCGCCCCGAAGCGATCGATGAGGCGCTTCGGCGTCCGGGTCGGTTCGACCGGGAAATCGTCGTCGGCGTGCCGGATGAGCGCGGTCGTCGCGAGATTCTCGGCATCCACACACGTGGTATGCCGCTTGGCGACAAGGTCGATCTGGATGAGCTGGCGCGCACCACCTATGGCTTTGTCGGGGCCGATCTTGCCGCACTCGCGCGCGAGGCGGCGATCGAGGCGGTGCGCAAGCTGATGCCGCGGCTCAACCTGTCGGAGGGCACGATCCCGCCCGAGATCCTCGACACGCTCGCCGTGACCCGCGAGGATTTCGTCGATGCGCTGAAGCGCGTGCAGCCCTCGGCGATGCGCGAAGTGATGGTCGAGGCACCGCGCGTCCGCTGGGACGATGTCGGTGGTCTCGATTCAGCGCAGATGCGCTTGAAGGAAGGTGTCGAACTCCCGCTGAAGGACCCCGATGCGTTCCGGCGGCTGGGCATTCGCCCGGCCAAGGGCTTCCTGCTTTACGGTCCGCCCGGCACCGGCAAGACCTTGTTGGCCAAAGCGGTCGCGCGCGAGGCGCAGGCGAACTTCATCGCCACGCGCTCGTCCGATCTGCTCAGCAAATGGTATGGCGAGAGCGAACAGCAAATCGCCAAATTGTTCGCGCGCGCGCGGCAGGTGGCACCGTGCGTGATCTTCATCGATGAGCTTGATTCGCTCGTGCCTGCGCGCGGCGGCGGGCTGGGTGAGCCGCAAGTGACCGAACGCGTCGTCAACACCATCCTCGCCGAGATGGATGGGCTGGAGGAATTGCAGTCGGTCGTGGTGATCGGCGCGACCAACCGGCCCAATCTGATCGACCCGGCCTTGCTTCGGCCGGGCCGCTTCGACGAACTGATCTATGTCGGCGTGCCCAGCCTCGACGGGCGCGCGCGCATCCTGGCGATCCAGACCGCCAAGATGCCGATCGCCGAGGACGTCAATCTCGACGAACTCGCGCGACGGACCGATCGCTTCACCGGAGCCGATCTCGAGGATCTCGTGCGGCGCGCGGGGCTGACCGCTTTGCGCGAATCGCTGGCCGTCACGCAGGTGACGATGGCGCATTTCGAGATCGCGCTCGGCGAATCGCGCGCCTCGGTCACGCCCGAGCTCGAACGCGAATATGAATCGATGAGCACGCGGCTGAAGCAGGATGCGGCGTCGCTGCAGCCAATCGGCTTCGTTTCACCGGGGCAATTGCGCCCCCGCGAGGGAGATCGCTGACGGTTCGCGCAAGGTGAGGCGGGCATAGAGGAACAGCAGCAGCATTGCGGCACCCGCTGTCAGATAGGGCAGCGGGTGCCATGCTTCATACAGCCCCACCCCGATCGACGGCCCCAGCACGAACGCCGCACCGTTGATCGAGGTGACCTTCCCCGCCACCGCCCCTTGCGCGTTGTGACCGACCGCGAGCGACGCGCCTGCCGTAAACGCGGGACGCGTAAAGCCGAAGCCGACGCTGGCCAGCGCATAGGCGCAGGCGATGCTGTAGAGCGACGTCGCAAGCCCGGTCAGCACGCAGCCGAGCGTCGCGATCAGCAGCCCTGTCAGCATCATCGCGCGCGGTCGCAGATCGAGATTGGGGATGATCCCCCATTGCACCAGCAGCGCCGCGCCCGCGCCCATCATGAGCACGATACCGGTCGGTTGCAGCGCGAGCGCCGGGGCGAGATGCAAGCGGTCGATCACGAGGAAACCGATCGCCTGCCCCGTCATCGCCTGGCCGTGGCCCATGATCAGACCGGCGATCATCCAGCCGCGAATGCGCGGGTCGGCATAGCCCACTTGCTCGCTATGCGGCTCGGTCGCCGCCATGATGCTCGCACCCGAACTTTGCCCGCCGATCGAAGGATAGGCATTGGCCGCGCCATGCGTCCCCGCCTGCGGGATCAGGTCGTTGGGCAGCATCTGCCGCACCGCGATCCACACGCTGAGCCCGAACAGCGCGAACAGGAAGGCCGGGCCCGCCAGCCCGATCTCGACCCCGCCGAGCGACCCGAGGATCAGGTAGGGGGCAATGGCGGGGCCAAGGATGGTCCCAAGGCCAAAGGCCGATCCCAACAGCGTCAGGGCTTTGGTGCGTTGCGCGCGCGAGGTATTGCCTGCGACCAACGCCTGGACGGCGGGCGGTGCCGCTGCGCCGAAGGTGCCGTAGATCAGCCGCCCGACGATGAAGCACAGGAACGCCGCCGTCCCGCCGATCCAGCCATTGATCCCGGCGGTGAGAAACACGCCGCATACGCTCAGCGACACGGCAAAACCACCGACGCCGAGCAGGATCATCGCGCGCCGTCCGTGCCGGTCCGACCGCTTCGCCCAGAACGGCGCCGCCAGCACCCACAGCAGTGCCGATACCGAAAATGCCGCCGCCACCGCGCTGTCGGGCACGCGCAGCGACCGGCCAAGCGCGGGCAGCACCGATTGCAGCGCGGTGTTGCCCGCCGCGATCGTCAGCATGACGGTGAACAGCAACGCGAAATCGCGATCGATCCGCGCTTGCCGCTTCACCGCTCGCGCCCGAAATTGAGCCGCTTGGTGACGTTATAGTCGAGCACGGTCATCACGAAAAAGGCAGCGGCCTGCTTGGTGCGAGTCCACCAGCCGGTGGTGGCGCGATAATGTTCGGCGGTGATCCGCTCGGATTCACCCACCTCGTTATCGACATAGGCGCGGACATGCGCGGCAAAGGCCGGGTCATCGATCCGCAGCATCATTTCCAGGTTCAGGAACAGGCTGCGAATATCGTAATTGGCCGAGCCGATATAGACGACGTCGTCGATCAGGAAGAGCTTGGTGTGCAGCTTGGTCGGCTGATATTCGTAGATCTGCACGCGCTTGCGCAGCAGCCCGGCATAAGTGAAGCGCGACGCCCAAATCGCGGCACCGTGATCGTTTTTGGACGCCAGCACGATCCGCACCCGGCCGCGCAGCCCGGCCGCGTCGAGCCGCCGCAGCATCCCCGGACTCGGCGCGAAATAGGCGGAGATCAGATCGACGCGCTGGGCGGCTTCGAGATCGCGCTTCACCGCGCGCGCCCAGGGAGACAGCCTGCGGGTCGGGCCGCCGAACAGCCAGCGCACGCTGCCATCTGGCTCGCTCCACGTCTTCAGCGCACGGCGCAGTGCGCGCAACGGAGGCTTGGGCCGCTTGGCCCAGCGCGCCAGCGCATCGAAATAACCGGTGATGCGCTGCGCGGCGGGCCCTTCGACCAGCAAACCGAGGTCGCGCCATGCCTGCTCGGCGGGTGTCCCGAAATAGCTGTCCTCGACGTTAAAGCCGCCGATAATGGCGCGCGCTTGATCGGATTCGCCATCGGCCAGCGCCAATTTCTGGTGATTGCGCAATAGATAGCGCCTGCCCCAGCGCGGCACGAAGCGACAGACCTCGACGCCGGCTTCGCGTAGCGGTTCGAAAAAGTGATGGCTCTCGGCGACTTCGCTGCCCAGGCCGTCGACCACCAGCGATACCTTCACCCCGCGCGCCGCCGCCCGGATCATCGCGCCGCGCACCTTGGCCCCGGCCGCGTCATCGACATAGATGTAGTAGAGGATGCGCAGCGTGTGTTTGGCACCGTCGATCAGCGCGATCAGCGTGTCGAGGCGTCGCGGACCCGTATCGAGCATGGTCAGGCGGTTGCCAGCGACCGTGAAGGTCGGTTGTTCGCGCGGGCTCTCCATCCGCCTGCTCTGGCGGGGCCGCTGGCGGGATGCAACCCGCTTTCCTTGACTCCCGCGCACTTCCAGCCTAAATCGCCGCCTTTCCGACTATCGTCGTACAAGCAAGGAAGCCGTTCATGGCGCGCGTCACTGTCGAAGATTGCGTCGACAAGATTCCCAACCGCTTCGATCTCGTCCTGTTCGCCGCCCAGCGCGCGCGGCAGATTTCGGGTGGTGCTGAATTGCTGCTAGATCGCGATCGCGACAAGAACCCGGTCGTCGCGCTGCGCGAGATCGCCGAGGAGCTGGTGCAGCCCGCGCATCTGCAGGAATCGGTCGTCTCCGGTCTGCAGCGCGTCCAGATGGACGATGACGATGTTGCCGATGCGGTCGGTTCGCTGGCGGCTTCAGCCGAAGCGCTGCGCCTCACCGCAGCGGCTCCCCCGCGCAACCAGAATCTCGGCGCGGACTACGAAGGCTGAGTATGACGCCCGCGCCTGACGCTTTGCGTTAGACGCGGGTCACCCAAGTGGCGGACGGCGGTAGCGCGGGGCGTGTTCCCGCGTTTGCCGTCCGACGGCGTGGTTTGCCACACCGTATTTACGTCTCCCAGATCACGCCTCGTCTGGTTCCGTCGCGGCCTTGGCGCGACCCTTGAAACCCTGCGCCACCACATACCATTCGCTCGACGCCTTGCGGCTGGCGGCGGGCTTGGCGTGTTTCACCGTCGCGAAATTGCGCTTCATCTCCGCCACCAGGGCGGTGTCAGCACCACCTGCGAAGACCTTGCCGACAAAGGCACCGCCGGGCTCCAGCACGTCAATGGCAAAGGCCAAAGCCGCCTCGACCAAGCCCATCGTGCGCAAGGCATCGGTCTGGGGATGGCCGACGGTATTGGCCGCCATGTCCGACAGCACAAGGTCGGGCGCGCCATCGAGCGCCGCCATCAGTCGCTCGGGCGCGACATCGGCCATGAAATCGAGCTGAAATATCGTGACGCCGTCGATCGGGTCGACCGGGAGCAAATCGATCCCGACGATCGCCGCCTTGGGCACCAGCCGTCGCACCACTTGCGACCAGCCACCCGGCGCGATGCCAAGATCGACCACGCGGCGCTTGCCCTTCAGGAAGGCGAAGCGTTCGTCCAGCTCGCTCAATTTATAGGCCGCGCGGCTGCGAAAGCCGTCGGCCTTGGCGCGCTTCACATACGGGTCGTTCAATTGCCGCTCGAGCCAGCGCGTCGATTGCGCGGTGCGCTTGCGTGCCGTCTTCACGCGGACCCTCAGGCCGCCACCATCCCGGCTCATGCACCATTTCCCATCAAGCGTCGAAGAATGCCCTCGCGAATGCCGCGATCGGCGATGCCGAGCCGTTCGGCCGGCCACAAGTCCAGAATGGTTTCCAGAATGGCGCAACCAGCGACGACCAGATCGGCGCGTTCCGACCCGATACAGGGCAATTGCGCGCGCTGGCGCAAGTCCATTTCCGCAAGCTCGGTACTGATGCGCCGCATGGCGCTGGCGGGGACGATCAAACCGTCCACTTGCGCCCGGTCGTAATGCGACAGGCCGAGATGCACGCTTGCCAGCGTGGTGACGGTTCCCGATGTGCCGAGCAGGCGCGGCACCGCGATGCCGCGTGGCAGCCGCGCCGCAAAGGGGGCCATGCTTTCGGTAACCAGCGCGCGCATGCGGGCATAAGCGGCCGCGCGGCCCTCCGGCCCGTCGCCATGGCCGGCGCTTTCGGTCAACGAGACCACGCCCCATGGCGCGCTGTGCCAGTCCAGCACCTTCGGGTCGGGGCCGCGGGTGTCGACCAGAACCAGTTCGGTCGATCCGCCGCCAATGTCGAAAATGAGCGCAGGGTCTTCGCCCGGCTCGATCAGCGCATGGCACCCGAGCACCGCGAGCCGCGCCTCCTCCTCGGCGGTGATAACGTCGAGCAAAATCCCGGTTTCGGCATAAGCGCGAGCGATGAACTCGGCTCCGTTGCTGGCGCGGCGACAGGCCTCGGTGGCCACCGCGCGCGACAGGGTGACGTTGCGGCGTTTCAATTTGTCCGCGCAGATTTTCAGCGCGGCGATGGTGCGTTCGATCGCAGCGTCGCTCAAGCGTCCCGAACTTGCCAGGC